>JBDSJC010000027.1:0-3150 GCA_039917655.1 Tepidiformaceae bacterium
TGCTCGTCTGCGCCCTGCGCAGCCAGTAGTTATCCTGAGACATGATTGTGCTTCCCCCTATAACTGTTCCGGGTACAACCCTGCTGTTTAATACGCCGTGGGCTCGTCGCCGGATGCGCGGAGTATACGTTTGGGCCTATCAGTGTCAATGGAGCTATAGCTAATTTCGAAAAAGATCCCGCTTGCGTGGTTAAGGCGCTCGCCTGGGGTATAACGAATCGGTGGGAGCGAGCGTCCGGGAGGAGTCTAAATGCTGGCGCCAGAAGGGACTCGGCGTTGCGCCCGAAAGGTAGGGCCAGCGGAAGAGTTCGGAGCGCTGCAGCAGCCAGGTGATGATCCCGGAGCCGCCGTCTTCGAGGATGGCAAGCACAGCTCCCGCGGTGGCCGCATCGCGCCCGCTCTGTGGTGCGCGAGCGATGGCCGCCAGCTTCGCGTCTAATGGGCCGGGTTTCAATCCCAGCGCGCCCGCGTTCGGACCCGTCGACGAGTACGTCTCGATGAGCGCGCGTGAGGGGTCCGGTTCGAGCAACGGTGGCCCCCAGCCGAACCAGAAGGCGGCCCGCCCGTTGCCGTAGCGTCCGTCGGCGGTTTTGGCCGAAATCGTGGTGTACGTTTCCACGGCCGCGCGGAACTGCGGGCCGAGCACCTCGTTCAGGCGGCCGATTACGACCGAACTGGCGCTGTACAGGGGGTCGAAGATGCTGGGGATGTCGATCGTGACCGGGCCGAGTCCGGCCCCGCCAGCGGCGTCCCATGCGGCTTTCGCAGCGCGAGCCTCGGCCTCTGCGGCGGTGCCGAAGCCGGCGAACTTCGCCAACTCTCCCTGGCGCGGCGCGTAGTTTCCAGAGGCGGGCGAGATTGGGCCACAGGGGTCGGCGCGTCCCCCGAAAAGCGCCTGGCTCAGCCATCCGCGGTTGAGCGCACCGCTGAGTGCTCGGAGCAGCGCCGGGTTGTTCCACGGCTGCGCTCCAACGAAGAACGTGCTGATTACCGGGCTGTCTTCGTAGCGCGACAGCTCGACCAGGCGTCCGCCTGTGCGCAGCGTGGCCGCTTCGCGCCGGTCGCGAGCGAGGTATTCGTCTACCTGTAGCGCGAGCATGTCGTCCGGAGATCCCGGTTCGAAGACTTCGAGGCCGTCCAGGTCCGGCTCGACGTGGCCGCCGCGAGCCGCTTCGAATACGAGCGGCCCACCGTCCCGGCGGCCGGTGAAGCGAAACGCGCCAGTGCCCACGACTTGATCCGGTCGCGCTTCGGCCCAGGCGGCGGCGAAGGCGTCAACGGCCTCCGGCGCCTGGATGAGGGCGTAACGAGAGGCGAAGGTCTGAAGCGCCCAGGGGTCGTCGCCTGCTTGGACCATGACGGTCGACTTGCCGGGCATGGAGATCTGTAGGTTAGCGAAATCGGCCGGGCGCTGGGCAAGAGGCAGGGCTCCGTTCGCCAGCTTGCTCTGGCGGGCGAAGTGCGCGCGGAGGTCGTCGGCGGTGACCGCCCGGCCGTTTGTTGGCGAGCGGCTATCCCAACGGGCCCGGAGGTCCAGGTGAAAGAGGACCGTGCCTGTCTCGGGCTGCTCCCAACTTGTGGCGAGGCCGGGTACGAGTATCGGGTCGGCGGAGTCCCCCCAGTCCAGGAGCCGGGAGTGTGTGCGGCCGAGTACCTCGAGGACCGACGGCTCGCCTGTTCGCTGGGTGTCGAACGTATCGAAGTTGAAGCGGCCCGGCGACGGGACGCGCGCGACACCGCCGCGGCGGGGGATCGCCGTTGGCATTAGAGACGGACCGCTAGCTGCCGAGGCGACAGTCGATGGGGCTACCACGATTGGCTTGCTCTCGCGTCCTGATCGGTACTTGGCGATGCCCAGACCAGCGCCGAGCGCGGATGCAGCCGCCACGCTGCCACCGACCATCAGCTGACGGCGGGTGATCGGCCGCTGGGTCACCGCCTGGTTCTCTGTTTCTCGAACGAGAGGAGGGGGACTGGCGAGCGGGAAACGCTAACCAACGGGGACGCCGTGGTGGTGCGCGGGGCCGGCAATTAGGCCTGCATCGGGACTGAGGCAGCACTCTATCGCTTCGTGCAGCGCGGGAGTCTCGGGCTGCAGGGTGACGTGGCAGATGGCAAAGCGGTCGCGCAGCATAGTCGCCAGCTCGGTGAGGATATGCTCGGTGCAGGCCACATCGGCGATCTCGACGTGCGCGCTGAGGGCCGGGAATCGGGGGCCGATGGACCAGACGTGGACATCGTGCATGGCGATGACCCCCTGGATGGCGGAACTCGCTTCGATGATCGCGGCGGGCTCGAGGCCGGGTGGCGCGCTCTCCAGGAGGATATCGGCCGCCTGGCGCAGCAGGCTCCAGGCGCGCGGCAGGATGAAGAGTGCGATTGCGACGCCGGTGAGTGCGTCTACGCCATGCCATCCCCCTAGCGCGATGAAAGCCGTCGAGGCGATCACCAGTACCGAGCCGAGGGCGTCCGCGCCCGCCTCGAGCCTCGCCGCACGGGCGTTCAGGTTGTCGTGCGAATGGCTGTGGAGCAGCCGGATGACGACGAGGTTGACGGCCAGGCCCGCGGCGCCAACGACGAGGACGGGGCCGGTGTCGATCGCGTGATCAGTACCGATGCGCTGGACGGACTCCCAGAGGATGTAGGCGGCGATGCCCAGCAGGAGCGTGACGTGGACCGGCACGGCGAGCACTTCGAAGCGGGCGTAGCCGTAGGTGCGGCGGGCGTCGGGGGCGCGGCGCCCAAGGGTTGACGCGGCGAGCGCGAGGAGCAAGCCAGCGGAATCGGTGAGCATGTGTCCGGCGTCGGATACGAGCGCCAGTGAGCCAGCGAAGACGCCGGTGACGGCTTCGACCACGACGAAGGTGAGCGTTAGCGCCAGCCCGATGAGCAGCGCACGGCGCGGGGACTCGTGGGCGTGGGGCGGCTCGTGGTTCACCCGACCATCGTAGCAAACGCCAGAGCAGGCTCCGGAAAGCGCCCAACAAACGAAGCCGCTAAGGTAGCGGAGGAACAGTCTTTAGCCCGCCCGCTTTCGCGGGGCGGGCCTTTGGAAGTTTGGATGCCTGGTGAACTTGTCGGCCTGACAGCCGCGGTCGCCGAAGTGATCGGCCCTCTCGCCCCGTCACGGGAGGGTGAAACGCGCCTCGG
>JBDSJC010000028.1:0-7634 GCA_039917655.1 Tepidiformaceae bacterium
GCTTGACCGGGTGAAGGCGATCGAGATCAAAGCCCGCCGGCTGGTTAATGACCTGTTTCTCGGTGAGTACCACGCGGTTTTCCGCGGACGGGGCCTCGAGTTCGATGAACTCCGGCCGTACGTGCCGGGAGACGACGTGCGCTCGTTGGACTGGAAAGTGATGGCGCGGACGGGCGTGCCGGTGATCCGCAGGTACCGCGAAGACCGCGACCTGACGGTGCTCTTCGTGGTGGATGTCAGCGCCTCGCAGGGCGTTGGGGCGTTGCCGCGGACGAAAGAGGACCTGGCGGCGGAGCTCTGCGCGGTGCTGGCACTGGCGGCAATCCGTAACAAGGACAAGGTTGGCCTGCTGCTCTTCGCTAGCAAGCCGGAGCGCTACGTGCGTCCTGCTGGTGGCTCGACGCATGTATTGCGCGTGGTGCGCGAGGTGCTCTGGGCGCAGCCCGAGACGCGCGGGACGGATATCGGGGCGGCGCTGGAGTACCTGACTGGCGTGCAGAAGCGACGGGCCACCGTTTTCCTGGTGTCAGACTTCCTTACCGGCGACTACGCGCGACAGCTGCGCGCCGCTGCCCGCCGCCACGACATCATTGCGCTGCGCGTCCGCGAGCCGCTCGATGAAGCACTGCCGGACGCGGGCATCATCTGCCTGACCGATGCGGAGAGTGGTGAGCCCGTGGACGTTGACACGGGCAGCGCAGCAGTTCGCGAGGCGTACGCAGCCCATGTGCGCGACCTCGACGACGACCGAAAGCGTCTGTTTGGCTCGCTCGGCGTTGATGAGATTCGCGTGCGGGTGGGCGAAGACTACGTGCCTGCCCTGCTCGCGTTCTTCAAGCGGCGCGGCGTGGCGGCGGCCGGATGACGCGCAGCGCGGCGTGGCTGGCGACGGCGGCGCTCTTGCCCCTGGTCCTGTTCGCGAGCGCAAGCGCGGACGATGGCGACACGGCACGGCTCGCCCGCCCGTCCCTGGGGGTTGGGGAGCAGGTCGCAATGCGCCTTGAGGTGACCACTGGAGTTGGGCAGACGGTTGAGGTGAACCCGGGTGGCGCGGAGTGGAAGGGCGTGGAAGTGGTGCGTGTGACGGGCACCACTTCGCGGCGAGTGAACGACCGCGCCGTGCACACCATCGACCTTGTAGTCGCATCGTTCGCGCCAGGGAAGGCGGAGTTCCGGCCGGTTGTTAGCGTGGTCAACGGTTCGGAAGTCACTCAGCGCGCGCTTCCGCCGCTCACCCTGAACGTCCTTTCGAGCCTGGGACCCGACGACAAACTCCAGATCTCGCCGCTCGCGCCACCCGCGGGGATCGCGGGGGCCGAGGCCCCACTGCTGCGTCCGGCAGTGGCGCTCGCCGCGGTCATGGCGCTTTGTGCCGTGTCCGCGGCGCTCTTCCTTGGCGCGCGCGCTTTCATCCGGCGGCCGAAGCGCCAGGAGATGGAGGCGCCGCTGCTTGCGCTGCCGCCCACGCTCACGGGTGCCGAGGGGCTCATCGATAGCGACCCGGTGGGCGCTTATCGCACGCTCTCCTCGGTGGTCAGAGGAGCGCTTGGGAGCAAGTACGGGTTCCCCGCGTCTTCGCTCACCACGCCCGAGTTGAAGCGCAGGATGGAGTCCGCGGGCGTCGATCGCTGGCAGGCCCGGCTCGTCGGCGGGCTGTTGGAAGAGTGCGACGCAGTGATCTACGCGGGCTACCGGCCGGCGGGCGAACGCCGCAACGCGGACCTGAACATGGCGCGCGAAATCGTCGAAGAGGTCTCCTGATGGAGTTCGCCACGCCAATCGCGCTCGCTCTGGCGGTGTTGGCTGTGCCGGTGTTTCTGCTGGCGCGGGCACGCAGCAGGCGGCTGGTGCGCATCCCATTCGCCGCGCCGTTAGCGGTCGCCAAAAAAACGCTGCGCCTGCGCTTGCTGCCCTTCCTACCGGTCCTGCGGGTGCTCGCGCTCGTTGCCCTGGCCGTCGCCATCGCCGGCCCGCGCGTGGGCGATGCCAACGCCGTGGTTCCCAGCCAGGGCGTGGATATTGCCCTTTCGCTGGACATTTCGAGTTCGATGAACACCGCCGGCTTCGGCGGCGCCACGCGGTTGGAAGGCGCCAAAAAAGTAATTCGTGACTTTATCAAGGGGCGCGAAAGCGACCGCATCGGGCTCGTCGTCTTCCAGCGCGACGCCCTCCCGCTCTCGCCGCCGAGTCTCGACTACAAGGCGCTGGACAGCATCGTCAGCCAACTGGAGAGCGGCCTGCTACCGGACGGGACCGGCATTGGCGTTGGGCTTGGCAGCGCGCTCAACATGCTGCGGGATTCCACGGCGGCCAGCCGGATCGTGATTCTCCTGACCGATGGTGAGCACAATGCGGATTCGATCTCGCCTGAGGACGCCGCCCAGCTCGCGAGCGCGCTGAAGATCCGGGTCTACACAGTGGGCGTTGTTTCCACCAACGCCACCGGCAGGTCGGAGATCGATGAAAAGCTGCTCCAGGCTATCGCGGACAGCACGAACGGCAAGTATTTCAAGGCGAACAATCCCCAGGCGCTGGCCGATGTCTACGCCGCAATCGGAAAGCTGGAGACGAGCCGCGTGGGCCGCGAACGGTTCGAACGCTTCACCCAGCTCGCGCCGTGGTTCGCTGGCGCGGCTGCGCTGCTGCTGCTCGCCGATCTGACGCTACGCGGGACGTGGTTGAGGCGGAACCCAGCATGAGCGAGCTCGATTTTGCACGGCCGTGGCTGCTGGTCGTGCTAGTCCTCGTGCCGGTTGCATTCGCCGGGTGGGTGGCCGGGGTGCGCCGCGCAGCCCGCAAGATGCAGGCGTTTTCCCGCACCCGCCAGCATGGCCCGCCCTACCTTGCCGCGGCGCTCTTTGCTGGAGCGGCAATGCTGGCGATCATCGCGGCCGCATTGCCCCAATGGGGGACCACACAATCGCGTGTGCCGCGCAACGGCGCCGACCTCGTCATCGTGCTGGATATTTCGCGGAGCATGGACGCGCGCGATGTGCAGCCGAACCGGCTGGAGGCCGCCAAGACAGCCCTGGCGCAAACGCTTGGCCGCCTCGGCGGCGACCGCGTGGGGCTGGTGGTCTTCGCCGGAACGTCTCGTCTGCGCTTTCCATTGACCACGGACCTCGCGGCGGCGACGCAGGTTATCGCCTCGCTTGAATCCGGCACGATCATCGTCGAGGGCGGGTCGAGTGCTGCGCTCGGACTCGACCTTGCGATAGCCGCGTTCGACGAAGGACGTGCAGGCGGCCGCGCGGTGCTGCTTCTGACCGACGGTGATGACCTCGGCGGCGACCCGGCGGCTACGGTGGAACGCGTCAGGCAGTCCGGTATTGACCTGCTCGTCGCTGGCGTGGGGACGGCTGAAGGCGGACGCGTGCCGGTGATCGACCCCAAGACCTTCCGCCCGGCCGACAAACTGGACGCCAGCGGCCAACCGATCCTGACGAAACTGAACGAGACCTTCCTGCGGGCGATTGCAACGGCGTCCGGCGGGCGCTACCTCGGATCGGAGCTCGCAACCGTCCCGGGGGCGGTGGCCGGGAGACTCCAGGCCCTGAAGAGCGCCCAGGTGGATGAGCGCGCAACCACGATCCCGGTCGAGCGCTTCCAGTGGTTTGCGGGCGGGGCGCTGGTATTGCTGGTGTTGGGCAGCGTGGCGGAATGGCTGAGCCGGCGCGACCGGCGCCTGTGGCTGGCGCTTGCGGGACTGCTCGCAACGTTCCTTCTCGGGGGCTGCGCGACGGACGCCTACTCGGCGAACGAAGCGGGCCGGGACGCTCTACGCAGCGGCGACACGACCCTGGCGATCGAGAAGTTTATCGAGGCCCAGGCCGCGAAGCCAGACGACGCCCAGATCAGCCTCAACTTGGCCGCGGCCTACCACGCTGCCGAGCGCTACGACGAAGCGACGCTCGCCGCGCGCCGGGTGAGCGGATCGCCAGCCTCTGAAGACCGGGCCAAAGCGTTCGCCAGCATTGGCCACCACGCGTTCGCCACCGGGCAGTTCGAAGAATCGCTGGACGCCTTCCACCGCTCGCTGCTCGAAGACCCAACCGATGAGACAACCCGGCACGACTACGAGGTGGTCCGCCGCCTGCTCAACCCCGAGGAGGAGAATCCGCCCGCGGAGAACCCACCGGGCGCCTCGCCAACTCCGGGTGAGGCAGCCGATGGTGGCCCGGGGACTGGCGCGCTGCCGCCAACTCCGAACTCGACGCCGACAGCGGGCGGGAGGGTGCCGCCACCCTCAGCAGGCCCTCCTGGGGCCGGCCCGGGAGCGAGTCGCGACGCTGCCTCGATCGACAAACAGCTGCGCGACCTCGATGCGCAGGTTGCGCGGCTGGTGGCGGAGGGCGGTGAGAGGCCGACGGCGGCCCAGGCGCTGGCGATCCTGCGCCTGCTGGCCGAGCGGTCGCGCATCGCGGCGCAGCGCGACGGCTCGGCTTCGAACAACCCTCGCGACTATTAACCTGTCTGAGTTGGGCTGCTGAGCGTCGGCCCACACGAACCCACGGGGAGTCATGAAGCCACGAAAAAGGTGGTGGAGTTCCGGGCGTGTTCCCCGGGGCGCTGAAGAGGGGCCGTTACGGCCCCTTCCCTGTATGCTGGTTCGCTTCGCTTAGTTCCGTCTATTTCTTGACGCGAATGTGTTCCGGTTTGCCGCCAATTCGCGGTGTAACGGATTTTGGGCCGCCGAACCCGGGCTTGGGCGGTTGGCCGGGCTTCGGCTTTGGCTGCTTCGCCATGAGAAGCTCCTTTCGTGTGAACGCGGTACGCCCCGGCAGATGCCAGGCGCCACTGGGATCCGTTCGCTGGACCCATCACATCGCCGGAGCCCTCCAGAGCCGGACGTACGTCTCGGCCTCTCCATGGTAGGGCGGGCCGGGGGCGTTACACCAGACCTTTGGGCGCTGGGGTAGACTTCAGCGATGCGCGCTGTCTTCGTCATGGTGAAAACCGAACCCGGCCACGGGACTGAAGTGGCGAACCGGATCGCGGAAGTCGAAAGCTTCTCGGAGGCGTTCAGCATCACCGGCCAGTACGACCTGCTGGTTAAGCTCTACATCGATGACGTGGACGGCCTCGGCCGGCTGATCGAGCGGCAGATCCATTCGATCCCGCACATCCGGGACACGTTCACGATCCTGACGTTCGAAGCGTTTGGAGCGCCGTAGCGAGGAGCCGTTGTGATTGAGTCCGCGCCCCCACTTTTGGAGATCCTGCGGCATTTCGCGCCCGATCTGCCGTGGCTGGCGGCGCTTCTAGGCATCTCGGTGATCTACATTGTGGCGGCGCGCCGGGCCGGCGTCCGAAGCTCCGCGAAGCCTCACCCGCTCTGGCGGTCGGTCTGCTTTCTCGCCGGGCTGACGCTGGTGGGCGTGGCCGTACTTTCGCCGGTCGAACACTATGGCAACCGGTTGCTCTGGGTGGACTTCACGGGCTTCCTCATCCTGACGATGATCGCCGCGCCGCTGATCCTGGTCGGGTCGCCGCTCACGCTTGCGTTTCGAATTTCGAACAAGACGTGGCGCAAGCGGCTACGGGGCGTCTACCGCAACCGAATCCTCGCCGCCGTCAGCTTCCCAGCGGTCACCTGGCTGCTATTCGCGGTGGTTACCTACCTCTGGCAGTTCAGCGGCTTGACCGATGACGCCGCTCAGAACGTCTTCCTGCGGGACTTTCAACAGATTTCGCTGCTCGCGGTGGCGCTACTGTTCTGGCAGCCGGTGCTCTGCGCCGATCCGCAGCGTTGGCGGTTGCCCTATCCGCTGCGCGCGCTCTACGTGTTCGTGGAGATGACCCACAAGGGGCTGTTCGGCGGGATGTTCCTGAGCATGAACCACCCGATGCACCGCTACTTCGCCGCCCAGCTTCCTGCGTGGGGCCCGGGACCGATGACCGATCAGCGGATATCGATCCTCATCCTCTGGATTGGGGGAAACCTGATCTTTGTTGTGGCGCTGGTCTGCCTGGTGGTGGGCTGGATGCATTATGAGCAACGCGCGACGCGGCGCACGGACCGCCAACTGGAGCAGGCGCGAATCGCGGTGAGGGCGAAGCGGAGCGCGATGGAGCAGGTGTTCCGCAAGGGCGTGTAGGGCAGCGAGTTGTTCGATGCAACTTGTCCCGCTCTGCGTGTAGACTCCCGCAATGACCGAACAGGTGCTTCCCGCTGAGCCGCTCGTTGCCCAGGCGGGGACAGACGAAGAGACGCGCAACCCCTTCTCGATGCCCGGTTATCGAAACTGGTGGGCGGCCTCGGTGGTTGCCGGCACCGGCGTCGGGATCCAGGCAGTGACGGTCCCGTTGTTTATTCGCGACCGCGTCTCCGATGACGCCCGGCCGCTGGCGATCGCCGCCGCGCTCATCTGCCAGACGCTCCCCGCCGCGGGGTTCGCGCTGTTCGGCGGGGTTGTCGCCGACCGGGTCGAACGGCGGCGAATCCTCGTCCGCAGCTTTTCGGTGGCCGCCGCGGTGTCGCTGATTTACGTGGCGCTTTCGGGCCTCGAAGCCTCGTTCATCTGGCCGGTGTTCATTCTCGCGGCAATCGTTGGCAGTGCGGGGGCGTTCACCAACCCGGCCAGGCAGTCAATGATGCCGCAGATTTTGCGGACGGCGCAGCTTCAGAACGGCGTCATCCTGGGGACGATGGCGTTCATGGCGACGTTACAGTTCGGCGGACCGATGGTCGGAGGATTGCTCGCCGATGGGCCTGGGCTGACGTTCGCGTTTCTGGTTGAAGTGGTGATGCTCGCCGCCGCCGCCCTCCTCTTTTCCCGCATTGCTACCGATATGCCTGTGCCCTCGGGCCGCAGCGTCCGTGCCGACCTTGCCGAAGGCCTGCGCTATGTGCGCCACTCGCCCGCGCTCAGTGGGGTGCTGGCGCTGGGCACGATCCCCGGCGTATTCCTCATGGGTCCGTTCGCCGTCACCGTCGTGATCTTCGTCCAGGATGTGCTCCACGAGAGCGACAAGTACGTCGGCATCCTGTGGGGATCCTTCGGCGCCGGGATCCTCATCGGGTCAGTCTTGTTGACAATGATCCGGCCGGGCCGCCGTGGGGTGATGCTCTGTAGCTCCGTACTCATGGGCGGCGTCTTGATGGCGCTCTACGGGTTCAGCAGCAGCTTGCCGCTGAACATGTTCTTCCTCTTCATCAGCGGGATCTTTGGCCCAGCGATCTTCATCAACTTCGCCACCGCGCTCCTCCAGGAGAACACCGAACGCCACATGATGGGCCGCGTGATGAGCATGTACGGGCTAGCGTTCACGGCATCAACCCCGGTGGGCTACGCCCAGGCCGGGATCATGGCCACGCTCTACGGTCCGCAGGCCACGATCGTCATTTCGGCGAGCATTGCAGCGGTGATCGGTGTCCTCGCGATGCTCTTCCTGCGGCCGGTGACGCGGCTGAGGTAGCGGCACCGGCGCCTCGGTCAGCCGCCAGCGACGGCGCGCAGGGACAGCTCAGCGCGAATCGTCCCCGCCCAGTGGCGGATCTCGCTCCAGTCGCGGAAGTCGCCATCCGGCACTCGCAACGCGGCGACGAGCGACCGCTCCATGAAACCAAGCCGAGTGCGATCGATTTTGCCCTCGAACAACTGATGCTCGCGTGCGTGGGTCAGATCCATGAC
>JBDSJC010000029.1:0-7062 GCA_039917655.1 Tepidiformaceae bacterium
AACCGCGTTCGTGGACACCCGTCCGCCCACTCCGCCAATCGGTGTGAAGTAAAACATGACCTGACGGCCTGCCTTGCCGCAGCCCGCGCGCTGGGCATCCGCGATAACATCCACGACATACACCACGACGCCGGCATCGGTTGTGACCACGCCATCGCCGCAAACCGTGCTCGTGGTGCCCTCCGTCACAATAGCGATGACCGCCTGTCCCGCGGACGCCCCAGAAGCTGCGCCGTAGAAGGTGGTTGGCGGGGGTGGCGGGAAGTCCGCGGCCACCGCAAGGGTCGGGAATGCCGCCACAATTGCGCCGAATGCGCCAAGGCCGAACAGAATCGCTCGTTTCATAGGTGCCTCACTATTTGGGAGATGGTGGTCTCCAGCTATGATCAGGTTAGGAGCGCGCTGTTATGCAGGCAAGGCGTGTTGCCTGCATTTAGGCCATTCTTGAAACTGTTTACCGACGTTTTACAGGGATGACGCCGGGGAGGTACAAATGCCGAATTCGGCGGCAGTCCGTTCGAAACTCGCTCCTGCCCTGCGCCCCGTTCGTCAGCGCCTGGGATGGTGGAGCCGTGGGCGGCGCCGCGCGCGCTTCCTGCGAGACGGCATCGAGGGCATCGCGGCCGAGCTGCGCGACACGCCGAACCAACACGTCGCCATCCTCCGCGAGTTCGGCGCGAAGGTGGGGGACGATGTCTCGATCCACGGCCCGCTCTACATCGTCAACGCCGCCAGCGACTTTTCGAAGCTGACGATTGGCGACCGCGTGCACCTCGGCACCGCTGTCCTCATTGACCTGGCGGACGCCGTGGTGGTCGAAGACGAGGCCACGCTCTCCATGCGCAGCAGCATCGTCACCCACATGGACGTGGGGCCAGGCCCGTTGCGCGAAACGCGTCCCCGCCAGCAGGCGCCCGTGCGAATTGGCCAGGGGGCGTACCTCGGGATCGGCGCCACCGTCCTGCACGGCGTGGTCATCGGCGCCGGATCCACCGTGGGCGCGCACGCGCTGGTCGATAGGGACGTGGCACCCGGAGCAACGGTGCTCGCGCCCCGCGCAAGGCTGGTCGCGTCCACCTCGGGCCGGGACCAACCGGGAGAATGAGCCGGCGCCCGCGCATCGCGATCCTTGGCCTGCCGTATTTTGGCGAGATGCTGGCCGAACTGCTCGGCGGACGCGGCTGGGACGCGGCGTTCCTCGCCCACCCTGGACGCAGCCTGCCCGGCTGGCTGGCGCTGCTTCCGCAGCTGGCGCGCGCGGACATCGTCTACCTGATCGGCAGCCGCCTCGAAAAGGGTTCCCCGCAGGACCGGATGATGCAGCTCCGCCGCAAGCCGGTCGTCATCCACTGGGTGGGCACGGACGTGCTGATCGCCACCGAGGAGCACGCCCGCGGACGCGTCTCGGAGCGTATCGCCGAGCGGGCAACGCACTGGTGCGATGCGCCCTGGCTGGTGGACGAGCTGCGCGGCATCGGCGTGCGCTCCAGCCACGTCCCGCTCCCAATCCCCCTCGCGGATGATCAGCCGCCGCCGCTGCCCACCGAGTTTAAGGTCCTGCTCTACCTGCCCGTGGACGCCTTCGACCGCGAAGTGTTCGACATGGAGACGCTTCTGCGCCTTCCTCTCGAGTTCCCGGACATCCCGTTCGTTCTTCTGCCGTCGCCAGCGGAGTCGCTGCCAGGGCCGCTGCCCGCGAACCTGGAGGCGCGCGGTTGGGTGGACGGCCTGGACGCCGTCTATCGCGAAATCAGCTGCATGGTTCGTCTGACCAGCCACGACGGCACATCGTTTATGGTGGTCGAGACGCTCGCCCGTGGGCGCCAGGCGATCTGGACCTTCCCGATGGAGGGCGCGATCCAGGCACAAGGCTTTGACGAGGTAGCCCACGTGCTTGGGCAGCTCATCCGGCAGCATTCGGCGGGAGAGCTCGGGCTAAACAGCGTGGGACGGGACTTCGTACTCAAACACTTCGACAGCGAGACGCTGCTCTCTGGCCTCGATGCGCGGCTCCGAGCGTTGCTGCCAACCGAACTTGCGGCGAAATGAGAGGCGTTGGGGCCGCCGGGGGAGTGGCGGCCCCAACCGAACTACGCTGCGGTGCGGTGCTCTTCGTTGGTGATGAAGTCGCCGTCAGCAAGCCAGTTCTTGAACGCTTTGTTCGCGCCGCAGGTCTTGCAGCGGCCACCGCTGAGGGGGCCGCTCGCCTCTTCAATGATCCAGTGGTGCGCGTGGGCCTGGGCCTGGTTGGTCATTTCCGGCGTTTCCATGGTGTCCTCCGAGAGGGCTCTTGGCGAGGCCCTCGTGCGATGTTCGAATCCTATGGCGGGCCTGGGGCGGGTACTCCCCCCGTTTGACCCGCTCAAGGCTCCATCTTTAGGGGGAGAGCGCCTACCGGATGTGTCACACGTCACAGAGCGGCCGATTTCGGACGGGTCCAAAGTCGAGAAAGTCGTACTTTGAAGCGATCCAACCAGTCTGCTACGTGGTTTGCGCCAGCGACGCAAGACGAAGCAGCAGCGCGAGGAGGGCGCTCAACCTTCCAACGGTGCTACGGTCGGGCCGCGAGACCCACGGTCGTGTCAAATGGCGACACGTTCCAGGACCACAACGCGGTAAACGCCTCCCACAAAACGTCGCTCCGCAAGGACACGGAGTGGAAGCCCAACCATCATGCTTTCTAATGGCCGGTCGAAGTGTGTGCCTAAAATAATGGGCGCGCGACTGAGCAGCCGTCGCAACAGGCTGATACGCCCGTCGGGAGCGAAATGGTCGAGGATGGACACTCGTCCACCAGCGCTGAGTATCCGCACCGTCTCCTCTAACAGCGCCCGGGCGTCAGGGGCGACACTGAGGATAAGGTGAAGGAGGACGGCAGAAGCACTCTCGGCCCTCAAGGGAAGCCGGGCGCCATCAGCGAGAACGAAGTTTGCAGGCCCGGCTGACGGGATTCTGGCCGCGCGCCGCAACATCTCCGGAGTGAGGTCAATGGCCAGGATGCGCGACACCGGGGGCAACAATCGAATGTCCAGTCCGGTGCCTACCCCGACGAGAACAACGGTGTCGGACGGCTTCAATCCCAAGGCCTCGATGCCCGCGAGCCGCATGCGTTCGTAGAATCGTCGGAACAGGGCGTCGTACATCGGCGCCATCCACCGATAGGTCTGTTGGATCTGCTTCGATTTCATGGGCATCGTGTTGGCATTGTCGCAATCTCTGCGATGTCACGCAGCGAGACGGGCTGGAGATCCCAGCAAGTGGCAAGCGGTGGCCATCACGTCCGGTTGCGGGGCGGCCGTTCCTGTCTACGAGATCCGCCGGCCTGAGGGCACCTTGCAGCTACTTTCGGGCGACAGGGGCGCTCCGCCGTTCAGCGTTGGTCAGACTTCAATTCCAGAGTGAGCTCGCTTTCGGAATGCTGCAGCCCCTGGCCAAAAGCTTGCGACAAGTTCGAACAATCCGCTCGCGACGAGAAGCGCAGCCCACACCCAGGTCGCGTCGATCACAAACAGGAACGAAAGCCCGCTGAAAATGAGCGCAACTGCCATGCCTTGCAACGCTCGCTTCGGCGGGACCCAACGCTGGAGGAGAACAAAGATCGCCGCTGTCAGGCCACCGCTCAGAACGTAAAGCGCGGCCTCTCGCTTCTCTTCGATGGGTCCCCGATCGTGGGTCAGGAGCACGGCCATTCCCCAGACCACAACCGGGATGGCTGTCGCCAGGGTATCCCGCCGAAAGATGCTGACGAGCAGCAGCACAACTCCGTAGAAGAAGGGTGTCGCTCGAAAGTCGAGCCCCCAGGTTTGGACGGAAAGATAGTAGAGAACCCCCCCGGCGACGTAAACGGCCGCGGCGAACAGCTGGTTTCGGTTTGCTGTCATGATCTGCTCCCGTCATCCCAGGTTCGGATCGCCTTAGGTGACGCGGCCCGTCGTCACTCTACCGGACGGCATGTCCAGATCTCTTACGACTTTCGGACATCGGCTTGAACCGCCGGGAGCTCCCCACGTTTCGAGCAGGCAGGGCCGGCGCTTGGGTCATCACCAGCTGGGCGATATGTCGATCGAAGCCCGACCGGCCAGCCGGGCAGGGATCATGGTTTGCGAGCGAAAACAATGACGCGGCGCAGGGACGATCGGCTGAAGGCGCTCGCTCACGTAGAATCCGCAGACACCCCGATATGGAGCACACCTATGTCCTGGCAGGCCGATGTCGATGAGCTTCACCGCCGGACGGCGCTTGCCCGCCAGATGGGCGGCCCGGATTCAGTTGCCTTCCACAAGGGCCGCGGAAAGCTCACGGTCCGCGAGCGGCTCGACCTCCTCGCCGACGCCGGAACGTTCCAGGAAACGGGCGTGCTCGCCGGCCGCGCGGCTTACCACGGGGAACATCTCGAGTCCCTGACTCCCGCCAATTCGGTCACGGGCATCGTCCGAATCGACGGCCGAAAGGTTGTCGTGCACGGAGGGGACTTCACTATTCGCGGGGGCTCCGCCGATGGTTCGGTCGCGGACAAATCGGCGTGGGCCGTGAAGCAGGCCTACTCGCTGAAGCTGCCGTTCATCCGCCTGCTAGACGCGACGGGCGGAAGCGTGCGCACGTTCGAAACAATGGGCCGTACCTACCTGCCCGCGAACGACCGCGTTCTCGATGCCGAGTTGCTCCAGATGGTGCCGTGTGTTTCGGCCGTTATGGGCTCCGTCGCGGGGCTGCCCGCCGTGCAGGCCGCCATGTGTCACTTCAACGTGATGGTCAAGGGCACCAGCCAGCTCTTCGTCGCCGGACCACCGGTCGTGAAGGCGGGGCTCGGCATCTCGATAACGAAGGAGGAACTGGGAAATGAAGACGTCCAGGTCCGTACTTCCGGTGTAGTTGCGAACCTCGCCGCCGATGAGGCCGACGCTCTCGCGCAGGTTCGCCGTTTTCTCTCCTACCTCCCTTCGAGCGTTTGGGATGCGCCCCCGCGCATCGAGCCGGTCGATGACCCCGAGCGCCGCGAAGAGGCGTTGCTCTCACTCATTCCCGAGAATCCCAAGCGGGTCTACGACCCGAGAAAGATCCTCGACCTGGTCCTCGACCGGGACTCGTTCTTTGAGATTCAGCCCGAGTTCGCCCGATCGCGCATCACCGGGCTCGCCCGCGTCGATGGTTACCCGGTCGGGGTGATGATCAACAACCCCCGTTTCCTCGGCGGCTCGATGGACAAAGCGGCCGGCGAGAAATCCGCGCGCCTGATGCAACTGTGCGACACCTTCCATCTGCCGCTGATCTACTTCTGCGACGAACCGGGCTTCATGGTTGGGTTGGCGGAAGAGAAAAAGGGCATCGTCCGTGCCGGTGCGCGGATCGTTTCACTGCTCTCTCTCTCCCGGATGCCCTACATGTGCTTCCTGATCCGCCAGGCTTATGGCGTCGCGGGTGGGCTGCACTACCGCGGCGGCACGGCGATGTACCGGCGCTTCGCCTGGCCCTCCGGGCATTGGGGTTCGATGCACATCGAAGGCGGAGTGACCGCCGCCTACCGCCGCGAGATCGATGCCGCGGAGGATCCTGAAGCGAAGCGCGCCGAGATCGAAACTCGTCTCAACGCCCTTCGTTCGCCGTTCCGCACTGCCCACGCCTTCGCCGTTGAAGACATCATCGACCCGCGAGAGACACGTCCGTTGATGGTCGACTTCGTCCGCGATGCGCAACGCAACATCCCGGAGCTGCTCGGTCCGACGAGCCGCATCGCCTACTTGCCGTAGGGCATCGACTACGCGAAGAGAGATAGTCGCGTGGCGTCACCGGCTGTTCCGTGGGCCTTCAGGCTGTTCGCCGCTGGAGTCAGCCCCGACCGGGGCGAGCCTGGACGCTCCTCCCGCCCCTACTCCTCGAACACCTTCATCAGCTCATACGGCACCGACGCCGTGAACTGGTCGAACGTGCATGATTCCGGCTCCTTGTCCGTGCGCCAGTGGCGAAACGTGGCGGCGTGCCGGAAGCGGTCGCCCTGCAGGTAGTCAAACGTCACTTCGACCACCAACTCCGGCCGCAGCCGCACCCACGAGGTATCTTTGCCCGTACTCCAGCGGCTGACCCCGCCGGGCGTGCGGCCCTGGCCGAAGCCCGTGGCCTCATCATCGGTGACGTAGGGTGCCAACGCCGTGACCAGAGCGCGCTTCTCTTCGGCGTTGAAGGCGGACGTGTGCCCAACGTAGTGGACCACCCCGTCCGAGTCGTACAGCCCGAGCAGCAGCGACCCCACTGAGACGCCCTCTTCGCCCTTGTTCCACCGGTAGCCGCCGACCACGCAATCCACGGTGCGCAGATGCTTGATCTTCGCCATCGCGCGCTTCCCTGGAAGGTAGGCGCCATCCAGCCGCTTGGCGATGACGCCATCGAACCCCGCCCCTTCGAAGCGGTCGAACCAGTCTGCAGCCAGTGGTGAATCCGTTGTGGCGGGAGTCACGTGGAGCGGCGGCCTGGCCTGGCCAAGGACTGTTTCGAGCCGCGCCCGCCGCTCGGCGAACGGCTGCGAACGCAGGTCATCCTCCCCCTCGGCGAGGATGTCGAAGGCGACGTAGGCTGCGGGCGTCTGCTCAGCGAGCATCTTCACGCGCGAGGCGGCGGGATGGATGCGCAGCTGTAACGCCCCGAAATCGAGCCCGTTCGCGCCCATGATCACGATTTCGCCGTCGAGAACCACCGGCCCGGGCAGCAACCGCGGCAGCTTCTCTTCGAGGTCCGGGAAGTAGCGCCCCAGCGGCTTCAGATCGCGCGACTGCAAGTAAAGCTCCGCACCATCGAAGAACAGGATGCAGCGGAATCCGTCCCACTTCGGCTCGTACAGCCAGCCCTCGCCCTCGGGGATGGCCGCGCTGAGCTTGGCAAGCATGGGGGCGATGGGCGGCTGGAGGGGGGTGGTTGGGGACATGGGTGGATTGTGCCACAGGCGCGCGGTTAGAGTCGCTCGGCCCCGACCGCCGCACAGCGTCACGGAGGGGAAAGGATGACCCGGCCAGCCCCCTCAAGCTTAGGTAGCGCACGGTCACAGTAGGACATCCCGGTAATCGCACCGTC
>JBDSJC010000030.1:0-21543 GCA_039917655.1 Tepidiformaceae bacterium
TCTCGATGCTCACGCGCTCGTTATGGCCGTGAACCGAACGGCCAACGTCCGGCGTTGTCAGCCCGCCCGAAAACCCGTACGAAATCTGGCCGCGGTTGCGCAGCGTGCTGCTATCGGTGAAGCCCACGGTCATCCCGGGGACAACGACCGCCTCCTCCATGTGATCGTGGATGACTTCTTCGATCGTGCGAAAGAGCTCCGTATCGAAGCTGTTCGTCTCGGACCAGCCGGTGTGGATGCGTTCGATTCGCACCTTGGCATCCCCGATCACCGCTTCGAGTTCGGCGATAAAGGCCTCGGGCTTCACGCCCGGCAGCAATCGGCAATCGAGCGTCGCCTCGGCGAATGCTGGGATGACGTTCACCTTCACCCCAGCGGTCAGCCCGGTCGCGCTGATCGTGTTCGTAAGCAGGGCTCGGACGCGCGGGTCGTTCCCGGCCGCCTGTTCCAGCCCTTTCGCGGTGGGGTCGCCCTTGTAGACGCCCGCACGCGAGAGCCGACTGAAATACTCCTGTAGTCCGGCTGAGACCGAGAGCGGCCGCTGCCACATTTGGATCGCGCCGAGAGCCCGCGTCAGCCGGTCGACCGCGTTATCGCTGTGCGGGACCGAGCCGTGACCCGGCGTCCCCCCGGCGATCAGCCGCAGCCAGACGGGCCCTTTTTCGGCGACCGCCACGTTGTAAACGGGCCGCTCGACGCCGAACAGTTCCGTAGTGCCGCCGCCACCTTCATTGATCACAAACTCCGCGTCGAGCGATTCCGGATGATTGCGTTCCAGCCAGCGCACACCAAACTCAGAGCCAGCCTCTTCGTCCGCCATCGCGAAGAAGATCACGTCCCGGGCGAGCGGCACGCCCAGCCGCTTGAGGTTGAGGAACGTCACCAGCTGGACCATGCCAAGGCCCTTCATATCCAGCGCGCCGCGACCCCAGATGTGCCCGTCCTTAATCAGCCCCGAGAACGGCTCTTCGTCCCAGAACTCACGTTGCACAGGCACCACATCGGTGTGGTTGAGGAGCATGAAGGGCCGCTTGCTGCCATCGCCGGGGAGCACGGCGCGCAGGGAGACGCGGTCGTCCCCGGCATCGAACAGCTCGTAAGGGATGCCTTCGCGCTCCAAAATCGCGCCGATAAAATCGCACGCCAGCCGTTCGTTGCCTGGCGGGTTCGAGGTATCGATGCGCAGGAACTGGCAGAGCAGGTCGATCGCTTCGGTATGGACGGCGTCCCAATCGGGGGCGGCGGTGGGCATGGGGCGAAACTCCGGGCGGGGTGTGCTGGTGGAGTATACAGAGAGCGGTTGGCCTACCGGTTGAACTCCGGAGAACGCTTCTCCATGAACGCTGTCACGGCCTCAGTGTGGTCCGGAAGACGCCGTGCGATCTGGTCGCGCAGCAGTTCGCGCTCCATCACCGATTCAAGATCCGGGTCGAGCGGGTTCTTCGCCAGCAGTTCCTTGATCATCCGCACCGCTCGCGTCGGGTTGTTTGCGATCTCCTCGGCCTTCGCCATTCCGCTGTCGAAAAGCGAATCGGGAGCCACCACCTCCGTCACCAGGCCCATGCGCAGCGCCTCCTCGGCGTCCACCATCCGGCCCGTCAGACACATATCGGTGGCGTGGCCGAGCCCGACCAACTGTGCGAGCAACCGCGTCGATCCCAGTTCCGGGACCAGGCCCATCTTCACGAAGCGGATACTCAGCTTCGCACTGGTGGAGGCGATGCGGACGTCGCAGGGCAGGATCATGGTAAGGCCGATGCCAACCGCGTAGCCGTTGATCGCCGCCACAGTAGGCTTCGATTCGCGCATGAAGTGGGTGAAGTTCGCCCCGCCCCGTCGCAACTCTTCTCCGGGTCCGCTGGTGTTGACCTGCGCGCGAGCGGCGAAGTTGCCCATGTCCGCGCCAGCGCAGAACCCGCGCCCTTCGGCTGTCAGGAGGATCGCACCGATTGCGTCATCCCCGTTCCACTTGCCGATCTGGTCCTGGATCTCCTGACCCATCTGGGCGGTCCAGGCGTTCAACTTCTCGGGCCGGTTGAGGCGAATGACGCCAACCCGGCCTCGCGTCTCGGTGAGGATCTGATCGTAAGTCACTGTGCGCCTCCGCTTGGTTCGTGGGCACGTACTCTGACAGGGCGCGCAGGGCGTTACAAGTGACGCGGCGGGCGGCTGTCAGCGCACCGGGTCGATCGGCGTAATTCTGCCCAGCCGCTGCTCGATCGCCTCAGCCGCATCGAGGCAGAGGTCTTCGCGGAAACGGTCACCGACCACCTGGACGCCGAGCGGCAGACCGTTCGCCGTGCCCGTTGGCACGCAGGCCACGGGTAGTCCTAGCAGGTTCATCGGCGTCACAAAGCGAAGCAGATTGAGGACCCGACCGGTGCTCTCGGGGCCTGCGACATCGTAGCCATGTTCAAACTGCGGCTGACACCAGGTTGGCCCGAGGATGACCGGGTAGTCGGCGAAGAACTCGGACCAGGCGCGTGCGATTTCGTGGCGCCGCACCTGCAACTGCACGCCGTCCGCGTAGCTTGGTGTCCCGTACGCGGCCGTGAACGATATGAAGAAACCGGCAGCTTCCGCGGACATCACCGCGCCGAGGATGTCCGCCATCGTACCGAACTCCCACGAGATCCATTGCGCCCACGCGAGGATTGCCTCTTCGACCATCGGCGGCGTCACTTCAGCAACGTCGTATCCGGCGTCAGCCAGGGCGCCAGCGGCGGCGCGGACACCGGCACTGATCTCGGGCGCAGTCGTGCCTCCTGGCGGATCTGGGACGACCGCCACCTTGATCCGGCCCGCCGGCCTGGAACCCTTGAGGGGCGCGGGGAAAGAGAAAGGGTCGCGCGGATGAGGACCAGCAAGGATGCCCAGAGCGAGGCGGAGGTCGGCTACCGTGCGAGCCATGGGACCCTGGACAGCCATCATCTGCCCGACTTGCAGGCCGCTTTTCGGCTCCACTCCGGAGGCGCTGGGGATGCGGCCAAAGCCGGGCTTGAGCGAAGCGATGCCGCAGCAAAACGCAGGGTTCCGGAGTGAACCACCGATGTCGTTGCCGAGTCCGATCGGGCTCATGCCGGACGCGAGCGCAGCCGCTTCGCCACCGCTGGACCCGCCCGTGGTGCGCCCCAGGTTCCAAGGGTTACGCGTCAGCCCGTAGAGTGCGCTGTCTGTATGGACGCGTAGAGCCATGTCCGGGAGGTTGGTGCGCCCGATCGGGATCGCGCCGGCGGCCTTCATGCGCTCGACCATCGGGTGGTCGGCGTCTGGCATCGCGTTCGCGAAGGCGGGGACGCCGTGGGTGGTGGGCGTGCCCAGCAGGTCGATATTCGCTTTGACCGTGAAGGGCACGCCGTGGAACGGACCGAGGGGTTGCCCGGCGGCCATTTCGGCATCGGCGATGGCCGCGCCGCCCAGGGCCTCAGCCTCGAGCACGGTGACCACGGCGTTGAGCGCGGGGTTAACCTCGGCGATACGCGCCAGGTGCGCCTCAACCACCGCGCGCGAAGTGGTCTCGCCGCGAGCGATCATCGCCGCCAGGTCGCTCGCCGAGTTTCGCCAGAGTTCGTCTGCCATGGCCTTGCTCCTCCTTACTGAGTCGTGCCGAACCGACCGAAGTCTACGCTGCGATCCCTGGTTTCGATAGTTGATCATCAGGGACTGGCCGAGCCGCAAGGCAGCGATCCGCGAGGGCGTAAACTTGAGCTATGACGGCAGCAACATTCGTTGAACAGTGCCTTGAGGGAGTCATCGACGCGAATGCGATCGACGGCTTTGTCGTGCGCTGGCACGGCGGCGAGGGTGGCGGCCCACTGCCCGATTTCCTTGGCTTCAACGATGAGGAGTACGCGCTGTGGGTTGAGCGCCCAGCCTTCCTTCCGGCGATCTTGGCGTCCAAGCGATTTGGCTTTGACCTGGAAGAGGCTGTGCGCGACCTACAGGCCGTCCCAGTAGCGGCGCGAGCGCTAAGCCACGAAGAGGCGGGACAGATCCGCGAATGGCTCGTCAAACGAGGTGCCTGACGCCGTTGCGGTGCGCCAACCGAGTGCACCGCTGCGGTAAACTGGTCTAATGAAACCATCGACTGCACCGGCAACCGCCGATCCTGAGTTGGCATTGCGGTCGGCGCTCGGCGCGGCGGCGCTAACTGCCATACTGCTCCCTTCGGCCATTGAAGCGGCCAAGTGTGTCGATTCGGCCGCGCTGGAGGCTGTGACTGTCGAGTTGGCAACGACTCCGATACGGATCCGCGAAGTGAGCGGGATCGTCAATCCCGAAGAGCAAGGCTGGGTCCAGATTCTCCTCGCAGTGGATGACCCGGGGGACGTCGGGTCGCCACGCTGGGTGGAAACCTTGGAAACGCTCGGTTCAGTCATCGAGGCGGCCGTCGAGACTCGCCCAGACCTGGCGCGATCCATCGCCTCGCAGATTTCATTCGACCTTTGAACTGATCGGAGAGCGCCCTTTGGCATTCGAGCCGCTGGAAGCGCTGGCAGGGGAGCTTGCCTTGCTCAACACGGAAGCCGCGTTGCGCACCGCAATTGGGCGGCTTTACTACGCGATGTTTGTGAAATCGCGAAACTCGCTGGCAGCCAGGCGCCTCATCCAACCCAACCAGTCAGACGGAGACCACCGGCGAGTCGTCGAGGGTCTGAAAATGAACAAGCGGGCCGCCGCGGGAGTCGCCCTGGACAATCTTCGTCGCCTCAGGAACAACGCTGACTACGAGATGGGCGGTCAGGTCAACGCCCAGTCGTTCGAGACAGCGAAGGCGCACGCTGCACAAATTCGAAGAATGTCGGCCAGCGATTGGCTCCCTAGCTAGAGTACGCTCCCTCGACGCACCGGCCGACCGCCACCTACCCCTCCTCGCTCTCCCAGAGCGTGGGCTGCGCCTCTACGTTGCGTGGCGGGACGAGGCCGAGGTGGCGATACGCCGCGGGCGTGGCCGTGCGGCCGCGCGGCGTGCGCTGGAGGAAGCCACACTGCAGCAGAAACGGTTCGTAGACATCCATAATCGTGTCCGATTCCTCGCTGATCGAGGCGGCGATCGTTTCCAGGCCCACCGGACCGCCGTTGAACTTTTCGATGATGGCGCGCAGCACCATGCGGTCCGTTTCGTCCAGGCCAAGGTCGTCGATATCGAGCAGGACGAGCGCGGCGCGGGTGCTTTCGAGCGTAATCACGCCTTCGCCGCGGACTTCGGCGTAATCCCGCACGCGGCGCAGGATGCGGTTGGCGATGCGCGGCGTCCCGCGCGAACGGCGGGCGATCTCAGACGCCGAGTCGTCGGGCAGCGGCACGCCAAGGATCTGGGCCGAGCGTTTGACGATGATCGCCAGCGTCGGCGGGTCGTAGAACTCCAGCCGGTAGACGCTGCCGAAGCGGTCGCGCATGGGGGCGCTGACCATCGCGTAGCGGGTGGTAGCGCCGATCAGCGTGAATCGCGGCATGGCCAGGCGCACGGAGCGCGCCCCCGGACCCTTGCCGATAACCAGGTCCAGGGCGAAATCCTCCATCGCCGGGTAGAGGATCTCCTCCACCGAGCGCGAAAGGCGGTGGACCTCATCGATGAAAAGAATGTCGTGTTCTTTGAGGTTAGTGAGGATTGCCGCCAGGTCGCCGGGGCGTTCGATCGCGGGGCCGCTGGTGGTGCGGATCGCCACTCCCATTTCGTTAGCAACGATGTTCGCCAGAGTCGTCTTGCCGAGCCCCGGGGGGCCGTAGAGGAGTTGGTGGTCCAACGCTTCGCCGCGCTTCGTCGCCGCCTCGATGGCGATGCGCAGGTTCTGCAGGACGCGCGGCTGCCCGGGAAAATCGTCCAACTGTTGCGGGCGCAGCGACCGTTCGACATCGGCGTCATCGGACAGTTCGGTCGCGGCCACCAGTCGGTCTTCGGTCACAGGCAGAGTATAGCCGGGCCCGGTGGACGCGAGAGGAGAGAGGCTAGACGCGATGAGCGGGCCATTGGCCCTTTGCGGCGCGCCCACCAGTATGCGGATGGACGCTCTAGCTTCAGTTCGCGAAGCGGACGACCGGGCTCGTGCGGCCCCAGAGCTCCTCAAGGCGGTAGTACGCTCGCTGGTCGGGCGAAAAGATGTGCACGATCAGGTCGCCAAAATCGAGCAACACCCAGCCGCTGTTGGGCGAGCCTTCGCGGTGACGAATGTCGTGGCCTTCTGGCTTCAACGATTCTTCGAGGTAATCGGCGAGCGCGTTGAACTGCAACGGCGATTGCGCGGTGGCGATCACGAAGTAGTCGGTGAACGAAGCTGTTCGGGAGATATCGAGTAGCGCGATGTCCAAAGCCTGGTGTTCAGAGAGGACATCGACGGCCCGTTGGGCGAGGGTTTCGGAATCCAGGAAGAGTGCTCCACCGCCCGGTATGCCGGGCCTATGAGAAATTGGCGTTGGAACGATGGTAGCACATGGCTGGCCGGGCGCCCGAGTTGGCGCGTTCCCCAAGCAGGCAGTCGGCTACACTCGGATGAGTCCGCCCCATTCCGCCAGGAGTTCTCGTGTCTGAATCGCCCGCTCGCGTTGTTGTCGGTATGTCCGGCGGAGTCGATAGCTCCGTGGCGGCGGCGCTGCTGGTAGAGCAGGGCTATGAGGTGATCGGCGTGACCATGCGCCTCTGGACGGAAGAGCGTCCAGACGAACTGAGCGGGCATCAGCAGTGCTGCAGCGTCGAGGATGTGGACGACGCACGGCGCGTCGCGGGCCAGCTCGGCATCCGGCACTACGTGATGAACTTCGAAGAGGAGTTCAAAGCCAAGGTGGTCGATAACTTCGTGGCCGAATACGCGGCGGGTCGCACGCCGAACCCTTGCGTGCGCTGTAACGAGCACATCAAGTACCGGGCGCTGCTGGATCGCTTGCCTACGTTCGAAGCGCAGTACGTGGCGACCGGGCACTACGCACGGGTCACACACGGTGGAGATTCACGATTCACGATTCACGATTCACGATTCCCTGGCCTGCCGCGCGATTCGCAGCTTTCGCGGCTGTTCCGGGCGGTGGACCTCTCGAAGGACCAGTCGTACGTGCTCTACATGCTCCAGCAGGAGCAGCTTTCGCGGCTGCTGTTGCCAATCGGTGACCTGACGAAGGTTGAGGTGCGCGAGCACGCGCGACGGCTCGGGTTGGATGTCGCCGAGAAGCCAGACAGCGTCGAGATCTGCTTCGTGCCGGGGAACGACTACCGCGCATTCGTCGAGCAGCGGGTTGATCTGGCGCCGGGCGAAATGCGCGACGCGGAGGGCAGCGTGGTCGCGGAGCACCGGGGTGTGGCGGCGTACACCGTAGGGCAGCGCAAGGGCCTTGGCATCGCCGTGGGAGCGCCGCGGTACGTGACGGGGATCGATGCGGCGCGCAACATCGTCACGATCGGCCCCGAAGAGGACCTCTTCTCGGACACAGCGGAAGTCGCGGAGGTGCGCTGGACGGCTGGCCACGCACCGCCAGCAGGGACCGCGCTCGAAGCGAAGGCGCGATACAAGGCCGAGCCCGCGGCAGCCACGCTGGTGGCCTCCGACAGTGACCGGGCGACGGTGCGCTTCGCTAGGCGTCAGCGCGCGCTCACGCCGGGCCAGGCGATAGCATTCTACTCGGGCGAAGAGTGTCTCGGCGGCGGCACGATAGGGGCCAGCCGCTAGTGTAGTGGTCCCGACGCATCTTTAGCTCTTTCGATGACGCTCGACAGCCGCCGATACACCTCGAGAGCTTCCGAAGGGGCCACCAGCGGAGAGGCGCGCATGAGGGCTGCCTCAATTCTGTCGCGCGGTCAGAAGGGTCCGGACCTGCTTCACGACGGCGTCGCCGTTGACCGACATCGTGGGGTAGTCGGCGGCCCAGAGGATCGTGCCCTCGCGGCTGATGAGGACGAACTTGTGGTCCGGCTTATTGGCGTGCATTCCGCCCAGCGCGTCGTAGGAGCGCGAAACCTCCCTGGTCTGATCGACGAGGACCGGTAGCGTCGTCAGGCCCCAGCGCGCCATCTCGCTCTTGATCAGAGCGGGTTGATCGACCATGACGGCGTAGACCTCCACGCCCATCTCCGCGAAGGTCTGCTGGTCTTTCTGTAGTTGCGCCGCCTGCTGCCAGCAGGGGTCGCAGCCATAACCTTCGTTAAAGAATAGGAGGACATTCTTCTTGCCCCGAAAATCGCTCAGGTTGAATTCGCCCCCGTCGGCGGTCTTCAGGGCGAAGGCGGGCGCAGACTTGGCGATCATCGCCGGCGATGATGAGGCCCTTTGCGGTCCGGCAGCGCGGTAGGCGAGGATCAACCCCGCTGCGAGAGCCACCACGCCAACGACCATCGCAGTCCGCCAGGCTACGTGAGTGAGGCGCTGACGTGTCCGCCGCCGTTCGCGATCGCGGATCGCGGCGGCACGGCGGCCGATGGGCTTCGGCGGTGTTCGCCGCTCAGACTGCGTGTTCAGGGTTTGCTTATTCATGGCGTACCTCTTACCGGTTTCGGAAACGCTCGCTTCCCCGGCTCTTACGCAGAGCAGACAGGTCAGCGATGGATGGAGCGGAGCACCCGGCCTAGTCTCCAGCCGAACGCACGGGCGATGAGATAGAGTGCGAGGGTGGCCAGTACGATGGCGAAAATCGTGTCCGGCGCCCCGCGCGTTGTGTTGGTGATCGCCTGAGCGGCGGATCGCAGATATTCGCCGAGTTGGGTCTGCGTCTGGGAGGCTTCCAGGCCGCCGGTGAAGGTGCTGGCGATGATGAACACTCCGACGGCAATGAAGAGGACGCCAGCGAGCAGGTTCGTGGAGTGGATCCGCCACCTCACGTTTCCGAATCCGAGCGTCACGGGCCGGCCACGGATGATCACGCTGTTCGAGAAATTGAACTTCTCCCAGAGGAGCGCGATAACGACGAGCGGAGACACCATCCCCGCCACGTAGGCCAATCCCAGGCCCGTGGCCTGAGGGAGCGAGGCCGACATCGCCGAGA
This sequence comes from Tepidiformaceae bacterium, assembly GCA_039917655.1. GTDB lineage: Bacteria > Chloroflexota > Dehalococcoidia > Tepidiformales > Tepidiformaceae > PNKC01. The sequence continues at coordinate 8,968 of JBDSJC010000030.1, forward strand.
GGGTGAGGACGCCGGCGAGCACCGGCGCGCAGCAGGAACTGGCCGCGCCAGAGAATACGCCGAGGGAAAAGACCGACATCACAGTCGGACGGTCCGCGAGCGTCCCGCGGTGGATCGGTACGGCGAAGTTCTTTCCCGCAAGAGACCATCCGCCGAGGAGGAGCAGCATCAGCCCACCAAGGAGGAAGACCTCCGAATGATACTGGGCGGTCAGCCGCGATAGGGCGGCCACCCCGATGGTGATCGGCAGGAGCACGACCGCTACGCCGGCCGCGAAGATCAGCGTCATGGCGAGGAGCGCGGAGCGTGCGCGGAAAGCGCTCGCCAGGTAGGCGGGAAGGAGGAAGGTTACGCAGCACGGTGCGGCCAGGGCGATGACGCCGCCAAGAAAGGCCGCGACCACCGACGTCCCGAAGAGGATCTCCATCAGGCTTCGGACGCCAGGCTCTTACGCGCCTGCTCCAGCCGCTCTCGCAGCAACGGCTCAGAGATGTCGCCGACGAGCGCCATGCGCCCGTTGATCAGGATTCCCGGCAGTCCAAACAGCTTGTAGCGCAGGGCGATGGCCGTCCCCTGGTCGCTGCCCACGTCGAGCTCGGTAACCTGAACCTCCCGGAACTCTTTTTCAAGGCGTTGGAGGCGCTCCTTGACGTTCTCACAGGCCTTGCAGCCGAAGCCCGTAATCAGCCTCACCTCGATCGTCTGTGCCATCTTCACTCCCCTGCGCACTTCTACCCGGGGTCAACTGGGCCCGTTCTACTATCCCCTGTCGTAGATGATGCCCCGACCCTGAGCCACCTGTGACGGCCCAATGGCCCCAGGCTCGGGGGCCGAACGGCCATGCCGGGCATTCCCGCCAGGCATCCGGGCCCCGGCGACGGCGCTCGGCGGTCTTTGACCAGGTAGCGGCGCGTCTTCCTGCTGGCGCAAGTGCTCCCACAGGGAGCGGCTGACGTGTTTCGGCATGGAGATATCGCGAAAGCTACTCTGAGTCCTGGGACGCCCGCCGCCTGCCTACTTCGACATGGGCCTGACGGACGCGAAGAACTCGCCTTTCGAGGTGACGCCAGATCAATCCCCGCAGATCTCGAGACCGCTGGGGTCGTGACGAGCTACTGCTGGCCGGCAGGTTGGTATCGCATCCCCGGCGGGCGCGTCCTCGTGCTCAGCCTAACAGCGGCTAAACGCCGAGCGCGGCACGAAGCTCATCCAGGTGGGCGATCACGCGGTCCGGGATGGCCTTCGGGGACTCGCCCATTTCGAGACGGTCGCGGTGGATCCAGGCGGCGTGGATGCCCGCCGCCTGCGCCCCAGCGATGTCCGCGTAGAGGTTGTCGCCCACGTGCCACGCCTCGTGTGGTTCCAGACCAACGGCGGCGAGGGCGTGTGCGAAGATCTTGGGCGAAGGCTTGCCGTGGCCGAATTCGCCTTCGATCACCATGACATCGAAGTGCGATGCGAGCGCGAACTGGCCGATCTTCCAGCGCTGCATGGAGGCGGGGCCGTTGGTGATCAGGCCCAGGCGGAAACCAGCCTCGCGCAGGCTGGTCAGCGTTTCAAGGGCGTCATCGAAGAGCCGCATGCGCGAACTGTTCTCTTCCCAGTAGCGCCGGGAGAGGTGCGGCGCGCGCTCCAGGTCCAGCCCGTGGTTGGCCAGGGCGATGCCGATGACGTGGACGCGGGCCTCTTCCAACCGCGTCCGCCATTCCCGTTCGACCGCCGCTTCGTCGCTCCAGAAACGCTGCATTTCGGCCTTGATCGTGGCCCGCAGGACGGCGGATTCGCAACCCAACGCAGGCGAAAACTCCTGGCAGACGGCCTCCCATGACGCGTCCACGCCTCCGGAGGTATTCAGCAGGGTGTCGTCCATATCGAAGAACACGGCGCGAGGAAGCATCTCTTTCAGCGTAGCGGGTCGCGCGCGGAGCGTCTGTCGGGGAGATCCCGGCGCGCCGGGGCGTGGGCACGCCCGATTGGCCCTGGGCAGACCGGGAGCCGCCTCCCTCCCGTTCGTCCTGAGCTTGTCGAAGGATGAATGGGGGGAGCGCCGTTGGAGCGGTTGAAAGCGCCGTACCAACTACACTCGGTCTATGACCCCCACCCGCGACGACCTGCTGGCCGCCTTCGCGCGCTCCGGACACCAGCTCTGGCTGGTCGGCGGGGCGGTGCGCGATGAGCTCCTCGGCCGCCCTCACGGGGACCTCGACTTCACGACCGACGCGCTGCCAGACGACGTGGAAGCGATTGCGGAGGCGATCGGCGCGAATCTGCGCACCGTCGGTAAGAAGTATGGGACGATCGGCGTCTTTCTCGACCCCGATTGGTACGAAATAACCACCTTCCGCGGAGATTCGTACACCGGCGGTACGCGCTGGCCAGATGTCACGTTCGGCACTTCCATCGAAGAGGACCTGGCGCGCCGCGATTTCACCGTGAACGCGCTGGCGAAGAATGCGCAAGATGGACGGCTGTTGGACCTCTTTGGCGGCGAAACAGACGTGCGAGCGGGCATTGTGCGCGCAGTGGGCGACCCGGCGACGCGGTTCCGGGAGGACCCCCTGCGCATCCTGAGGGGGATGCGGTTCGCCAGCCAGTTGGACTTCGAAATCGAAGAATCGACCCTCGGAGCGATGACCGAGACCGCGGCGCTCTTGGCCTCGCTCTCGCAGGAACGGGTCACTGCGGAACTCGATAAGTTGCTGCGCGGCTTAATGCCCGCACGTGGGCTGGAAGCTCTACGTCTGACTGGGGCGCTGGCGGTAGTTCTGCCGGAGTTCGCGCCGATGGTGGGCTGCGAGCAGAACCGCTTTCATGCATTCGACGTTTGGGGGCACACGGTTGCCACGGTGCAGGCGATTGCGCCGGGCGAAGACTCGCGGCTGCGCCGCTGGACGGCACTGATGCACGACCTTGGTAAGCCGGCCGTTCGCCACGTCAAACCAAACGGCGAATGGGGGTTCTACAAGCACGAAGCAGCGGGGGCTGTGCTGACGCGTGAAGTGCTCGACCGCCTGAAGCTGGGCCGCAAGGAATCGCTGGCGATCGCCATGCTCGTGCGACGCCACATGGACCGCCCGAACGTCGAGGAACCGCGTTCAGTGCGGCGCTTCATGACGAAGTGCGAAGGCCACTGGCGCGACCTGCTGGCACTGAAACGGGCCGATAACGTGAGCCACACGTACGACGACTCGGCGTACCACGACCTGCTGGAGACCGTCTGCGAAAAAGTCGAACGCGAAGACAGCGAGCGGTTGAAGGGCGAAAGCCCGCTCACGGGAGACGACCTGGTGGTGCTCTTCGATCGCGAGCCGGGGCCGTGGATCAAGGTTGTCAAGCTGCGCCTGGGGGCGTTGGTGCTCGACGGCGACCTTGCGCCGGGCGACCGCGAGGCGGCCGAACGCGTGGCGCGCAAGCTGATGGGGCAGTAGCGGGAGGCGTGGTGCGAGTCTTACGGCCTGACTGGAAACGGATCCTTAGCGAAGCTGAGAGCACCGCAGGCTAGTAGCTGACCTCCCCGCGGGGGTGCGCTACGCTTGCTCCATGCCATTCATTCATTCGCAGGGTGCGCGCATCTACTACCGCGTGGTTGCTCGCCACGGCGCGGCTGAGCCCAGCGCCGAGCCTCTTGTCTTGCTGCACGGCTTCACCGCGAGTTCGCTGACCAACTGGGAGCTCCCAGGGTTCGTGACTGCTCTTTCGGCCACAAACCAACTGATCCTGATCGACTTTCGGGGGCACGGCAAGAGCGCCAAACCGATACGCCGGCGTTCCTATTCCAAAGCGATCCTGGCGGCGGATGTGATCGCCGTAATGGACACGCTGGCCGTGCCACGGGTGCGCGTGTTCGGGTATTCGATGGGGGCCATGGTCGCCGCCGAATTGCTCGTGAACTACCCTGGCCGCTTCTCCGCGGGCATCCTTGGGGGCATGGGGGCGGAGTGGCCCCCGCGCCGTAAAGGCGCTTGTCCCGATGAAGAGCCCGGCGGTTCTGAACCGCCGCCCCTTCGGCGGGACAGGTCACTCAAACGGCTCTTCAGCTACTTCACCCAGACCAACAGCCTGGCGATGGGCGCTGCCTGGCGAGGAATCTTCAAGGGTCAGCCGCCGATGGATGTCGCACGGCTGGGCGAAATCCGCGTGCCGGTGCTGGTTGTGGTGGGCAGCCGCGACCGTCTCTGCAACGGGAGTGGCACGCTCGCGAAGCTGATCCCCAACTGCAAACGCGTGGTGATCGCCGGCCGGGGCCACCTCGCTACAGTGGCCGACCCGGCGCTGAAGGCGGCCGCTGTCGAGTTCCTGGCTGAGGTGCGAGAGCCGGCCGGGGCCTGGCGCTAAGAGCTGAAGCTCGAGTCCTGGCCAGTGGATAGAGCGCGAAGCCGATCGCCATTGCCACCAGGTGGCCGACGGCGGTGAAGGCGTCGCCATCGACCACGCCGTACAGCTGCAACAGCGCCAAGAGCGCAAGAAACAGGCCTCGCCAACGAGCCGGGATGTGATAGATAGCGATGGCGGCCACGGCGAAGAATCCGTAGCTGACGCCCACGTCGATGCTGTACGCGAGGTGGCGGCTGACGAGGCCGGCGGTAATGGCGATCCAGATTGCCGCGCCGATGGCGGCGGTGGCCCCGATGTGGCCGGCCACAAACACCACGAGCCAGCGCCAGGTCCCGAGCCAACGTTCGGCGGGCGCGAGCACGAACAGGAAGAGCGCCGCCCAGGGCAGCAACTCTGATGCGTCTTCGAGCCAGAACGCGCTCCGCATAAGGACATCCAGGTTCAGCGACGTGAGCTGATGGAGGTTTGTGCTGCGGGCCAACAGCATATGGCGCGCCTCGGCAGGTGAGGCCTGGCTCAAGAGATAGCTGGTGACCGCAATGATCGCGATGAGCGCGAATGTGGCGGGGGCGGAACGGATCAGGTTCAGCGTTCGCCTGGCGCCGCGCGCCAGCAGGTTGCCAGCGAATTCCAACCGGTTCAGCCGCGCCGCGGGGGCAGCCGTCATGCGAGGGCACTCCGTCTCATTCGGACAGTGTATGACCGTCGAGGGCGGCCCTGCGGCGCCAAAGGTTAAGAACGCATTCAAAGTAGGGAAGGCCCCGGCTTGATTGCCTCACAATCGCCGTGGCCGGGCGGGGTGGCTTACCAGGGGCGCTTCCACTTGCCCCAGTTGAACGGCTCAATGCCGCTTTCCGTGAGCTGCCAGATCGTCGCTTCGGGCTTGCCGTGTTCATCGATTTCGAGGAAGCCGACCGTGCCGAGCTGAGTATCGAGGTTGCGTGGATAGGTGGGCGAGCCAGGGTTCACGCAGAGCACCCCATTGATATGGTCGATCGCCTCGACGTGGGTGTCGCCGTAGATCAGGACGTCGAGTTCGGTGGTCCCGAAGTAGCGCATCATCGCCCTTTCGAGCGTGAGGTTCGGCGGAAACTCGGGGATCGGGACATCGTGCGTGATGCCAATGCGCAGACCGCCGAGTTCGACCAGCCACGCTTCGCGCAGCCGCTTGTCGAAGGGCTGTATGGGGCGCCCGCCGGAGCCGTCATCACCGTTTCCACGGGCCACGTAAGTGGGTGCTACATCGCTTAGCTGGTCGATGACCACCAGGTCATGGATATCTCCGGCGTGGAGGATGTAATCGACGCCGGCGAAGGCCTCGAAGACCTGGGGCCAGAGTTCGTGGCGCGCTTCGGGGATGTGGGTATCGGAGATCAGGCCGATTCGCATATGGCGGAGCGTACAGGGGCGAGGGGCGAGGGGCGAGGGGCGAGGGGCGAGGACCCGGGTGCAACGCGGTTCTGAACGCCTGGCAGCGGGCGGAGGAGAGCGTCGCGGCGCTTGTCTGCACGCGCGCTACTGACTCTGGGGCGAGCCGCCCCTCATCTTCTTGCCGCGCCAGCCGATATTCCTTGTATGTCACGCTTCTGGGTCTGGGGAGTCCGCAATCCGTGTGTGTTGCTCGGCGGCCTTGTCACGGCGGCAGCGTTGAACGGCGTGGCCGATCAGTCGATTGCCTTCACCGTATTGCTCGTTTTCGGCGTGCTGGCCGAAGCCTCGAACCACCTGGCGCGTAGGGCGAAGGCCAAGGAGCAGCGCGCCCGCGAGGCCCGAAACGCCGTCCGCGCTGCGACCGAGTTGCGCGAGAGCTTTCAGCACCGCAAAGCCGCCTGAACGAATTCGCGATCTCGCGTTCGCCACGGTTTGTCTGCCTGATCCAGGCCGATGACTGCGCGGCGGCTTTAAAGACGGCGGGCTCGCGGCCGTGATCCAGCATCTGATTCGTAACGTAGGCGAAGGCGAACTGGTGCTCGGCCTGTCGAAGGCTGAAGGCCTCCAGCGCAGCCCCCACGCCGGGCCGCTGGTACACTCGGGCGGATGGCAGTAGCGACCGCAACCGTGGCCCCAAGGGCGTCTCTGCTGGAACGGCCAGCGAACTTTCCGCGGCTGGACTCGCTCACCGGGCTGCGATTTTTCGCTGCCTTCCTTGTGCTCATACACCACTTCACCAACTTCGCGCAGCTGCCCCTCATCTGGCGCTGGGCCGGGTTCGGCACCACTGGCGTCAGCTTCTTTTTCGTGCTCTCCGGCTTCGTGCTGACCTGGTCGTTCGTGCCAACCGACACTTCGCCAAGGTTCTACTGGCGGCGGTTCGCGCGCGTCTGGCCCCTGCATTTTGTGACCACCCTCCTGGCCATCCCTGTGTTCTATATGTGGCGCGATGTGCCGATGGACTGGACCGGCGTCATCCTCTCGGTCTTCCTGTTGCACGCCTGGGTACCGACGGTGAGCACATATTTTGCGGGCAATCCTGCGTCGTGGTCGCTCTCCTGCGAGCTGTTTTTCTACGCCATCCACCCATTCCTGGTGCGGAGGACGCTGGCTGCCGGGTTGGCCCTGCTGGCGGCGGCCACAGCTGCCGTGCTGGTCGCCCTCTACGTGGTGGCGGACCTCGCTATCGACTGGCCCGCGCGGATCGCCGGGTGGCTGCTGTACATTTCGCCGATCTTCCGGGTGGGCGAGTTCCTGGTGGGCATGGCGTTGGCCTCCGCCATTCGGCGGGGGGTGCGAATCCCGGTGGGGATCATCCCGGCGGTGCTCCTGCTGGGCGCATGGTTCACGCTCTACTACGACATCGCGCCGCACCTGGGCGCCACGCTACAGATCGCCATCGCGGACCTCAGCTACCCGGCGATGGCCGTGCTCTACGGCCTGTTGATCGCCGCCGCCGCGCAACGGGACCTTGCGCGGCGGCCGTCGCTCTTGCGCGCGAGGCCGATGGTGCTGCTCGGGCAGTGGTCGTACGCGCTCTACCTGGTGCACGCCACGATCATCTACGCGCTCATCGAACTGATCGGCGTGCGCACATACTCGGTGCTCAACATTGGCTGGCTGGCAGCAATTTCCGTGCTCGCCGTGGGTGCGGCGGCGCTCCTTTACTACGGCATCGAACACCCGCTGGAGGCGTGGTTGCGAAGAATGCAGCAGCGGAAGCCAGCGGAAGGTGACCCGCTTCCGGGGGCGATTGACGCGACAGCGGGGTCGGCAACGCTCCACCGGGAAGCCACTTCGGACCGTGGCGCAAGGTGGTAGACTGCGCGCGATCCGTCGTGGATGCCGAAGCCGGGGGCGGCTGACTTGGCGAAGCGCGAGAAGTTCGGGAAGGACCACGGCAAGGAGATCACCCCGCCGAAAGCTACAGCCAGCGGCGCGGGCTTCGAAGTGGTGGCTTTCCAGGTGGTCGAGCAGGCTGTGCAGCGCGCGACCGTGCACGTTGCCAGGGATGGCAAGGTGAAGGCGCAGTTTGCATCCGTGGCGGCGAGCCTTCGGCTGGTGGCCGGCCACTAGGCCGTTGGCCTTCGGCGGTTGGCCGTTGGCGCTTAGCTGCTAGCCTTCCCGCCGCCGCAGAGCGACAGACTACAGTTGGTGATGTGGCGGCGTGGCCCGCACGTTGGTCAGATGAAGTGCGGTTCGAAAGAGACGAAGAGCAAAACGCCTTGTGGCTACGAGATCGAGAAGTGTCCGTACGCTCGTCATTCGGGCGATTCAGCCGCGCCGGAGCGGCACGGGGCAGGGACGGGGCAGCAATCCGGCGGCCTCGGGGAAACGCCTGAGAGGGCGGCCGGCCCGGCGGTCAGCGAAAGGCCCGAGGCGGTCGCCGAGCGCGACCTGCGGGACCTGGCCTGGTGGACGGCGGGCGCGCTCATCGATGGGACGATGGAGGCGCGAGATGTCTCGGCGATGTGCACGCTGATCCGCACGCTGCATGCGCTCGGTCCGGAGCCGGAGGACCAGGAGGCTGTGCTCAAGGAGATCGAACTGCGCGGCGTGGTGATGAACGGCTTTCCGCCGCGCAACGAAGAGGAATGGGCGCTTGCCGAACAGGTCTTCGATGCAGACGCCATCGCCGAATTCCATCGTTGGGAGGCGACGGGCCACGGCTGGTGAGCGGCCCGCGGATGCACAGAGCGTTGCCTCACGAAGGCCACCCGGAGCGCGGCCCTTCGACAGGGCTCAGGGTGAACGGGTTTTCGAAGAGCGGATCCACCGGTTCTCTCCCGCTCGTCCTGACCCTGAGCCAGTCGAAGGGTCGAAGGATGAACACTCCGTCGACAGGAACCGAGGCGGCCCGTCCCGGCGACCAGGGATCATCGGGGCGTTGCCTCACGAAGGCCACCCGGCGCGCGGCCCTTCGACAGGGCTCAGGGTGGACGGGTTTTCGAAGAGCGGATCCACCGGCTCTCTCCCGTTCGTCCTGACCCTGAGCCAGTCGAAGGATGAACACTCCGTCGGCAAGAACCGAGGCGGCCCGTCCCCTACCCCCCGATTCCCACTTGCGGGTTGGCCGCGGCGGCCAAGGCGGCGTCTCGGACGGCGCGCGTTTCGGGGCCCTTTTCGAGCCGAGCGGCGATCAGCGAGAGGATGTAACAGGGGATAAAATAGAGCAGCCCCACCACCAGCAGCACTTCGATCGCGTTGCTGTTGGCCGGGTTTTCGTAGATCAGACGGCCGCGGCGGATCAGCTCGAAGACGCCGATAATCGAGGCCAGTGACGTGTCCTTGAAGAGCGTGATCAGCTGGCTGACGAGGCCGGGGGCCATCCGCCGGAGGGCCATCGGAATGGCGATCTCGCGCATCGTCTGGAGGTAGGTGAGGCCGAGCGCCCGGCCCGCTTCGATGATCCCTTTCGAAATCGAGAGGATGCCGGCGCGCATGATCTCGGCGACAACCGCGCTGTTGTAGAGCGTCAGCGCGAGCACTGCCGCCCAGAAGCGGTCGATGCGGCCAGCGTCATCTACCAGGTTGTCGCCGAAAGGGATGTTCAGCAGCCAGCCCAGATCCACTCTACCGCCGCCAAAGAAGACAAAGAAGAGCAGCAGCAGCAGCGGTGTTGCGCGGAAGCCCTCGACGTAGGTCGTGGCCGCCCAGCGCACGCCGCGAACGGGAGCGAGGCGGGCGACGGCCATCGTTATTCCCACGAGGAGGCTGAGGACGATGGCGATGAAGGCCATCTTCGTGACCAGCCAGAGGGCCTTCAGGAGGAACTCCCAGTAGACCCATTCCTTGAACACTTCCCAGTTCCCGGGAAGTCGATCGAGCAGTGCGCCCCAGAGGTCGGTCATGTCGCCCTCCCCACACGGCTTTCCAGGCGGGACGAAGCCCAGGCCAACGGCAGCGTCAACGCCAGGTAGAGCAGACCTGCCGCAGTGAATGCTTCGAAGGTCAGGAAGTTGCGCTGCTGAATGTTGTCCGCGGTCTGCAAGAGCTCGGTCACGCCGATGACGGAGACCAGGGCACTGTTGCGAAAGAGCGCGCTGAAGATGCTCGTGAGCAGCGGGATGGCGATGCGGATCGCCTGGGGGACGATGACATAGAGGCGGGTCTGCACGTAATTCAGGCCGAGAGAGCGGGAGGCCTCGTTTTGGCCCTTGTCCACCGAGAGCAGGCCGCTGCGCAAGGCTTCCGAGGTGTACGCCCCAGTGTAGAGCGTCAGGCCGATGAGCCCCGCTTGAAACGGCGACAGCAGCCAGGTCACCTCGCCGTAGAGCGGCAGATCGAAGTGCGGGAACTTGGGCAGGGCGAAGAAGAAGAAGTAGAGCTGGAGCAGCAGCGGCGTGTTGCGAAACGTTTCCACGTAGGCGCCCGAGAAGAAGCGGAGCAGCCAGAAATCGCTGGTGCGGAAGAGCGCGACGATTCCTCCAAACAGCACCGCGAGCACCATCGAAAGGATCGTCAATTCGATCGTCAGCCAGTAGCCATCGCGAATCTGGCGCGGGTTATCGACGATGATCTGGATGACGTCCCGGCCGAAGGCGGCGAGCGAGACGAGCCAGTCGACCAGTCCGGAGATGAAAAAGACGAGCATCATGGGGATGATGCCCGTCTTTCGTTACGACAGGGCAGAGGACGCCGGGGCGGCCACCTAAGGGCGGGGCTTTCGCCCCACCCCTCTTCGGACCGCGCCCCGGCGCTTAACAGCACGCGTTGGTTACGGGGCTGCCGGCAGCTTGCTGCGAGCCTCGGCGGCCTTCGGCAGTCCCTCGAACTTGCCGAGGTACTGGTCGTAGATCTTGTCCCAGGTGCCGTCCTTAAACATGCGGTCCAACTGGCTGTTGATGTATGTCTGCATATCGTTTTTGCCCTTCTTCACGCCGATGCCGTACGGCTCGTCCGTGAACAGGCCGCCGACCAGCTTGACGCTGGGATCGGCTGCGGCAAAACCAAGCAGGATGACGTTGTCGGTGGAGACCGCGGCCACGCGGCCGTCCTTCATCGCCTGTACACACGCCGAGTAGACATCCAACAGGAGCAACTTAGCCTGCGGATACTTTGCCGCGAGCGTCTGGGCCGGGGTAGAACCCTGGACCGTGCAGACATCCTTGCCGTTCAGGTCGGCGGCGGTTTTGATGTCCGCGTTGTCCTTCTTCACGAGGATCGACTGGCCCGCCTGGTAGTAGGGCTTGCTGAATTCGATCTGCGTCTTACGCTCGGCGTTGATTGTGAAGGTGGCGATCACGACGTCCACCTTGTCTTCCTGGAGAAAGGGGACGCGGTTCTTGGAGATCGCCTCTTCGAACTTGATCTGGTCTTCGGTAAGTCCGAGCGACTTGCCCAGTTCCTTGGCGATGGCGATGTCGAATCCGTCCAGCTTGCCGCTGACGGCATCCTTCACACCGAAGCCGGGCTGATCGAACTTGACGCCAAAGGTGATCTTCTTGGCGGCGACGATCTTGCCCATGGTGGAGTCCGCGGCGAACGTCGGCACGGCCGCCTTGGTGGCGGCTGACGTGGCGGCGCCGGTGACGCCCGCCTTCGGCGTGACCTTGGAGGTGTTGTCGTCGTCTCCGCAAGCGGCTGCGACCAGCGCGAAGGCGGCGAAGATGGCGAACAACGCCAGCAACAACCGTGGTTTCTTAAACAATGTGGTGGTTCCTCCCTGTGGTGGGACGTTAATGTCCCCTGACGTTACGAGTACGTGCGAGAGCCCGTGCTCAGTTCCCTTGCGGCTCACCTCAATGAGTGATGATGCGGCTTAAAAAGCGTTGCGTGCGCTCACTCTTCGGGTGTTCGAAGACTTCCGCCGGCGTGCCGGCCTCTTCGACGATGCCATCGGCCATAAAGAGCACGCGGTCGGCCGCTTCGCGCGCGAAGCCCATCTCATGGCTGACAACGAGCATCGTCATCCCATCTTTGGCGAGGTCGCGCATCACGTCCAGCACCTCTTTGATCATTTCCGGGTCCAGGGCGCTCGTCGGTTCGTCGAAAAGCATCACGCCCGGTTCCATGGCGAGCGCGCGGGCGATGGCCACGCGCTGCTGCTGCCCGCCAGAGAGTTGCGCAGGGTAGGCGTTGGCCTTCTCGGGGATTCCGACGCGGTCGAGAAGTTTGTGGGCACGGGCCTCGGCCACCTGGCGGCTCTCTTTCCGCACTTTGCGTGGCGCCAGCGTGATGTTGTCCAGCACGGTCATCTGCGGAAAGAGGTTGAACGCCTGCTGCACCATGCCCACGTGCGAGCGCAGTTCGTTGACATCGGTCTTCTTGTCGTGCACCGAAATGCCGTTGACCACGACCTCGCCAGCGTCGATCGCTTCGAGCTTGTTCACGGTGCGCAGGAGTGTGCTCTTTCCCGAGCCAGAGGGACCGATGATCACGATCGTCTGGCCCTGCCGGACGTCCTCCGTGATCCCTCTGAGCACTTCGTTTTTACCGAAGTGCTTGTGGACATCGCGGAACTGGACGGCGGGCGTGGTCTCGGGGTTGTTCACTGGGCGATAGTATAGCTGGCCTCGCGGAATCGGCTGTATGACGCGCAGCACCCCACCGGGATGTGGGACACCGTTCACCTTGACCCTGAGCCGGTCGAAGGGTCGAACGGCCGCGCGAATGTGGCCTTCGTAAGGCAGCGCTCCGTGCATCCTTCGGCGGGCTCGGGACGAACGGGAGAGCCGCGAGGGAGCCAATGGGCACTGGCCGATGGCCAACGCCCTCAGCTCGCCTGGAGGAACTCCACCCAGTTGCCGTCCGGGTCTTCCACAATGGCGATGGTGATGCCGGGCCGGAATTCGCGCACAGGGACCACAA
>JBDSJC010000031.1:0-5003 GCA_039917655.1 Tepidiformaceae bacterium
ACTCCTGAGCGAGGATGTGGGGTGGGTGGCCAAATTGCACGGTAATCGCAATGGATTGCAACTGCGATTATGCGCGGAGGCGACTAGGATTGCTAGCTACCGCCACCCTTCGTATCGTGACACGCCATGCACACCGCCGTGGACTACACCGTTGGCGCCATCTCGATCTCGGTGATCTCTGACGGATTTATCAAGCTCGACGGGGGCGCGGTGTTTGGGCTGATACCGCGCGTGATGTGGGAACCGGTGGTTGGCCGGGAGCAGATCGACGACCACTACCGCATTCCGCTTGGACTCAACTGCATGGTCGTGCGCAGCGGCTCGGACGTGCTGCTCGTCGATACCGGCATGGGCAACAAGCACAGCGAGGTAGTGCGCCGCGGGTTTCCGGGCGACTACGGGTATCTGCTCGAAGGGCTGGCGCAACTGGGGCTGGCGCCCGGCGACGTGACCGCGGTGGCGAATACACACCTGCACGCCGACCATTGCGGCTGGAACACGATTCACCGCGGCGACGCGCTCGTCCCCACGTTTCCCAACGCCCGCTACTACATCCAGGCGGGCGAGTACGAGGTGGCGATGCACCCGAACGAGCGCACGCGGGGGACGTATTTCGCGGAGAACTTTGAACCATTGGCCGCTACCGGGCAGTTGGAACTGGTCTCGGGCGAGCACGAGATCATCCCCGGCGTACACTTCTTGCCGGCGCCCGGCCACACCGCCGATCACGCCGCCCTCGTGGTGGCCGACGGCGGCGAGACGGCCATCTACACCGGTGACCTGGTCCACCACGAAGTACAAGCTGAACGCCCAACGTGGATCGCCGCCTTCGATGTCCTGCCATTGGTGACGCTGGAAACGAAGAAGCGACTGGTGGAGCGCGCGATCCGTGAAAATGCGCTGCTGATCTGCGTGCACAACGCCTTCCCCGGCACGGGCCGCCTGATCGAGCAGGGCGGCCGCCGGACCTTCGTGCGCGAATGACGGACGACCAGCAGCGGGTCTACCACCTCGCCCTGCGCGACCTGCACGCGCAGGCGGGCGCCGTCTTTGGCGTGGCTCAGGGCTGGTCTCTGCCCATGCACTACGGCGACCCCGGCGCGGAACACGCGGCGCTTCGTTCGGGAGCAGCGATCCTCGATCGTTCGGCCCGCAGCCGCTTCCTGGTCACCGGGACGGACGCCCTCGACGTGCTGCAGGCGGTGTTCGCAGGCCATCTGGAAGAACTCGAAGAAGGCCGGGCGATGCGCACCGTGGCGCTCGACGAAGCGGGCAACATCCGCGACCTCGCCCTCATTGTGCGCACCGGCGGCATCGCCTACCTGGTCACCGGTGAGCCGGCACAACGCTTCGAAACGCTCGCCCGGCTGGAATCGGCGGTGCAAGCGGACTGGGATGCGGTGGTCGGCGACCGTACCGAGACGACCTGCCTGATCGGACTTGCTGGGCCGGCGGCTCAGGACTTCGCGCGTCAGCATCTTTCCGAGGGACTTCCGGCGCGCATGCAGCTGTTGCACACCGCGACCTTCGAGTTCCACGGGTTCCGCACACTGGCAATGCGCACCAGCGATACGGGCGAGGACGGATTCGAACTGATGGTTGCGCCAGCGGTGGCGCTGCACGTAATCGAAACGCTCCGCGCGGCCGGGCTGCCGCTGATCGGCTTCGTCGCCCAGGAGATGGCGCGAGTCGAAGCCTGCGTGCCAGCGTTCGCGCCGGACCTGGAGCAGGGGCTTTCGCCCGCCGAAGCGGACCTCGACGTGCTCCTGGGCATCGCAGCCGGACGCGAGGGGCGGACTCTCGCGGCGCTGCTCTTCGAAGGTGACCCGCTGCCCGCCGGGACGCCGATCCTGCATCGCGAAACGGTGGTGGGCGAGGTGCGTTCCTGCCTGCACTCCAACGGATTGAACGCCACGATCGGACTTGGCGTCATCGAAACCCGCCACGCCTTTCCAGGCCAGCAATTGGACGCCAAGGGCGTGACGGCCCACGTTGTGGTGAAACCATTCTTACGCCGGAGAGCTGCCCCATGATGCCCGACATGATGTCCTACCGTGAGCCCGAATGGGCCCACCTCAAGGAGCTAAGCATCGGCAACGCCTGGCTCGCCCGCTGGATCAAAGATGAAGACTTGCCGGCGGACGTGCCGGTGGACTATGCGTACGGGCTCGTCTTCCTCGGGGACAAGGGGTACGTCAGCCGCCCGGAGGCGGCGACCGTCTGGGGCACTGTTGAAGGCTCGACCGAAGGCGCTGAGGTGCAGAGCTTTCTCAAGCAGGCCGCTAATGAGCAGACCGGTGCGACCATCGGCAGGCAGGAACTGGTCGGCTTCCTCTACTGCAAGGCTACAAGCCACAACCCGGACTACAAAGCCGGGACGGCCCGGACTCGGCCGATCTACGTGCTGGTTGCGACCAAAATGGATGACGTGCCCGACGGCAGCCCCTTCGTGCGCCGCCGCCTACCGCTGAACGAGCACCTGATGGCTCTGCGCGAGCGGTACCCGGAGATTCACAGGCACATGACCGAAGCCTCGGAGAAGTACTCGATTCTGCGGGCTCGCGGCGCAGTCTAGACGCCAGTCTTGAAGTCGCCGGCGCGGATCGCGTCGCGCAGGGCGCGATACCCCACGAGCTGGACGCCGGCCACTTTCAGGCCCTGGTGAAGGCTGCCTTCCGCAAAGACTTCGTAATCCGCGACGCGTGTTTCCCAGCCGGCGATGTTTTCGCGCAGGTCCGCCGCGTCATGGGCGGGGTGGATGAGGAAGTGCGTGAATCCGCGCTTGAGGCCGCCGAGCATCTTCGCGAAGAGGACCTCTTTGGTTGCGCGGTCAGGCCCGTAAGTCTCGTGCAGAAGTTCATCGATCAGCGGCACACCGGCTTCCTCCAGTGCGGTCACTGCCGGCCGGCCGCGGAACGCTGCGGGGATGAAGGTGGGCAGGCCGAACTCGACAGCCAGTCCCGTCCAGGCAGGCAAGAATTTCCGGTCGAAGACGGCGCCCATGTGCGAATCGAGGTGCGTCACATCGATGCCCAACGCCAACGCCAGTTCCACCTGCGCGCGCAGTTCTCGCCCCGCCTCGTCCGGGTCAGCGTTCGCCACTACTTCGGCGACGGTCATCGGCAGATAGCCGTCGGCATCGTGCAGGGAGGGCGTGGCCACGGGGCCGAGGACCCCGGCCCAGCGGCGCTTCGGGTGTTCGCTCGTGAGTGCGAGATGGACGCCGAGGTCCGCCTCCGGATGCGCGTGCTGATAGTCGACGGCCTGGCGGGTCTCCGGCGCCGGCATGATCACCGAGCCGGAGGTGAGCCGCCCTGCCTCCATTAGTTCGAAGGTGGCGAGGTTCGCCGCTTCACAGCAGCCCATGTCGTCCGAATGGAGCACCAGCAGCTTGCTCTCTGGTGAATGGCCAAGGCGTTCGGCGAGATTCATCCGTACAGCCTACGCGGCCGGGCGGCACGTCGCCATCAGTCGCCGAAAACGCTGGCGAGCAGGGCGAACATGTCCGGGTCGTGGGTCTTCAGCCAGGCGCGGTCGCGGTGGCCGCGCAGGTCCTGCGAAAGGAAATAGGCCTGGGTTGATTCGGCGAAATACTCGTTGGGGTTCGTCGTGGCGTAGTCCACGCCGCGCTTGTAAATGCCGTTGTTGATGGACTCCTGGTAGAAAAGCTTGACGTCGAAGTAGTCGGCCGGGCCGAGCGTCCAGCCCTGCACGAGGTGGCCGACTTCGTGGAAGAGGATGTTGAGGCCGCCGCACGGCCCTTTCGGGTCGCCCAACAGGTCGAGTTCGTTGACCGTGGCCACGGGGTAATCGGCGCGGTCCGCCACGCCGCAGACGTGGTTGAAATCGATGCTCGTCTGGCCCGAGAGGCAGGCGAACTCAGGCAGGTCCAGCACTCCCTGGCCCGCATCGGCCACGATGATGTACGCACCCTCTTCGGCCAGCCGGTCTTCGAGGCTGTTGTTCGAGAACATGCGCTCGACCGTCTTGCGGGCGGATTCCATGGCCGCGTCATCGACCCTGGCGTCGCCGACGATCGTCAGTCCGTTCGCCTGGACGCGCTTGGTGTAGATGGCCGGGAAGGTGCGTTCTGACTTCACCGACGGCCGATGGAGCACGCTCTGGCAGACAGTGGCGCCGGGCTTGTAGACCGGGTCCGGCGCCGCGGAGATGGGCTCAGCGGTCGCCACGGCGGCGGCAGAACGCTCGGAGGTGGAGGAGCGAAAGAGCAGCACACCGCCCGCCAGCATCCCGACGATCGCCAGCGCCAGTAATGGCAAGAAGAGCAGTCCGCGCGCACTCACGCCCGCAAGCTTCCGGCCTGAGGGGGCGTCTGCTCAAGTCGCAGTCCTTTACGTCCGGCTACTTCAGTGCCCAGCGCACCGTGATATCGACCGTAACACTGCCGCTACCAGGCTGGAGCGGCGTCGCAAACGCGGCGTCCAGCCCGGCGGCGGCAGCAGCCTTCGTGAGCGTGGGCGGCGGCGGGTTGTTGACCTGCGTCTCGGAGATCGTCACCGGCTGCCCAAGGCTTACACCGCCGAGCTTTGCCAACTGCTCCGCTTTCTTCCGCGCGTCCTTCATCGCCGCTTCGCGCGCCTGCTCCAGCAGCTTCTCGTTGTCTTCGATTCCGAAGCGGATACTCTGAATCCGCGCGTCGTTGCCACCGGCGGCGACGGCGGCATCGACGACCTTGCTGAACGTGTCCAGCTTGCGCACTTTGGCTTCGACGGTGTTGGTGACGATGTAGCCGATGATCGTTGGCTGCGAGTTCTGCTTGGTAAAGTCGTACTGGGGTTGAATCGAGAAGTTGGACGTCTTGATGTCCTTCTGATCGATACCGTTGCCTTTGAGCGACTTGATGACGGCATCCGCCGACTGGGCGGCGCGGTTGCGAGCCTCCTCAATGGTGGCGGCGGAGACCTGCACGCCAACGTCGAAGAAGCCGGTGTCGGAAGGGGCCTGCACCTCGCCGTGCCCTGCGACTGTCACTCCGCTGAGGT
>JBDSJC010000032.1:0-6949 GCA_039917655.1 Tepidiformaceae bacterium
GGTCTGGTTGCGAGCATGTCGTTGGAGATTTCGGACAACGAGCAATGTAATTCCTGGACGCTGGACATTCACGACGGCCACATCCATCCCCAACGCCAACGAGCGGAGACGACGGACGTCCATCTCAAGACGAACACGGCCGGCTTCTTTCAGTTCATTCGCGGCCAGGCCCTCGCCGAGGCTGTTGGAGAACTCACCGGACCTCCCGAAACTGCCGCTGTCATACAGGCCTGCTTCCTCAGCGACTAACCCGTAACCCGTCGCGAACTCCCACTTCCACTCCCCTTCCTGTAACGTGACCCCGTGATCGTCCTTCTCTACGGCGCCGACGAGCTTGCCATCCGCAAGCGAATCCATGAGCTGCGTGCGCTCGCCGATGGCGGCAGCGGGATGCTCATCACGAACCTGACTGAACTCGACGGGCGGAGCGCGAAAGCGGACGACATCCTTGGCCCGGCGATGTCCGTGCCGTTCCTCGCCCCCCGGCGGATGATCGTCGTCGAGAACTTTTTCGAACGCTTCGAAACGCGCGCGGGGCCGCCCTCCGCGGGAGGCGAACAGCGTCAATCGCGCGCACTCGGGGCGTTCGAACCGCTCATCGCGGCGCTTAAAGCGGGGCTACCGGAAACGACGATCCTCGTCTTCACCGGAGTTTCAGATGACAGCCGGGCGTTCGCCAACAATGCCATGTTGAAAGCCCTGAAGGCGCTGCCGGATGTCGAAAACGTCGCCTTCAAGAAGCTTGAGCGGGGGGATCTCGTGAACTACATCCGGAATGAAGCCAGGGCGCGAAGGATCACATTCCGCATGGGCCAGTCACGGCCAGATGAGCGGAAGCAGTTCGAAGAGGCGACCCCCGAATCGGACCCCGCGCAGCTGTTGGCCAACCTGCTGCAATCGGACACGCTGGCCATCGCCAACGAACTGGACAAACTTGCCCTCTGGGCGCACGGCGCGGCCGTCGGCGTGGCGGAAGTCAACCGCATCTGTGCGGGCGACCGGGAAGCGACTTCCTTCCAGTTCGTGGACGCCGTGCAGGATGGCAACCTCGGGGTGGCGATGGCACGGCTGGAGTGGTTGTTGCGGGACGGCGAGGAGTACCAGGGGCTCTTGGCCTCGCTGCTCACCGGCTACAGACGGTCGGCGAACATCCTCGACCTGTTGGATGACCGCGCGCCGGACTCAGAGATCGCCAAGGCCCTGGGCAAGGCGGGAACATTTCCGCGGCTGCGAGATGACGCGATCCGGCGGGCGAAGATGCTCGGTCACGGCGGTCTGCGACGCGCCTACGCCGCGATCGTGGAATCGGAACGGGCGTTCAAATCGGGCGAACAGCGGGAAGAGGTCGCTTTCGAACTCATGCTCATGCGGCTCACCGGGCTCATCGCCGCCGCGCCGCCGCGACCGATTTCTACGCGTTAGTCTTCGGCCTGCCAGATCGGGTTGAAGCAGGCGACCGGGTGGCGGCGCTCCTCGGAGGTTTCGAGGGCTGGCGGGCCACTCATCCGGCAGGCGTTCATCACCTTCGAGCAACGCGGCAGGAACGGGCAGTGTTCCGAGGGTTCGAACAGTTCCGGCGGGTGGCCTGGGATCTGCCGCAGATGTTCGTTTGCGCCATCGACTCGTGGGAGGGTGGCCAGCAGGCCGTGGGTATAGGGGTGTAGCGGCCTCTTCAGCATCTCCACTACCCCGCCGGTTTCCACCACGCGCCCGGCGTACATCACGGCCACTTCGTCCGCCATCTGCGCCACCACCCCGAAGTCGTGCGTGATCAGCAGGATCGCTGTGCCGCGAGTCTTCCGCAACTGGTCCAACTGGTGGAGGATCTGCGCCTGGATGGTGACGTCCAGCGCGCTTGTCGGCTCGTCGGCGATGATCACCTCGGGATTGAGCGCGGTGGCGATGCCGATCATCACTCGCTGGCACATCCCGCCGGAAAGCTGAAACGGGTAGGACTTCGCCACGCGGTCCGGGTCCGAAAGTCCGACCTCGTGGAGGATCTCAAGGGCCCGCTTTTTCGCGTCCTTTTTGCTGATCTCGAGGTGGCTGGTGAGCATCTCCGCGACCTGCGAACCAATGCTCAACACGGGGTTCAGCCCGGCGACGGGGTCCTGGAAGATCATCGCGATGCGCCGTCCGCGCAGTGGGCGCAGCTGGCGGTCTTCCATCGCAAGCAGGTCCCGTCCTTCGAACAGCACATGGCCACTGGTCACCTCCGCCTCTTGCGGCAGCAGGCGCAGGACGGACATTGCGGCGGTGGTCTTGCCGGAACCGGACTCGCCAACCAGTGTGAGAACCTGTCCGGGGAAGAGATCGAACGAGGCAGACTCCACCGCGTAGACGGTCGATTCCTTCGTCCGGTAGCGGATGGTCAGGTCGCGCACGCTGATGATTGGCTCAGGCATGGGATGGAAACGGGGCCTTCGCGGGCCCCGTTTGAGTTCTCCGGGTTGAGATTTGTCAGTCGCTTGGGCGGAACGAAGAGATGAACCGCCCCTGTATCTCTACGTTGTCGGCGGTCGTGTAGATGGGCTGCATCGTACTGTTTGCGGGCTGCAGCCGCACCCGATCGCCCTCACGGTAAATACGCTTAAGGGTCACTTCGCTGCGGTCTTTCAGCCAGACAGCAACCTTCTCGCCGTCGTTGGCGGAGCGCGCGGGCTCGAGGAAGACGATGTCCCCATCGTCGATCAGGTCATCGATCATCGATGTGCCTTTGACGCGCAGGGCGAAGACGTTCTGCCGCCCCCGGATCATGTCCTCGGTCACCGCGACTGTGTCTTCGCTGTCGTTGCCCCAGCGTTCGCTGGTGGGCACCGGGATCGGCTGGCCAGCGGCGATCGAGCCGAGCACCGGGATCTCGACGATGCGAGAACGGCGGCCCTTGCTGCCAAGGATCTCGATGCCGCGCGAGACCTCACGGTCCCTGCGGATGTAGCTCTTCTCTTCCAACTTGCGCAGGTTGTAATCGACCACGGAAGTGCTGCTGATCGCGCAGCCCTCCTGGATATCGCGGATGCTGGGCGGATAGTCCTTCTCTTCGATGAAGGTGCGAAGGAATTCGAGAATCTGACCCTGCTTGCCGGAGAGCTCTTTCATGTTGCGAGGCGCCTTTCGAACGCATGTTCGCGCCAACTTTAACAATACGAGTGGGTTATCGTCAAACCTGTTCCGAACAGCCGAAGGCAGGGTTACGTCCTGCGATTCACCGCCAGTTCAGAGGAACTTTTGCCAAAAAGGGGCGCGTCGCGAGTTTTGGGTGCCTGGCAGGGAAGTCTTGTTCGGCGTTTCGGCGCGAATCCGTGCGAATCGGCCCGCCCTGCCCTCGTTCCGCTAACCTGTGGTCGTGACGAATCCGACTCCGGTGACCAGTTCTCGGGCCGTGGAGGCTCTTTCCGGCGCTGACGTGAGGACGCGGGTCCTGGCACTGTGCGCGGCTGAGGGCTTCCCCCTTGTGCGCGTGGCGGGCGCGGATGTCCTGGGCGCCGCCCGGAACGCGGCACAGGAAGTGCGGCGCAAAGGGCTGCTGGCGGGGATGGCGTGGATGACCGGGGAGTGGCTTACACGGGCAACCGACCCTCGGCGCTTCCTGGGCGGCGCCCGGAGCGTGGTCCTGCTGGCGTTGCCCTACCACGGCGAAGACACTCAGCCGGCTGACGGCACACCACGCGAGGCCGGGCCAACGAGGGGACGGGTGGCGCGCTATGCCCGGGGGCGGGACTACCACCGGGTGTTCGAAACCAGGCTGCGTCGAATCGCACGCCTCATCCGCGAAGAGTTCGGGGCGGGCGCTCGCGCCACGGTGGACTACGGCCCCTTGCTCGAGCGACCCTTCGCAGCCGCCGCCGGGATGGGCTGGCTCGGCAAATCGACCATGCTGCTGACGCCAGGTTTTGGCCCCTGGGTGCTCCTCGGGGCCATCGCTACAACGCTCGAACTTGAGCCCGACGCACCGTTGCGGAAGAGTTGCGGGAGTTGCCTGCGCTGCGTTGTCGCCTGCCCGACAGGCGCGCTGGGGAGCGATGGGACGGTGCTCGATGCGCGTCTCTGCATCAGCTACCACACGATTGAAAACCGCGGCGCCATCCCCGGCGACCTGCGGGCGAAGTTCGGCGATTGGGTGTTCGGCTGCGATGCCTGCCTCGATTCCTGCCCGGTAGGCGCGACCAACACGGCCAGCCACCCGGACTTTGTGCCAGCGGACGAGGAGGCGGGTCGGCCATCGCTGGTGGGGTTGCTCGATCTGGACGAGGAGGCCTTCCGGTCCCGCTTCCAGGGCCGGGCAATCATGCGGGCGAAGCGTGACGGGTTGGTCCGAAACGCCTGCGTGGCCCTCGGCAACGTGGGCCGGGCCGAGGAACTCGCCGCGCTGGTCAAGGCGCTGAACGATAGTTCTGCGCTTGTGCGGGGGCATGCGGCCTGGGGCATCACCCAACTCGCGAACCGCCACGCGCAGCAGGGCGCGGCACAGCTGGCCCTTGAACGGCACGCCGAAACAGAGCACGATCCCGCCGTGCTCGAAGAGCTGCGTCTCGCGCTGGCTGACCTGGCATCAACGAGCTGAACCCAAGCATCCGATCGGAGTCTCCAATGCCTGACCTGCCACTGCTCGAACGCCGCCGGCTCGAAGCGGCCGTGCTCATCCCCGTCATCCGCGCGATGCAGGCGGAGTTCGGCGAAGCGCAGGTGAACCAGGTAGTGGGCGACGCAATCCGCGAGATCGCCCGCGCCCAGGGCGAAGCCGAACGTGAGCGCTCGAACATCCGCACCATGGCGGACCTCGCCCTTATGCGGCAGCGCGGGCCCCTCGCCGAAGGGTCACTCATCGTCGAAGTCGTGCAGCAAGACGATGAGGCGTTCGGGTTCAACGTCACGCGCTGCAAGTTCATGGAGATGTACGAAGAGATGGGGTCACGGGACCTCGGCTTCCTGCTCTCCTGCGGGCGGGACTTCGCCTACTTCGAAGGGTTGGCCCCGGACGTCGCTTTCGAGCGGACGCAAACGCGGATGCAGGGGGCGGAGTTCTGCGACTTTCGCTACCGGAAGTAGCGAGTCGGAGCGTCCACTACGGATTTCGGCGGGCGTAAAGTCAGGACCGGTATTTCCCGTGTTGTTACCTGTAAGCTGTCAGCCTTTACGCATTGCTAACGGCGCCACCGAAACGACAACTGAGCCTGAGCCAGGCGAGGAGACCGGGATGAACGAGTACCAGCGCTACCTGATGGAAGAGTTTGCGGACGAATACCGCGAGCGGTCGATGAGTCGGCG
The DNA here is from genome assembly GCA_039917655.1 of Tepidiformaceae bacterium. Classification (GTDB taxonomy): domain Bacteria; phylum Chloroflexota; class Dehalococcoidia; order Tepidiformales; family Tepidiformaceae; genus PNKC01. Next base: position 5,269 of record JBDSJC010000032.1, read on the forward strand.
AGACCTGTTGCGGCGCGCCGTCCTGATTATGGGCAGCGTGCCCGCTGGACTGGCCGCGCTCGCGGCAGTTGGCTGCGGCGGAGACGACAGCCCGGAGGCGATCGCGGATGCGACGAAGCCGCCTCAGCCCACGGCGGCCGCCAGTGCGAGCGCAGTGGCGCCGAGCGCGACCAGCGCGGCAGCGAGCCCTTCGAACACCACCGCTGGCCCGGGCGACATCCGCTTCGTTGGCCCCGGCTCGGAACTGCTCGGCTACCTGGCGCGGCCAGCGAAGGCCGGCGCCTACGCCGGGATCCTGATCATCCACGAAAATCGCGGGCTCAACGAGCATACGAAAGACATCGCCCGGCGGTATGCTCAGGAAGGCTTCATCGCCCTCGCGGTAGACTTGGTTTCGCGCGCTGGTGGTTCGAAAAGCGACACGGCGGCGAACACGGGTGCCCTCGGAAGCGCGAAGATCGAAGACCTCGTCGCGGACATGAAGGCCTACGCGACCTACCTACAGAAGGTGGAGGGCGTGAAGGCGGGCGGCATCGGTGTGACCGGGTTCTGCTTCGGCGGGGGGTATGTGTTCGAATCGGCGATCGCCAGCCCAGAGGTCAAAGCAGCCGTTCCCTACTACGGAATCTGCCGCCTGATCGATAAGCTCGCCACGAGCAAAGCGGCGGTACTCGCGATCTACGGGGCGCTCGATAATCGCGTCACTTCGCAATCAGAGCTTGTGAAGGCTGAGCTGGCGAAGACCGGCCGGCCATCGGAGGTGAAAATCTACGATGGCGCGAATCACGCCTTCTTCAACGACACGGGCGCGACCTACAACGCCCCCGCCGCGGCTGACGCCTGGACCAAGACGCTGGCCTGGTTCCGCGCGAACGTGTGAGGCGCGAGGAGTCACTGGGCCAGGCGCTATCCTGTCCCTATGGCAAGCACCGCGGGCTCTTGCGCATTGCTGACGCGTTCGGGTCCGCTGACACGGAGGACTTCTTCACCTACCTCGACATCTGGCTGACGGACGGCTCTTCCTAACCGGCCAGAGAGGCCGGCCCGATAGGCTCCGCCGATCGCCCCCTTGCGTCACCGCACCGCCCACACTCCGTCCCGGCAGCATCCCCAGCACCCGGTAGAGCGGGGCGGGGAAGCCGTCCCGCAGCCTTTGGGGCAACACCCAGAGCATCACCACGCAGACCACGAACTCGGCGCAGAGTCCGATTACGCTGAGGATGTCGAGCAGCGTGGTGTCCGGCCCAGCCCTGCTGAAGAAGGCGTCGCCAGCGAGCGTGAAGTTCAGGAAGTTCCATGTCCCGTGGGTGAGGACGCCGAGCGGGTAGCCGATGAGGAATCGCGGCTGCCTTCTAAACAGGCCGTAAAAGCCGAGCGCCGAGAGCCCGGTGGCGAGCGCGTGGACCGCCCCCGTGCCCGCGCGGGCAGAGGCGAAGAGCCACCATTGGCTGCCGATCGTGCGGTCCGATACGACCTCCGGCGAGACGACCGAGAGGCTGTTCTGGAACGTTTCGAGCAGGTTGAACCCGGCGCCTGCGAGCACTCCCCACATGAAGCAGCGCGCCGCGCCCCCTTTTCGAAAGAAGAAGAAGCCGACAATCATGCCCTTCCAGAACTCTTCGTTCAGGGGCGCGACCACGGAGAGCACGCTGAGGTCGAAGGCGATGCCCCAGCCAGTTGG
>JBDSJC010000033.1:0-15610 GCA_039917655.1 Tepidiformaceae bacterium
AGCGTCACTGGCACCGCGACCAAGTACACCTACACCACGGCGTCCATCCCGGTGGTCACCGCGGTGAACCCGGTATCCTCGCCGATCAGCGGCGGGACGGTGGTTTCGATCACCGGCACAGGCTTCACCGGCGCAACGTCGGTCACCTTTGGGGGCACCGCCGCCACCACCCCCTCCGTCCTTAGCGACACCAGCATCCTGGCAACCGCCCCCGCCCACGTGGCAGGGATCGTGGATGTCATCGTGACCACGCCCGCCGGCGTGAGCGTGGCAGCGACCGGTTCGAAGTTCACGTACGGCAGCGCCACGTTGCCGGTTGTGACGACCATCAGCCCAACGACTGGCGGCTCGGGAACCGTGGTGACGATCACTGGTACGGGATTCACGGGAGCAACCGCCGTGATGTTCGGCACGATCAGTGCTACGCCCACCTCGGTCAGCGACACGCAGATCGTGGTGACTGCGCCGGCCGGTGCGTCCGGCGCTGTGGACGTGACGGTGGTTACGCCCGCTGGCACCAGCGCAGTGGTGACCCTCGGCAAATTCACTTTCCCGGGATCAACGAGCACCTACACCCTCAGCGTCCGTTGGAGCCTGATCGTGTGGCAGGGCAAGAACGGCATTTCGGCCACGGCAGCGCTGAAGGGCATTGAAACGCCAGACAACCCGGCGACAAATGACGTTTCGACGCGCGTGACGGCGATGTACAGCTGGAACGCCGGCGGCCAGAAGTGGGACGGCTTCTTCCCTGGCAGCGAAAACATCCCCGGTGCAAACGACTTCACCACGCTAGCCAAGGGCGTGGCGTACTGGACCGCGATAAACGGTTCAAGCGCCGCAACCTGGACGATCGAACAGGGATAAGGAGGACACTCGATGACGCACGCAATCCATCGCCCTAAGGTGAGCTTGCTGCTCATGACGCTGATCATCGGCGCGCTTGGCGCGCTGGGGGTGAGCAGCGCACTCGCCGAATCGCCGCCGAATCCGCCCTCACGGTTTGTGGGGAAGGTAACGGTGAACGGCGCGCCGGCAACCCCCGGCACCACGATCGAAGCCGTCATCGGGACGACAACGTGTGGGCTTGGGAGCGTCTTCATGGCTGGCTCGGAAGCCCGCTACGTGGTTGACAGCCCGGCCCTCGACCCTGGCGCTAACCCTAACTGCGGGACAGACGGCGCGGTCGTCACGTTCCGGGTGGCGGGGAGCCTGGCGAATGAGACTGGCTCATGGAAGAACTACCAGCTCAACCCGGTGAACCTGACCGTCGGCGGGGCAACGGTCGCCACGCCCACGGCCACGGCCACGGCTCCGCCAACTGGCACCGGTGCCACGGCCACTCCTAGCCGTGTGCCTTCCGCGCCGGCCTCGGGCACCGGCCCCTCGCAAGGGAGCGGCCTCGACCTCTGGGTGGTGGTCCCGATTCTCGGGGCAGCCCTGGCCGTTTCGGGTGGACTGTTCGCAGTCCGGGCACGGAACACCCGGTAACCGACTGGCTTAGCGAAACGCAAAGAGACGGGGGCCATTGGCCCCCGTCTCTTCGTGTGTCCAACCAATTCTCTGCGGTGCTTCTCCTGGCAGGAGGTTTCGCGCGCCGCCCGCCGTTGTGCAATTTGCGCGGTTATGGGGTGTCACGGTGCTGGCGTGGGGCCTAGCCGAGTAGAGGATTTGTTTGAACGACCCGAGTTTCGCCGGGAGTGACCCGAGGGTATTGGGAGCCTACGCTGGGGCAACCACCGCAACGTCGGCCTGGAACATATAACCGATACCGGGCCGGGTGATGATGATCTTCGGGCTGCTCGGGTCGGTCTCGATCTTCTGGCGGATCCGGGAGACCCAGACGCGCAGGTATTGAAGGTCGTCCCGGTACTCGGGACCCCAGACCTTCGACAGCAGCTCGCTGTTCAGGATGACCTTGCCGGAGTTCGCTGCGAGGTACTGTAGAAGCAGCCACTCGGTTCGCGTGAGCGCGACGATTTCGCCGTCGCGCTTTACCAGGCGGCGGCCGAGGTCGACTTCAATGTGGTCCGCATGCACTACCTGTTCGGCGTCGATTCCCGCCGCCCGGCGGAGTACCGCGCGGATGCGCGCGCCCATCTCGTCAGCTCCGAACGGTTTGACGATGTAGTCATCGGCACCGGCTGCCAGTCCGCGCACCTTGTCCACCTCGCGGTCGCGCGCGGTGACCATGATGACGGGCGTGTGCCAGCGCTCACGGATGTTGCGGAGCAGCTCGAACCCTGAGAGATCCGGCATGACAACGTCAAGCAGGATGATGTCCGGCCGCTGCTCCTCAATGAGGACGAGAGCGTCCGCCCCATTGGAAGCGGTGATCACGCGGAATCCTTGCGCAGTGAGTTCGAGTTTGATCAGACGAAGGATTCCCGCCTCGTCGTCCACGCCGAGTACCAACGGTTCAGATGCCATTCAAGTCCCCCTCCACATCGACGGGTTTGTACTCGAGCCGGGCCGGGCAAGCGCGAAAGAGCTACCCGGCGGCCGGCTCGGAAGCTGCGCGCTAGAAGATCCAGATCAGGAGAAGGACTACCACAACGATCGTGAGGAGACCCCCGCCGCCCCATGCGGCAGTGTGGCCTTCTTCGGCCTGCGCTTTGCTGGTTATGCGTCGAATGAGATTCTTCACGTCTCACCTCCGGGGTTGTTCTCCAGAGCATGAAACACGCGACATTGCAAGGTTCTCAGGCCCGCATCTCAGGCGTTGCGAAAGCGTTACAACCCCCGGCGAACCGCCAGCGCGCGCCAGCATTGGGCAAGCTCAAGATCGGCCGAGCGGCCTTCGTCCCCCTCCCAGTTGACCCGCACGACGGCTCGCCTCATCACGAGAGGCGCTTACGCAGGAATCGGGCGGGGTCCAGGAGCGATTAGTGCTTGACAGAAAAATCAGCAGAGAAGAGCCGCGATTCGACGAGGCCGATCATCGCGCGCGCCTCGTCCTGCGCCTCGGCACGGGCGAGGAGCATGGTGGAGGCGGCTTCTATCACCTCGGCAAGCTCGGAATCGGTTCGCCAGAGACGATCGTGAGCTTCGCCGGCCGTGAAGCCCGATTCCCAGTGAGGGCGCACCGCTTCGGAAACGAGCGCTCCGCCAAGCACGTCAACGCGCTGGTCGTAATCCATGCCGGTGGCGTCCATCAGCCGGGCGATCAACTCGCGCGCCTGCTCTATGGTCCAGGTGCTGCGGGCGATGCTCGCCACGGCGGCGTCCAGCGCGGCAACTGCAGGCATCCGTAGCGAACGGTGGCGATCGGGCATCGAGTCCCCTCCGCTGGTCTCCCTGCCACGATACCCCATTTCGAGCACGTGATACAGCACCTGATCAGATGTTTCCGTCATTTTGACCTCCTGTACGAATCTCAAATGGAGAGTAAGGCGCCTTTGCGACAGTTCGTGTCGCTATCCACTGAGTCCTAGCAAACGTTTGAGGTCATGTTTGGCGCTGAGGATGCCCGCCCAAGGGTCTGCGCGGCCAGCCCACCAGGGATCCAGCAACGTGGTGTCGCCTGCGTACGCTGTTTCGATGTCGCTCCAGGCGTACGGCAGGGAGACGGGACCGCCTGGCTTTGCACGAGCGGAGTAGGGCGCGGCCAGGCTCTTGTGCCGCGCGTTCTGGTTGGCGTCCAGGAATACTCGTCCCACCCTCTTCCCGGTCGCCCAATCCATCGTCGTATCTTTCGGCCTGCGTGAGGCCAGTTCGGAGAAGATCGTGTTGGCGGCAGCGCGCACCGAATCGTATTCCAGGTTTCTTACGATCGGCACGTAGACGTGCAGGCCAGTCGCCCCGGAGGTCTTCACGAAGGAGGCCATCCCGAGCGAATCCAGCAGTTCCTTCAGGCCCAGTGCGACCGCGACCGTTTTGTCGAAGCCCTCGCGATTGGGCTGCGGTTCGTCGCCGCGCTTCTCGTTACCCGCGTAGATGTACGGGTCCAGGTCGAACAGGAGGAAGTCGGGGTGGTTCAATGGTGAGGCATCCACCGCCTCTTCCGACCCGGAGAAGGTGAGCGGCAACGACCGTGCGTCGGGCTCGGGTGAGATGCGGGCGAGCGAGGCGTGCCACTCGATATCCGCCACCTGGCAGAGCCAGAGGAGCGTTGGTAGGTTGTTGCAGAGCAGCCACTCACGATCGGCCCCTTCGCCTTCGGCGAAAGCGGTTACCGTCTCCACGAAGGGCGGCGGAATAGTCTCCCAATGGCGCTGGTAGAAGCGCTTGCCTTCGGTGCCATTGGGGAAGCGCTGGAGCGTGAGCGGGCGGTCCCGCAGGTGGGGGATAGCGAGTGGCGCGACGGTCAACGCGTAACGAAGCAGGTCGCGCTTAGTGATTGCACGACCGCGCTCGGAGGCAGGCCAGAGGGCTTTGCCAAGGTTGGTGACGGGCAGCGACCAGCCCTCGCCTTCGAGCGTGGTCTTCTCGCCGGCACACTTCAGCTGCTGGGCCAGGGCGTCAGTTGTCACGGCGGGTGGGGTGAGTTTCTTGACCGGCACGGCGCCTCGTGAGGGTGGCCGCTGCTCGCCCACGATTCCCTTGAAGACAGGCTGGCGGAGCACACCGCCGGCCGTCTTCTCGTGATATTCCACCAGCACGCGAAGTTCAGGTCGCACCCAGGTGGCGGTCTTGTCGTCCGGCGTGCGGGCGGCGAATGGGCTGGCCTTTACGACCAGCCTGTCCAGTTTATTGCGGAGGGCCGACGCCTCGGCGCCTGTTAGTCCGCCGCCGACTCGCCCACGGTAGGCTAAGCGGCCCGCGTCCAGCTCGGCGAGGATGAGCCCGCCGAAGCTATCCGAGCGTGACCCGTTTCCGGCGGTGAAGCCGGCCACCACAAATTCGGCACGCTCCTGTGCTTTGCGCTTCAGCCACGTACTGCTGCGCCGGCCGGGCTCGTAGCGGCTGTCCTCCCGCTTGGCGATGATGCCCTCGAAGCCGGCGCCTATCGAGACCTCGAAGGCTGCCTCGGCATCCACTTCGATGGTTGCCACCTGGACAATGCGGCTCGTGGGGTTGAGCACCCGGACGAGTACCTCTCGGCGATCCTTCAAGGCCGCCCCGGTCAGGTCGTAGCCATCAAGGTGGAGCACATCGAAGACGAAGTAGACAACAGGGATATTGCGCTCGGCCTCGGCGATTTGACCCGCGTCCTGGAGGTTCATGCGTTGCTGCAACAGTTCGAATGACGCTCGCCCGTCCGCGCCAACGGCGACGATCTCGCCATCGAAAAGCGCTGCGGCGACCGGCTGCGTGGCGAGGCCGGCGACGATCCCCGGGTATTGGGCGCCGATATCGTGTCCGCCGCGCGAGCGTAGTTCGACGCGGCCGTGGTCGATGCCCGCCACAAGGCGAATGCCGTCAAGCTTCGGCTCGAAGGACCAGGGCTGGATGGCCGTGGTTGGGATCGCAGCCGAAGTGGCAAGCATCGGTGCGAGCATCTGTAGTGGCGCCGGCTTCGAACCGGTCAGCGTGGCCGGGGCCGCGTAGGGGAGTTCGGGCAGCCGATTGTGGGGTGGGACGCCGTCCCGCAGTTCATCGATCGTTCGCCCGGAGAGCACCGATTCCCCGTCGTCCAGCAGATCGCGCCCGGTGTCCGCGAACGCGTCCTTGTGTTTGATCAGCAGCCATTCGTTGGGCGCCCGCCTGGTGCGGACGAGCGTCCAGGAGCCCTTGAGCTTCCGTCCGCGGAAGGTGATCGAGAGTTTGCCGGCGGCGAGGCCCTCGCGCAGTTCGCGCTGAGCGCCGTCACGGTCATCCCAGTAGAGCCGCCCGCCTTCGTCCGGTGAGAAGGTGCCCGCATCCCAGATCAGGCTCGGGCCGCCTCCGTATTGGCCTTTCGGGATGAGGCCTTCGAACCCCCCGTAGGCCAATGGGTGGTCTTCGACGTGCATCGCCAGATGCTTGTCACGGACGTTGCTGGAGGGGCCCTTGGGCACTGCCCAGCTGACCAACACCCCGTCCAGCTCGAGGCGCAGGTCGTAGTGGAGGCGCGTTGCGGAGTGCTTGTGAAGCATGAAGACGAGCGCGCCCTCGCCAGGGCCGGCCTCCGCGGGGGGCGGCTCGGGAGTGACCGTGAAATCGCGTTTGGCGCGGTAATCGCCACCCGGCCGAGGTTTGCCAGGCATTCAGCTCCTCGATCAGGCCGGCGCGGCGGTCTTCCGGCGCTTTGGCGCGGACTTCTCGGCCGGTGCTGTATCCGCTGTTGGTTTCGCGGAGGCGCCGCCAGCTTTGCGCTGCTTGGCCGCCTCCACACTCGCCCGGAGGGCAGCCATGAGATCGACGGCCGGGGCCAACGCTTCGGGCGCTGGCGCCGCAACGTACTCCTGCCCATCCAGCTTTGCGGTGATGACGGCCATCATCGCCTCGCGGTACTCGTCCTTGTACTCAGTGGGGTCGAATTTCGCTTTAAGGAGATCAATGAGCGCGTTCGCGATCTTCATTTCGGCCGCCGAGACGGTAACCGCGGGGAGGGTGGACTCCGGCGCACGGACTTCATCGGCATAGTAGAGCGTCTCCAGCACCAGGCCGTCTTCACGAATCCGCAGTGCGCAGAGCCGCTCCTTCGTACGAATGGAGATCTTGCCGACGGCGAGGAAGTTGCGCTCCTGAAGCACCTTCACGAGCAGGGCAAACGGTTTACGACCAACCTCTTCGGGCTCCAGGAAGTAGGCCTTTTCGAAGTAGATCGGGTCGATCTCCGACGCGTTGACGAAGGCGGTGAGTTCGATCGCCCGCTTGCTGGCGACGGGCAGCTGTTCGAGGTCGCCCTCATCGATGATCACGTAGCGGTCTTTCGAGTACTCGTAGCCCTTGACGATCTCGTCTGGCGAGAGGTCCTGGCCATCGGCGGCACAGCGGCGGATCAGCTTAATCGGGCTATTGTCCTCCGCGTGGAGTTGGCGGAAGGAGATGTCCTGGCTCTCAGTCGCCGTCAGTAGCTTCACGGGGATGCTCACCATCCCGAAGCTGATTGTGCCTCGCCAGATCGCCCGAGCGGCCATTCGTTCGACTCCTTTACTCGCGGCGGGACCGGTTACCGCGCAAAAGCGCGGCGATGAGGGCTGCCCCGGCAATCACCCAAACGGCCGGGAGACCCCGAGCTTTAACAATTTAGGACAAGAAATCGCGCGAGGTCAATGTCTCGGCCACCTTCCTCAACAGGTCCGCGGATTCATCGAACCGTCTTCTCCCGATTTTGGCGCGGAATGTGAATCGCGGCGACCCCGCTGGCCCCAAAGCATTCCGAAACGCTGACCATCCGTTGCGGCTCTGTTGCACTGCCCCCCCACGAACGCCAAAGCCGTCACCTTTCGGTGGACAATCGAAGTGGTTGGAAGCTGTCTGAAATCTGCAACAGAAACTGCGAAGTTGGCGCTGACGGCATCTCGAAGTAACGGCGATGCTGGAGTTTCGCGGAAGGGAGGTGAGGAGAATGACTGCCAGACTACGAGTCGTTTGCGCCTGGTGTCACCGGGTGATGCAGATGGGCGGCCTACCCACCTCGCACGGCATCTGCAAACAGTGCGAGGCGAGGGCGACAGCCCACCTCCATGCCGGGCGGGCCGCAGTGGCGCCCTCGTCTTCACTGGACCCGCGCCCGGGTGGCGGCCGCCCGCGCGATCTCTCCTCGAAGACGCGAGCTGGCCGCCCGCCCCCAGGCCGTCATCGACCGGGCGGGCAGCCGGCTTAGCAAAGTCGAGAAATTGAGCGGTGGTTGCCGGCCCGCGGCTTGGTTTCGGAAGTGAAGGTCGCGTACGTGCGGATTATCCCTCGGAAATGCAAAAGAGCCAGGAGGGCCCTCAGGGAGACAGTATCCCCAGCAGAGCGTCGGCGATATGGCGGTGGAACGCCGCAGTCTTGTGCAGGCCGTCACGTTGCATCACGTCGTCGTCACTAAGCTCCGCTGTCAGCGCCTGCCGGTCCAGCCACTCAAAGTGTCGGGTGCGGGTCTTCGCGGAGAGCGCGCTGTTGAACTGGTCGATCGCGGTCGTTGCGCCGGGCGCGCGTTCGCGCAGGGCGCCTGCCGGGTGTGTGGCGCCCATAATGACCACGCGGGTCTGCTCGTCCCTCGCCAGCCGATCGATGAGGCTGCCGTAGCCGCTGAGCGTTGCCTCCAGGGTGGTGTAACCGGAGGCCCCGATCGTGCGGTGAGCAACCCACTGGGCGGAGTCATGCAGCCGCCGATTCGGCCCATCGCTGTGTGCCGCGGAGCCATCCCACGAATGAATCCGCCGCTCGAACCAACGGCCGGTGCGCCAGCCCAGCAGGTTGATCAGCCGCGCCCCCACCATCGGGTAAGCGAACCCGGCAGCTGTGGCGGCGACGATCGTTACATCAGGCTGGTGGCGCCGGATCTGACGATCAATGTACGGCTCGGCTCCTGGTACGTACGTGTAGAACCGCGCGTATGGCAGCTCTACAGCTTCGCCAATGAGCGGCGGCAGCTCACGCTGAAGGGTCATCCTCCACCCCCGCGAAGGGTCTGGCAGATTCGAACCATCGCTGTCACTGGCGCCGATTATGAGGATCTTCACCCCCCAATCGTACGCGCGCACAGCCAACGTGTAAGAGTTGGAGCGGCGGGCCGGTCTTACCTGCACCAACGCAGGAGGACTGCGCCACCGTGGTGCGAATGGGGGAGGTTTGCCCTGGTGGTAGGTTGGAAGTTAGGAGGCCGCCGGCTCGCGCTCAAGAACCATGCGGACCTTGTCCAGCAGGACGTTGATGTCGTAGGGCTTCGGGATCACGCCGTCACAGGCGAGGTCCTCGCAGATGTCGTAAGCCTCGGGTGAGGCGCTGACCAACACGGCGGGGAACCGGTAGCCCCTCGACCGGCATTCCTCCAGGAACTCCCGCCCGCCCATCACTGGCATCAATACGTCTACGAGGGCGATATCGGGCGAGGTGTTCTCGATCAGCGTGAGAGCCGCCTGGCCATTCTCCGCGGCCAATACCCGGCACCCAACACTCTGGAGGAAGCGTCCGAGGAGCCTTCGCAACGGCAGTTCATCTTCCACGATGAGGATGGTTGGGGGCGTGGAACCAGGACCACGCGTCAGATTCGTCTCCACAATCGCAGGCTCAGGCATGGACGGCTCCAGTATGAAGAGAGGCGCTGCCCGCCGATCGCAGCGTCAGGCGGAAGTGGCCTCCCCCCGCGTTGGGCAGGCTCTCGATGTCGCCGCCCATGCGACGCGCCAGCTCACGCGAGAGGTAGAGTCCAATGCCGATCCCGCCGATATGCTCGGTTGCTCGGAGACGGTTGAACCGGACGAACACCGCTTCACTATCGGCGGCGGCCACGCCGGAGCCTGCGTCGCGGACATCCACGGCCGTGCGTTGGCCCTCTTCGCTGATGCTCACCACGAGCGGCGAATCGGCGGGCGAATACTTAAAGGCGTTGTCGATCAGGTTGCGCAGGATGATGCTCAAGCGGATCGGGTCGGCCATCACGGCTGCCGCGCCGGCGCTTTCCGCGGGCGTCTCGATGGGGCGGACCCCGCGATGGTTCTCGGTGACGCTCAGCGCCTGGATAATCATCGGCGTGAGCGTGGTCGGGACGATCCGAAGGTCAAGGCGGTTGGCATCCAGCCTGTTCAAATCCAGCAGTTCGGTGATTAGCGCGTCCGCTCGCATTGCCGCTGCTCGGGCGTCACGGGCAGTCTCAACGAGGTCCGCATCGCCCCTGGCCTCCGCTTCCTTCTCCAACACCTGAGCAGACGCCGAAACGATAGTCAGGGGGTTGCGTAGCTCATGCGAGGCGAGGTTCACCATCTGGGCGCGTTCATCCGCTGCGGTTTCGGCTGCGACGGCCCGGCTATCGGAGACCATGAGCCGGCGCCTGAACGTCCGTGTTTCGCGCAGACCAAGCCCGGCAAAGGCCGTCAGGAGGACAGCGGCGGAGGCCAGCGACAGCGCCAGAGATTCATGACGGGCACCGGCGAGGTTCTGAAGTTGAGCATCGAGCGCGAGACGGCCTTCCGCGGAGAAGGCGGACGAGATGCCCATCATGGCCGTCCGCACGGTGGTTGCCTCAAGGGCCAGCTGCGGGCTGTCGCCGCCAGACGCCAGCGCTTCGGCCCGCTGGCGGTTGATTCGCACGTACCTGACCTCCGCCGCGACGACGGCGTCTACGTTGTCGTCCAGCCCGTAGCGAGCCGCACCTGTCTGAGCCAGGCGCTCCGCGGCGAGGCGGATTCGCTCAAGTGCGGGGTCCACCTCAAGGTACTTTGCGCTGCTCCGCTTTTCGGGCGCGGAGCCGCTCAGTTCATACAGTCTTACCTTGACGGCGAAGTCGTTCACCGCTGCATCCAGCTCTTCACCGGCAGATTTGACCGCGACGATTTCCGCCACCTTGCTGGCTTCGCGAGAAGTCAGCTGCAACCCGAGTACCGGGAGAGTAACAGCGACGGCCAGCGCAAGGCCGCCGACGCCGAACCAGAAAAGCAGGTTACGCCCCCGTGTCGTCGTTGCCAAATAGCTTCTCCCAGCAAATTTTCCGCGACGGCCATGACCAGGGATATAGGTGAACGCCCGTATTCGAACAGAGGCCGGATGAGGGGGGATTCGGGTCAGTGCGCCCCGGCGCTCCAGAGCGTGGGCCAATTCTCGTCGCCGCGGATGATCGCTTGGAGTGCCTGGCGCTCGGCCTCGGCTGCCTCGGCGAGCGCAGCATCTAGCTTCGCGAGGGTGTCCGGGTGGAGGCGGGCCCGCAGCGGGGCGAGGACTTCGCGTTCGACGAGACCTCGCACGGTGTGCGGCCAGACGAAGAAGGCGAAGCCGCGCGGCACGCCGAAGGTCCCGCGGTGGCGTCCCAGCCAGATGTGCCGCTCCTGCACGCTCGATACAGGCTCCACCATCTCGGCGAACTGCGCCTGGCGGTCGTTCGAACGCGTATCGACCAGCAGCCGCTCGGTCATCAGCGTGAAGCCGATGGTGACCACTTCGCCGGTTTCCAGCAGCTGCCGGACGGCATCGAGATCCAACGTAAGACCGTTTTCAGTCCGCATATGTTGCCTATCGGAGTGCATGGAAGTGTTGGGGGCTTAGTGTTTTAGTGACAGCTGCCCAGTTTGCGAGCCCCCGTTGGAGCCCGGCCACTCAGCACTCAGCACTTTCCCCTCAGCACTAACGAAGAGGGGGTGGGGCTTGCGCCACACCCCCTCGCAGGTTCGTTGTTTCCGGCAGAGCCGGGTGGGTGGGCCTAGTACATCGGCGGCGCGGAAGGCATGCCCATAGGGGCGTTTTCCGGCCGATCGGTGATGAGGCAGTTGGTGGTGAGCACCATGGCGGCGATGGAGACGGCGTTTTCGATGGCTGAGCGGGTGACCTTGGCGGGGTCAATGATGCCCTTGGCAACCATGTCGCCGTATTCGCCCTTCTGCGCATCGTAGCCCTGGCCCTTGGCCAGCTTCTTCACGGCGTCAACAACAACCGAGCCATCCTGGCCGGCGTTGATGGCGATGCGGCGAAGCGGCTCTTCAAGCGCGCGCCGGAGGATCTTCGCGCCGGTCGCTTCGTCGCCTTCCAGCTTGAGCTTGTCCAGGGCCGAAAGGGCGTTGATAAGGGCCACACCGCCGCCAGGGACGATGCCTTCTTCAACAGCCGCGCGGGTGGCGCTCAGGGCGTCCTCCACACGGTGCTTCTTCTCCTTCAACTCCACTTCGGTGGCGGCCCCCACCTTGATGACCGCGACCGAACCCGCGAGCTTGCCGAGGCGTTCCTGGGCCTTTTCCTTGTCCCAGTCGCTCTTGGCGTCTTCCAGCATGGCGCGAATCTGGCCGATGCGAGCATCGAGTTCCTTCTTCTTGCCCTTGCCTTCGATGATCGTGGTCTCTTCCTTGGTCGAGATCACGCGCCGGGCGCGGCCCAGGTCTGCGACTTCGACGCTTTCGAGTGTGCGGCCGATCTCTTCCGAGACCAGCGTGCCGCCGGTCAGGACAGCGAGGTCGCCCAGGTTGTCCTTCTGGCGGTCGCCGAAGCCCGGCGCCTTGACGGCGAGGATGTTGATCGTGCCGCGCAGCTTGTTGACCGCGAGGGTCGCCAGCGCTTCGCCATCAAGATCGCCGCAGATGATCACGACGTTCTTGGTGGCTTGCAGGATCTTCTCCAGCATCGGCAGGATCTCCTGCACGGAGCTGAGCTTCTTGTCGGTGATGAGGATGTAGGGGTCCTCAATGACGGCTTCCATGCGCTCGGGGTTGGTCACGAAGTAGGGGCTGATGTAGCCGCGGTCGAAGGCCATGCCATCGACATACTCGACTTCGGTCTGGATGCCCTTGGATTCTTCGACGGTGATCACGCCGTCCTTGCCAACCTTCTCCATGCATTCGCCGATGAGATTGCCGACGGAAAGGTCGTTGTTGGCGGAGATGGTGGCGACCTGCGCCATCTGGCTGCGCTCGGTGACCTTAATGCTGTTCTTGCGAATCGCTTCGACGAGGGCAGCGGCGCCAGCCTCGAGGCCACGCTTCAGACCCATCGGGTTCGCGCCGGCGGCCACGTTCTTCAGGCCCTCCTGCACGATCGCCTGGCCGAGCACGGTGGCGGTGGTGGTTCCATCGCCCGCAATGTCGTTCGTCTTGGAGGCGATCTCCTTGGCGAGCTGCGCGCCGATATTCTCGAAGGGATCTTCGAGTTCGATGTCCTTGGCGATGGTCACGCCGTCGTTGGTGATGGTGGGAGCGCCGAACTTCTTATCGAGAACGACGTTGCGGCCCTTGGGGCCAAGGGTGATCTTGACCGCATCGGCCAGGGAATCGATGCCACGCTTCAGCGCGTGACGGGCGTCTTCATCGAAGAGGAGCTGCTTAGCCATAAATACCTCGGGTGTGTTTTGGTGTGCATTGAGGATATTAGCACTCCCTGTCAATGAGTGCTAATCCAGGGTTAGGCCCACCTTCAGGGCGTTCGCGGGCGGGCGGGCGGGGCACCCCGAGAAGCGGAACGCGACAAGTTGCGCCCAACTAAGCCCTTGTTGGCGAGCGAGACGTGCGGGTATGCCTGCCCGGCGTCCCCTATGAGCAGGTGTTCGAGGTTGTGCAGTTCTCTGGCGGTTCGTTTGGGTTGATCCGGTCGGTGCAGAGTTCACTGACGATGCACGCCTGGTCAGTCACCTGCGGCAGTTGCTGCGCGCGTACCTGCTCCACGGTCTCGGGGCCGTAGCTAAACAGGGCGCGGTCAACGTCGTGAATGTCCTGAAAGGTCAGGCCATCGACTTGCACACCGTTGAGGAAGAATTTCCAGGTATTCGTGGCGTCGTTGCAGTAGTTCGTGCCGTCCGGCATGGTCAGGCAGACCTTGTCCTTGGTTGTCCCGATCAGCGAAAGGTCCGTGAGCTTGAATTTCAATGAAGTGAAAAAGTCGCCCCACGTCGTCTTGGCGCGATGGACGTGGACCACGGTGTGGCGCGGGTCGTGGATGTGGACCACGCCGCTCTGGAGATCGCCCTCGTGCGAAATGAACTGCGGCTGCCCAAAGTCAAACTGTTTGCCGTTGATGTAGAGCGCGAAGTCCGCGTGTTCGTGGACTGCCGGGCGGCTGTCGCAGCCGGGCGTGCCAATGCTGCAGGTGGGGATGTCGTGCACGGTCTTCGTATTGCCGTTGACTCCCAGGGCGACCATTAAGCCGAGCGCGACGGCGGCCACGCCGAGGAAGCCCACGACCGGCCCCCAGACGCGCGGGCCGAGCTGCCAACGGCTCTCGGCATGGTCCGTGCCGGCATCGGGAGGCGGGGGGTGGGTCATCGCTTCACCTGCTGACGGGCTCGTTGGGCGAAGACTCCGGCTATGGGGTCTTGGTCGCCGTGGCGGCTGCGGCCGCCGTAGGGCTGCTTGATGGGGCCGTGGCCGTACTGGCCGCGGTAGCGCTGCCAGCCGGGGATGCGGACGCCGAGGCTGTGGCGCTGGGAGTTGCGGAACCTGCCGTCTTCACCTGGTCAAAGATCTGCTTCCAGCCCTCGATCGTGGCGGGCGCGCCGCTGCCGAGAGGCGAGCCGTTGACTACGAATCCCGGCGTTGCCGTGATCCCCTGGGCTTTGGCGTCCAGCAACTGTTGCTGCACAAGGTCGAGGTGCTGGCTGCTGTCGAGACACTTGTCGAAGGTGTCGCTCTGGAGGCCAACGTCTTTGGCGTAGCCCTTGAGGTTATTGTCGCTGAAGCGGCCAGCGTCCTTCTTCTCGGACTTAAACTGCCCGGCGGCGGCTTGAACCCGGAAAAGCTTGTTCTGGTACTCCCAGAACTTATTCTGGTCGGCCGCGCACTGGCTGGCGATAGCCGACCGCACCGACTCGGCCCCGAGCTGCGCGAGGTGACGGAACTCGAGTTGCACCTCGCCGGTCTTTACGTACTTCTCGATCAGCTCGCCTTCCTGGTTGGCGGTGTACTGGAGGCAGAACGGGCACTGGAAGTCTTCGTACGAAACTAGCTTGACCGGCGCGTCATCCTTGCCGAGCTTCGTCCCATTCTGCATGTCTTTCGGCAGGTTCTTTTGGGCCTGCTCAAGTTTGGTCACGAAGTCCG
Organism: Tepidiformaceae bacterium; assembly: GCA_039917655.1. Taxonomy (GTDB): domain Bacteria; phylum Chloroflexota; class Dehalococcoidia; order Tepidiformales; family Tepidiformaceae; genus PNKC01. Next base: position 14,520 of record JBDSJC010000033.1, read on the forward strand.
CATCGCCGCTGCTCCCCTTGGCGAAAAAGTAGCCGAGGACGATGGCGAGCACCACGATGACCGCGGAGATGGCGAGCAGGAACGGCCGCGAAAGCCAGTCTGGCCCATCGCCGCCCTTCTTCACCGGCTGCTTGCCGGGGGCTGGGCGATTGGTGCGCACGGGGCGTGATTGGCGCGTCTGTTCTCGGCGGGCCTGGCGGTTGGACATAGAGTTGGCGGTTCCTGATCTTGGGGGAGTTGTTCCGCATCGCTGACGGCGGAACATTGGTGATCGCGAGGATAGCACCCGCGCTCGGTTGGGACACGAAATATCGCTTTACGGCGGTGATCCGAGTCCCCGGTCCTGAGTCCCCGGTCCTGCCCTCATCCTCCGAATAGCGAGCCGGCGAACAGGTTCTGTTGGCACTCCTTGGTGTCGTTGGCCGCGGCCTGGAGCCGATCCCGGATCGCCTTTGGCGGGGCTTTGACACCGGTGGTCACGTTCGCGATGTCGGCGATGCTCGAGATCTGCCCACTCTGCACCTTCTGCGAGACCTCCTTCGCCTTGGCCACGAGTTGGTCGTGGTATTCCTTTACGTCCGCCGGGGGAGTGACCTTCTGCAGGTCGTTCCCGAGGCCAGAGATCGCGGGGCCGGCGATCTTCAACAGTTTCGTCTCGTCGGTCAGAAGCGATGAGTCTTTGGAGGCTTCCTGGAGGAAAGTGTCCAGGTAGCTATTGAGCGAGGTGCAGAGCTGCTTCGCGTAGGTCTTGTCGGCGTCGTTGGCGCTGGCTGAACCCCCAGAGGTGGAACCCGCGGTACCTGTGGTCTCGGCTGGTGCTGTGCCGGTGGCAGAGTCCGCGGGCTTGTCTCCGTTGTTGCTACAGGCGGAAAGCACGAAGGCTCCGGCGAGGATGGTGATCGCCGCGAAAGCGGAGAGGGCGAGCGGGCGAAGTTGGCCGCGAAGGGGCATCGGTAGGTTCTCAGTTCTCCCGCCGTAACGGGCTCGGTCTCGCTCGAAGCGGCAGGCCTTGCTTCGAGTATCGAGAACCTGATGCTGGCCCAGCAAGGGTGAGGGACGGCGTGGTTAACCGGCCCCAAACCGTGCCTTTT
>JBDSJC010000034.1:0-5224 GCA_039917655.1 Tepidiformaceae bacterium
CGACGTGTGCGCCGCTTCCCACTGCCATCGACACGCAGCCTAAGGCCAGCAGCGACGTGGACCATTCACCTGCGCTCCAAGCGATGCCTAGCAGCACGGCTGTGAACGCAAGTCCCCCGATCGCGCCCAGCGCAACGAGCCACTCGGGTGGGACGGCAGCTTGGCGCGTAGGCAGGCTGAACGCCACGACGGCGAGGCCAAGGACCATTGCAGGCCACCGCAGACTCATCTGGTGCACACCCTATAGTCGGCGGCTCCGGCCAGCGGCTTGAGCGTTCCTCGCGACCCTGCCGTTGACCATGTCTGAGGACGGATCAGCGCTTATCCGCGAGAATCGCCCGGATCTCGCCGCGCAAGGTGCCGGCGTCAATTGCTCCAGGACCGGACTTGCGAACGATTCCGGTCGCGTCCAGCACGTACGTAGTCGGCATGCCGCGAAGTCCGTAGCGCCGTGCAACGTCACCGTCTGGGTCAAGGACGGCGGGGAACGTTGCGCCGGTCTCCTGCAGAATCCGCAGCGCATCAGCCGGCGATTCCCGCACATTCACTGCCAGGAAGGCCACACTGCCCGAAAACTCTTTGGAGATCACTTCAAAGTCCGGCAGTTCCCGTCGGCAAGGACCACACCATGAGGCGTAGAAGTTGAGCACAACAACCTTGCCGTGCAGGTCTGACAGGCGAAGGACGTCTCTTTCATTACGGACCGAAACGAGCGCAAAGTCCGGTGCGGCTTCATCCTGCGCGATCTGCCGCTGATCGAGGAGGCCGACCGTCGCCGCCCCGCGCTCCGGCACGGATGGGCCATCGCGGAACACGACAAACCCTGCGACGGCACTGAACGCCAGCGCTCCGAAGACTGTGAGAACCCAGCTAGACTTTGCTGTCGACATTGGACCTACCTCGCTACAGCCCCTGGTTAAAGCTAGCGAACCCGAAATACTCGTTCAGCGCCGTCAGCCTGCCGCTGATCAGCAGGATCCCCAGCCCAACCATCATCACAGCGCTGCCCACTTCAAACGCTGGCATGAAGCGATTGATGCGCTTTAGGCCCTGTGAAACCCGACTGACCGCAAGGCCCGTGATAAGGAACGGGATGCTGAAACCGGCCGAGTAGGCGATGAGCAGGTACGTCCCCGTGAGGACATCTTGAGACGTCGCCGCGAGCGTGAGGATCCCACCCAGGATTGGGCCGACACAGGGGGTCCACCCGGTCGCGAATGCGCCTCCGACCAGCGCTGAGCGGCCGTAGGAAACGGGCTTGCCAGCGCCAGGATTGAACTGCACGGTGCGCTGAAAGATGTTGAGTTGAAGCAACCCGGTGAACCTCAGCCAGAGGACGAATAGCCCGGCCGCAAGCAGCACCAGCCGTACCGTCGAATCCTGCAGTCTCGCCAGTTCGACCAGGAGAGCGAAGGCGACTACCAGGCCCATCAACAGGGCGCCCGCGACAAGCGGGGTTCGCCGCGTATGGGCTGGCACGAGGAGCGCGCCGAGCGCCAGCAGCAAGAGACCCGAGCCTTGCTCGAGGTTGCGCTGATGCTGCAGCACGAACGAACCCCCGAATCCTGCACTCGCACCGAGCGCTACGAACACCGCCGAGAGGCCGAGGACGAAGGCCACAGCGTGGGCGAAGGTCTTCCCCCGCGGAGCGGCCACAGCCTCCCCGGCGCCCGATTCGCCACCCTGAACGGCCGTCCCGGCAAGGTGAGTGATGTAGATCGGGACCAACGGGAGCACGCAGGGAGACAGGAATGACAGCACCCCGGCGGAGAACGCTACGAGGGGCCCACCTGCCCCGCCGAGGTCAACGTTCTGCCCGTCCACTCCCAGCACCACGAAGGCCGTGACAGGCAGCGCGATGCCGAGGAAGAGGAGGAGATAGCCGATCCGTCGCGGGTCTCGAAACGTCGCCTGGGCCATCGTTCTCCCTGTCATCTTCCCGCATCCTCACCCGTCCCCGCGCCGGCCGCGGATAACGCTGGACCGTCGAGCGCGGCCCGCACCTTCGCCGCCGTCACCCCGCTATGGCTCGCGTCCCACGTTGCGATTGCGTCGTGCAGGACGATCACCTGCGGCGATTGATGCCTCACGCCGGTGCGGCGTTCCACTTCGGCGCTGACGAGGCGCTGACGCGAGACATCGATGGTTGGGAGCTCGCGCCCGAGTTGCTCCATCTGCCGGAACGCACGAGCGCTGATTGGGCACCACGGGTCGTGGAGGAAGATCGCAACGTTTGTGTGGAATGAGCTATCGATGACCGCCGCCAACTCCTCTTCTGATTCAAGAAACCTGAATGATGATGCTCGCTCCGACGGTTCGCCCTCCGCTGCTTGGCTGCCTGCGAACTTTCGCACGAACCGAGCCAACCATGACTTCGCCGGAACGGCGCCCGACTCATCCTCGCGCGCTGGCTCTTCCGGCGTCGCCGACGTTTCCGAAATCAGGCCGTAGCGGGTCAGCTCCCCGGTAAGCGCCTCGGCCGTCCTGAAACCGGACAGCGCGGCCACCTTCCGGCCATCGCAGTAGAAATGCAATGCTGGGACTTCCCGAACGCGCGCGCGCTGTGCCAACTCCGGCACCGCATCTATGTTCACCTTGAGCACTCGCAACCGTCCCGCGTTCGCGGCGGCCACTCGCTCAATATTGGGAGCGAGCGCCTTGCAGGGTGCGCACCAGTCTGCGTAGTAGTCCACAAGGACCGGCTCATGCGCCCGGATGATCTCCTGGAACCCGTCAATCGAGTCCACTTCAACGACTGTGCCCTTTTTCATGTTCTCCCTCGGGAAAGCGGCTTGAACTCAACGTACGTGCCGCTATCCCGCCATTCAGTGACGGCGATCACCGGGTCGGCGATTCGGGTCGGCGCGGGTGGAACAACGTACAGAACCGGTAAGCGCGAAGCCGGTGACGGCCATCACTGAATCCGTCGCGTGAGAGGTGTTTGCTTGTGGTAGCAGTTCGCCAATACAAGAAGGAGTTAGAAATGAACGCTACCGCATCAACTGGAACCGCAACTCTTCCACTGTCGAGGAGTCTCGTTCGCGGCGCAATTGGGGGCCTTATCGGCGGCATGGCGATGGCCATGTTCTCGATGGTTGTGGCAATTTCCGAAGACGGATTCTGGGCGCCTGTCCGGGGCATCACCAGCGTTGTCTTTGGAGACGAGCACTACGGAGGGAGCTTCGCGCTCGGCTCCGTTGTGGTGGGACTCATAGGCCACATGATGAACTCGTTGGTCCTCGGCGCCGTGTTCGCGCTGATCATCACGTTGCTGCTGGCGAAGGCGAGCAGCACTGTCGTGCTCGGCGCTGGCGTGGTCTTCGGGCTCATGGTCTGGCTCGTCATGGTGCCAATCGTCGCCAGGCAAGCACAGTCAAGCGAGTTGTTCGCTAACTCCGTGCCCGCCTGGGCGTGGGTTGTCGGCCACCTCATGTTCGGCATGATCACCGCCGCCGTTTTCGTGGCGGGCCGGAAGCGCAACTGGCGCGCTGACCAGGATTAGACGGACCGTTCAGGAGGGGGCGCCGCTGCAGCGCTTCCTCTTGAACGACGTTTAGGGACAACATTCTTAGCCGCCCGAATTAGCCAAAGCTTCGAGAGCGGCCCTGTCCAAAATCCTGATGCACCGCCGGTCGATCTCAACCCAGCCGGTGGTCTTGAACTCAACGAGCGCCCGGGAGACAGTCTCGCGTGACGTGCCGATCATCTCCGCCAGGTCCTGGTGGCTGTGCCCTGCAACTTCGAAGTCGCGCTCGAGGTCCACAAGCAAGCGTGCGAGGCGCGTCGGCACCTGCGCGAAGGCCATCTGCTCGAGCTGATTCTCAGCCTTCAGGAGTCGCCCGGAGAGCAGTTCGATCATGTGTATGGCAACACGCGGGTGTTGGAGAATGATCTCCTCAATGTCCACGCGGCTCATGATGCAGATGGTGCATTCTTCCGTCGCCTCAGCGATTGAGCCCGTCATTGCCTGACCGAGGACCGACATATCACCGAACGCCGTCCCCGGTCCGAGTGTCGCCAGTACGAGCTTGCGGCCGTCCGGAGCGATCCGGTAGAGGCTCACGTGCCCGGCCTTCAGGATAAACAACGCCTCGCCCGTTTCGCCCGGCTCATAGATGGCTTGTCCCACCCTGCACGTGGCCATCGGCAGCCGCTGCGCGATGGATCCCATCTCCTCGGGATTGATGCCCTTGAAGAGGTCGTTCTCCAGCAAGAGCGTCGCCCGGAGGCGTTCTGCCTCTGCGCCGATGTTGCGGGTGAGGCGTGTCGCGGGACGCGGCGCGAGGCGGTTCAAGAATCTCACGCGCCACCTCCAGTACCCGCCATCGACCGTGTGATGGAGATGATACGCTCGGTCAGTTCTGAGCAGTCTGGCGTCCCGAGGCTGACGATCGTCCCCTGGAAAACGACCGTGGGGCCGCCAACCACCGACGATGGCGGCGTTTCGCCTGGGTCGCCAAGGTTACGCACACGGACAGCAACAAGGCCTCTAAGCCGCTTGCACACTGAGAGAGTTTTCAGGGTACGGGCGCAAATGGCACAATCGTCCGTAACCCATATATCGAGCGAAGGTAGGTTAGTCACGCCTTCTTGCTTACCCTCTCGTAGGCAATCATTCAGTGACGTCGATCACCAACGCCGTGCATAACCTAGTAAAACTACCGGCGGAGGCGCGTGTTGCAACAACATCGAGCACCTGAGACAGCAGTCGAAGCAGGGTCATCAGAACGGCGCGCGTCGTGCAGCGCCGATCACGAGGCGGTAGCCCGCTTCAGGTTCGCCAGGGGAGGCCTCGTCGACGAGAAATGCCTGCGCCATGCCGTTGTCCATCGTCCTCTAGCGCGGACCGCGCTAGTCACCGCGCTCGTCGTCGGCACGGTGTTGACAGCGATTAACCAGGGAAATTTGTTGTTGCAAGGCACCTTTCCCGCCCAACTCATTTGGAAGATCCCGCTTACTTACTGCGTCCCTTATTGTGTCGCGACCTGGTCCGCGCTCCGCATATCCAGGTTGAGCTAACCGGCTAACGGCTATCCACGGTTCGTCGGCCACAGTTCCGGCTCAAGAGAGTCTACTCCTGCGGGGACGCGCTGCCCGCCTCACGAGCAGCCGCAGCGATGTGGGCGGGCGGATCTTGGACGATTTGTCCCGGTTGACTCAGAGGATCCACACCTGGTAGCCGTCTTTGACGAGGGTCGCGACGCTCGGATGGTTCATATACTGG
>JBDSJC010000035.1:0-18855 GCA_039917655.1 Tepidiformaceae bacterium
TTCGAGCGTCCACTTGCCGTTCTTGAAGATGTTCTTAAACGGCGGATACATGTCCTGCAGCAGGCCAACATGCCCGCCGGCCACCTGGAAGATGCGCCCGTTGATATTCCAAGCCTCGTCCAGCAGCAGGTAGACCGTCATCGGGGCGACCATGTCCGGGCCGCGCATCGCCGCGGCGGCGGCATCTGCCGCCGCCTGGTTGGGCTGCGGAGTGGTGGCTGGACCGCCGGCGCCGGCGATGCCGCGCGCGGCGCGAAGCTCACGCGATGCCTGCGGCACCGTGGCCGTCAGGCGAGTGGCCGCGCCCGGCGCAATGCAGTTCACCGTCACGCCGTAACGCCCCAGGTCGCGGGCGGCCACGCGCGTCAGCCCGGCCACGCCAGCCTTCGCCGCGCCGTAGTTCGCCTGCCCCGAGTTACCCTGTAGGCCCGAGACCGAGCTGTAGTTGACGATCCGCCCGTAGCGCTGCTGACGCATGAGCACGGCGGCCGGCTTGATCGTCGTGAAGTGGCCCTTGAGATCGACACGGATGACGTCGTCCCATTCTTCCTCGGTGAGGTTGAAGACCATGCGGTCACGGAGGATGGCCGCGAGGTTGATCAGGCCGTCCAGCCGTCCGTAGGCGTCAAGGGCGCTGCGGATGATGCTTTCGCCGCCTTCCATGCTCGAAACATCCGCGAAGTTGGCGACTGCCTCGCCGCCCATCGCCTTGATTTCGGAGACAACCTGGGCGGCTGGCCCTTCATCCTGGCCGGAGCCGTCTGGTCCCACGCCGGGGTCGTTGACGACGATTCGCGCGCCCTCTTGCGCGGCGAGCAGCGCGCATTCGCGACCGATACCGCGGCCGGCGCCGGTAAGGGCAACGACCTTTCCATCAAGCAATCCTGCCAATGTGGAGCCTTTCTAGTTGAACCGCACGGTGGCGGTGCCGGGGGTGGTCTTCTGGCCCTTGGGGTTTTCGGTCCAGACTTCCAGGTCGGCGAGCTTTTCGCCGTTCTCTTCGTACTTTCGCTTCACCGTGCCCTTGCAGATGATGTCTTCGGTGGGGTAGTCCATGCCGCGATAGCTGCAGCCGTAGGACTTGATTCGGCCGTTATTGCCCACCCAATCGTGCACCAGTTGGCCGAGGAAGGCGTTCTTCAGCGCACCGTGCACGATGAGGCCGGGCAGGCCAGTGCCGATCGCGAAATCCTTGTCGTAGTGGATCTGGTAGAAGTCGCCGGAGCCTGCCGCCCACTGCACCAACTGCTGCGTCGAGCAGTTCTTCTTCAGTTCAGGGATCGCCATCCCCTCGGATACGTCGTTCCACGTTGTTGCCATTATGTCGCCTCCTAGTAGCGGATGCCGGTGCCGGTCGAAATCGCGACGACCTTGCCGGACTGGTTCTTGTAGACGGTCTTATTGGTGCTGATCAGCATTTCGCCGATGCTGCCGGTGCGCTCCTCAAGCTCGGCGAGGTGCGAGCTGGCGGTCAGGACATCGCCGGCGCAGATGTCATCGAACAGCTCCATCTCGGTGCCGCCGTTGAGGACGCGCTTCAGCGGGCGGCTCGGCTGAGGGCCGGGGCCCGCGCCGCGGCGCCCGCCGAACGTCGAGTCGCTGGTGGCCGGATTGAAGACCGGGGTGCCCAAGTAGCCAGGAGGGCAGGGGATGCCGCGATAGCCGGCCGCCTTGGCTGCCGCTTCGTCGTAATAGATCGGATCGGCGTGGCCGACCGAACGGGCGAACATGCGGATGGCGGTTTTGTCCACCTCGCAGGTCCATGTCTGAGACTCTTTGCCGATCTCGGCGCGCATCTCATCGGTGATAAGGGGCATGGCCTGAGCCTGCGTCATACGTGGCCTCCAGTGTGTTTAGTGCATTCGAGACAATAGCCCACAGGCCGAAGGCCGTAAACAGCTACCAACAAAGGGGCGGGGAGGGACGGCTTGCGCCACACACAACAATCAGGGTTTTCGCGCCGCCTTGCGCGGACTTGCGCGCGGCGAATCGGGAAGTCCCCAATGCGTCCGCGCTCGCACCCTCTCTAGAGTCGCATTCATCTGGTGGTGAAGCTCACCCCGGTTGGAGGCGCTATGGGTCCCGGTTCGCCCCTTGGTCAGGTCATGGATCGCTGGAACATGCTGCCGCGCAGCCGCCAGATGGCGCTCGCTGGCATCCTCGCGGGCGCCCTCGTCATCTTCTACTTTGTCTTCATCGCTTCTTCAAAACCGAACCTGGTAACGGCGTTCACCGGGCTTCAGCCAGAAGACACCGCGGCGATCGCCGACCAACTCACCAAGGACGGCATCCCCTACGAATTGGGCGGCGGCGGCGCCTCCGTCGCCATCCCCGCCAACAAAGTCGCCGAAGTGCGGATCAGGCTCGCCCAGGCCGGCCTCCCCAAAGGCGGCAGCGTCGGCCTCGAAATCTTCGATAAAACGAACTTCGGCGCCACCGACTTCGTCCAGAAAGTCAACTACCAGCGCGGCCTCGAAGGCGAGCTCGCCCGCTCGATCAACACGCTCGACGGCGTGAAGGCCAGCCGCGTCCACCTCGTCCTGCCGAAAGAGGCGATCTTCAAGGAAGACCAGGCGAACGCCACGGCCAGTGTGCTCCTCTCGCTCAAGCCGGGCGCGCACCTCAACCAGGATCAGGTGAAGGGCATCACGAACCTCGTCACCGGCTCAATCCAGGGGCTCCATCAGGCGGGTGTGACGATCATCGACGAGACCGGCCACGTCCTCTTTGACGGCGCGGCAACCGATGGCCTCTTCTCCACCGGCGGCACCTCCAACCAAATGGACCTCCAGCGCCAGTACGAACTGGCCCTCCAGCGCGACGTCGAGGGCACCCTCGGGAAGGTTGTCGGCGCTGGCCGCAGCGCGGTGACCGTCCGCGCACGGATGAACTTCGACAACGTGAAAACCAGTGCCGACACCTTCGGGACGAATCCCGTGGCGCGCAGCTCGACTTCGACCAACGAGACGTTCAACGGTTCGAACCTCACCGTTGGCGCCGCGCCTGGGACTGCGGCGAACGGCGGCGCAGGGGCCAGCGCGGGGGCGGGCGCCAACGGCAACAGCAGCTACATCAAGACGGAAACAACAACGAACAACGAGATCCCGAAAACCAGCACGACCACGATCAAAGCGCCGGGCTCGGTTGAAAAGCTGAGCGTCTCGGTGGTGCTGGATGAGAGCGTGACCGTCGCGCAGGAAGCAAGTATCACAAGCGCCGTGGCGGCCGCGGTTGGCCTGGAGCAGGCTCGAGGAGACACGCTCAGCGTGACGCGCCTCCCGTTCGATGCCAGCGTGCGCCAGGACCTCCTCCCCGCCGCAGCCGATGGTCTCGGCCAGTACCTGCAGTACCTCAAGCTGCTCCTGCCAATGCTCGCCGTTGTGCTGGCCTTCATCCTCGTCACGCTGCTCCTCCGTTCGCTCGCCAAGCGCCAGCTGGAGTTCCCCGCCGGCCATAGCCCCCAGATGCTTGGCGCCACTGCGATGCAATCGGCGTTGGCGCCAGGTATCCAACTACAGGCTCTTGAAGCGGCGTCCGACCCACATGAAGACCGCGTCTTCAAGCTCGCCGATGCCAACCCGCGCGCTGTCGCCAACGTCGTCCAGACCTGGATGCGCGAGGACGTGCAATAGCAGTGCGAGACCCCGATAAGCTCCAGGGCCGTAAGAAGGCCGCGGCACTGCTCATCACCCTCGGGCGCGACCGCTCGGCTCAGGTGCTCCGTCACCTCAGCGACGAGGACATCGAGAGGCTCACCTGGGAGATCTCCGCGATGGGAGAACTGAAGCCCGAGCAGCGGCGCAACGTGGTGGAGGAGTTCGAAGAATCGGCCGTGGGCCGCAACGTCATCTCTCTCGGCGGACTGGAGTACGCCGAAGAGCTGCTGCGCCTGGCCCTCGGCGACGACAAGGCCGCCGAACTGATCGACCGCCTCTCGGCTACTTCACCCACAGTGCCGTTCGGTTTCCTGCGCCACCTTAACGTGCAGCAACTCGTCAACTTCCTGAGCAATGAGCACCCCCAGACGATCGCCCTGCTCACCTCGTTCTTGCAATCGGACAAGGCGGCGCAGGTGCTGGCGGGGCTCGAACCGGAGATGGCCGCGGACGTCGCCCAGCGCATCGCCCTGATGGAGCGCGCGAATCCGGAGATCGTGAACGAAGTGGAGGCCGTGCTGCGCCGCAAGCTGAGCGCCGTCCTCCAGCCCACACGCCAGACGCAAACCGTCGGCGGCATCGAGGTCCTGGTCAACCTCCTGAAGCAGTCCAGTCGGATGACCGAAAAGACGATCCTCGAAGCCCTCGAAGACAACGAGCCCGAACTCGCCGATGAGATCAAGAAGCGCATGTTCGTGTTCGAAAACATCGGCACACTGGACGACCGTTCGATCCAGCGCATCCTTCGCGAGGTCGAAATCCGCGACCTCTCGGTGGCCTTGAAAGCGACTCCCGAGGCGATCAAAGAGTGCATCATGCGGAACATGTCCAGCCGGGCGGCGGCCATGATGAAAGAGGACATGGATGCCTCCGGGCCGGTGCGCCTGCGCCAGGTGGAAGAGGCCCAGGCGCGCATCGTAGAAGTCATCCGGCGGTTGGACGAAGCGGAAGAGATCGTGATTGCGCGTGGTGGTGACGATGAACTCGTCGGCTAACCGCGGGCGCGTGATCCGCGCGGCGCGTGACCACGAAGACCTCTTCATCCTGGGCGAATCACGCCCCGCATCGCTCGTCCCTCATGCCTCGATTGCCACGGCGGGCGAGATTCGCGACGCGGCGGACGTGCGCTCGCTGGGCATCATTGATGCCGCCGAGCGGCAGGCGGCGGCGATCCTCGCCGACGCACAGTCCAGCGCCGCCAGCGTCCGCGAGACCGCTTACCAGGATGGCTACGGGGCCGGGCGGGAAGCAGCCGAGAACGAAGTCTCGCAGCTCTTGCACCTGGCGCGCGCAGCGGCCGGTGATGGCAAGGCGATCCGCGATAGCGTCGCTTCCGAATCCGCCACGGTAGTGGCCCGTGCGGCGGCCCTCGCGACTCGCCGGATCGTCGGCGAATACTACGAAACCGACCCCGAGCGCACGGCGCTGGCCTGCGCGGAAGCGCTGCGAGCCGCCTCGGGACAGGATGTGCTTTCGATTCGCGTCCATCCCGGCCTGGCGGATTCGTTGCGCGCCACGCTGACAGACGCCGCCACGTACATCCGGCCGGACGGCGCGGTCGAAGTCGGCGGCTGCATCATCGACCTCCGCAACGGCACCCTGGACGCTTCGCTCGAAGCTCGCCTCTCGCTGATGGACCTGGCCCTGGCCGAAGCGGGCGGGGAGGGTGAAGCATGAGCGCCGGCCTCGAACTGATCCTCGAATCCGCAGCCACCGCAGAGGTCCATCGGCGCACAGGCACCCTGTTGCGCGCCTCGGGCGAAATCGCGGACGCCGGCGGCGTCAACCTGCGTTCACGGGAACTGGCGTTTGTCGAAGACCCGGCGGGCCGCCTGCTGGCCGCCGAGTGCGTCGGGACCACTGGCAGCACCGCGCATCTTGCAATGCTCGACCGCGGCAGCGTGGCGGCGGGCGCGCGCGTCGTCGGCGCTGGGCGTGGGCCATCGGCCCCGGTTGGGCGGGCGCTGCTTGGGCGAATCATCGACGGACTTGGGCGGCCAATCGACGGCGGCGGCGAACTGCGCGGAGTGAAGTGGGTGCCCGGCTACGCGGAGCCCCCACACCCGCTGCACCGCGAGCCGATCTCCCAGCCCATGGCCAGCGGCGTGCGCGCGATCGACGGCTTCCTGACGCTCGGGCGCGGGCAGCGGGTCGGCATCTTCGCCGGATCTGGCGTCGGCAAGTCGACCCTGCTGGGGATGCTGGCGCGCGGCACCGAGGCGGACATCACGGTCATCGCCCTCATCGGCGAACGCGGCCGTGAGGTGCGCGACTTCATCGAACATGACCTTGGCGTTGAGGCCCTGAAGAACTGCGTGGTGGTCGCCTCGACCGGCGACAACCCGGCGGCGATGCGCCTCTGCGCCGCGCGCACGGCAACAGCAATCGCCGAGGCCTACCGCGCCGAAGGGCTCGACGTGATGCTTCTCTTCGACAGTCTGACCCGCGTGGCGATGGCCCAGCGCGAGGTCGGCCTTGCCGCGGGCGAACCGCCGACAACCAAAGGCTACCCGCCATCCGTCTTCAGCCTGCTCCCCCACCTGATGGAACGCGCTGGGCCAGCCGAGCGCGGGAGCATCACCGCGATCTACACCGTGCTGGTGGACGGCGAGGATATGGACGAACCGATCGCCGACATCTCGCGCGCGACCCTCGATGGGCACATCGTCCTCCGCCGCTCGCTGGCCAGCGCCGGCCACTACCCACCGATCGACATCCTCGGCAGCGTGTCCCGGCTGATGGAGCGGGTGGCCACTCCAGAGCACCGCGAAGCCGCTCGCCAGATCCGCAGCCTGCTCGCCGCCCACGCGGACGCCCGCGACCTGATCAGCATCGGCGCCTACGTGCGCGGTAGCGACCCGCTGGTGGACCGCGCGGTGGACCTGATGCCCCAACTCAACGACTTCCTGCGACAGGCCCCGCACGGCGTGACTGGCTACAACGCCGCCATTGACGCCCTGGTACGAATCAGCGGCAGCAGCGGCAGCAGCAGCAGCGATGGAGAGGCTAATGACCCTTACGCCACAGCGCTTGAAACGGTTGGTGAAGCAGCGTGAACGGCTCGAACATCTCCAGGAACTGGAACTGGCCGAGGCCCAACGCCTCTATACCACGCGCGAACGGGCACTGCACGAATCCCAAGGCGAACGCGAGGCGCTGCTCGACAGCGGCGTCCCCGTCAGCGGGCCCGTTGAGCCCGCCGACCTGGTCGCCAAAGTCGCCTTCTTACGGCGGGTCGACCGCGAAATCAGCGCCCGCCGCGCGGCCCTCGCGCACTCCGTTGAGGACGTGGCGCTCGAGCGCGAGGAGCTGCTCTCCCGCCGTCGAGACCGCAAAGCGATGGAAACCCTGCTCGACCATCGCCTCGAAGAAGCACGCGTGGCCGCGAACCGCGAACAGCGAAAGCTCATCGACGAACTGGCATCGACGCGCTGGAAACGCCCCTCACCGCGCAGCGACCTACCGCCGCCCTGGGCAGCGCCCGCTCGCCCCTAACCCATTCATCGCCCGCTCGCGGGAGCAGAAACGGAGGCCTCGGTGAATCCACTCGGCGACAGCGCGATCGGCACGGTGGCGAGTTGGCTGAAAGGCCTCTCGCAACGCCAGCAGGCGACCAGCAACAACATTGCGAACATCGATACGCCCGGTTATCAACGCCAGGCGGTGCCGTTCGAAAGCGCACTCCAACGCCAGATTGGCCGCGGGACAGCGCAACTTTCGACTACCGACCCGCGCCACATTTCGAGCGGGTCGAAGCTCCGCAACCAGCTCGGGATGGACCCCGTGCAGATGCTCCAGTCCTCCCGCATGGACGGCAACGCGGTGGACATCGACCAGGAGATGATCTCGCTTTCGGACACGCAGATGCGTTACCAGGCCGCGTCCAGCGCCCTCAGCTCCAAGTTGCGCACGATCCGCAACGTCATCCAGGGATAAACGGGAATAAGGGAGAACAGCCATGGGACTGATCAAAGCGATGGCAGCAACCGCTTCGGGGCTCACCGCCCAGCGCATCCGCATGGACACCGTGAGCGCGAACGTGGCGAATATCGATACCACCCGCACGCCGGAAGGCGGCGCCTACAAGCGTCACACCGTGCGCTTCGCCTCGGCAGATTCGGCGTTGCCCTTCGCCAGCGTGGTGACGAAGTTCACTGGCGGCGCGAGCACCGGCGTGGTGCTCACCCAGACCGCCATCGATTCGACGACTCCTGGCCGCCAGGAATACGAGCCGGCCCACCCGGACGCGAACGCCGACGGCTTCGTGGAGCTCTCGAACGTGGACCTCGTGCAAGAGATGACGGACCTCACCTCCGCCAACCGTTCGTACCAGGCGAACGCCACGGTGCTGAACGCCGTCAAGCAGATGGCCCTAAGGGCTTTGGATATCACGAGTAGGTAGTCCGCGGAGACGGAACTACATCCCTTGAGGAGATGGTTATGGAGATCGGACGGATTCAGGGAGTCGGGGGCATCGCCCAGACTGGTGTCACGGCAGCCGCCAAACCGGCCGCCGGGTTCGCGGACATGCTGGGCAAGGCAATCGGCCAACTCCAGGGCGTCAGCGATACCGCTAACTCGAAGGTCAACGCCATGGCTACTGGGCAGGATGTCGACCTCAGCGACGTGATGCTCTCGTTGGAGGCGGAGAGTCTGAGCATGAGCCTGGCGACCCAGGTGCGGAACAAGGCCGTCGAGGCCTATCAGGAAGTCTTCAGGATGCAGATGTAATGGGACTTGTCATTCAAACCGCCCCTGCCGATTCACCGCTCGCCCCGCTTGCTTCGCCGAAATCAGCAGAATCGGCCACCGAAGGGGACAAGCAGGGAGACGTTTTCGCTGCCCTGCTCGCTAACCTCTCGGGCGGCGCCCCGGCAAGTGAGGCAGCGTCTACCGCCTCTACGTTGCCCGGCACGCTTCCCGAAGAGTCCGGCGCGAAGCCGGACGAGGCCGGGACGGAAACCCCTGCCGTGATCGCCGCGATGCAGCTGCTCGCGCAACTCAACCCGATCCTGCCCGGTCCGGTTAACGGGGGGCAGAACGCCGCGGCGGTGGTCGCGGTGGTCGCACCGCCAATGGAGGCCGATTCGCAATTTAGCCTGCCCACGGAGGTGGGCGCAGCCGTAGCCGGTAGTCCGGACCTTGCGCCAACGGAAACCCCGCCGCAACCACAAGCCGTGGTCGAAGCAGCCGCACCGGCTCTGATTTCGCCCGGCGCCGCCCCGGCCAGTGCGCAAGCCGGACAGCCCACCGCAAGCGAACAGCCCGTCCCAACCGCAGCGCTCGAAACGCTGGAGGCTGGTGTTCATGCCGCGGCAGGCAAGGCGCACGACAAGGCCGAGGGGCTGAAACCCAAGGACGAGGCCGTAGCCGCCGCGCCAGAGGCCCCGCCGAACAGCACTGAACCTCATATCAGCGTGGTCCGCTCCGCCGGGAACGCAGAACAGAAGGGCCAGACTGATGGCCACGCCAACCCGGGCGCCAGCGGCGAAGAGAAGAATCCGCAGCCAAACGCCTCCGCCCAGGGCATCGCCCACGCGGCGCCGAACTCGGCAGTCGGCCAGCTGCGCGTATCTGAGACGGCCGTCCCGGACGCTCCCCAGGTGGCGACCACTGAAACCCCACTCCCCGAAGCTGTGGCCCACGTGGGCGAAGCGATCGTCCAGAAAGTGGAACTTGGTGGCGGCGAGGCCCGCCTCACGCTGCGGCCAGAGGCGCTCGGGGAAGTCGTCCTCCACATCCGTACCGATGGCGACCGCGTCCGCGTTGAAATCCATGCCGAACGCGCCGAAGCGGCCAACCTCCTGCGCGACCACACCCAGGACCTCGCTCAACTGCTAGGCCAGCGCGGACTCAACCTGACCAACGTCTACGTCGGGCTCGGCGGTCACGGTTCGAACAACCAACAAGACGGTCTGCCCGCATGGGCCCGGCCCCGCGAGCAGGCCGATGGCAGCTTCGCCAGCCTCATGGGCATCGAAGAGCCCAGCGCGGCCGACCGTTCAAACCGCCTCCGTTCGGTCTACAACCCGGACGGCGCCATGAGCTACAGGGTTTAAGGAGGAAACGAATGGCGCTCCCAATTGACCCCGTTACCGGCCTCCAGAACAGCACCTACGCGCCCAAGAAGGCGGCCAGTTCGGCCGACCTTGGCCAGGTCGACTTCATGAAGCTGATCATCGCCCAAATGCGCAACCAGAACCCGCTGGAGCCACAAAAGGACTCGGACTTCATGGCTCAAATGGCCCAGTTCGAGGCCCTCAACCAACAGAAGATCGTGGCCCAGGGCATGAAGGTTCTCCAGGGCATGAACGAACTCTCGACAGCCACTGGCCTGCTCGGCAAGACGATCATCGGCAAGCAGGTAGACGGCGTGGGCGTCGCCCGTGACCTCGTCGGCCGCGAAAGGTTCGGCGCCCCCTGGTCGAAGCTGTCGAGTTCGCAGCGCGTTGATGTCAGCAGCGACGCACGGGTGGCAGCGGCCATCGCCGACGCCGGAAACGCGGGTAAGGAAGTCACCGGCAAGGTCGACCGCGTGGTCACCGATGACAAGGGCATCCCGATGCTCTACGTAGACGGCAAGGTCGTGGACCTGTTCACCGTCTCGGAGGTGAAGTAGCCGTGGTCTACATCGATAGGAACGCGCCGATCGGCCCAGCAGCCATGTCCGCGCGTTCGAACGCCCCAACCCCGCTGAAGCCGGGCAGTCCGTCGTTCGGCGACGCGCTTCAGCGCGCGGGCACGGGGGTCAACCTCAGCCGGCACGCCCAGAAACGCGTGGATCGGCGGGACTTGAACCTGGACGAAGCCAGGCTTGGACGCCTGAACAACGCCATCAACCGCGCCGCTGAAAAAGGCTCGCGCAACTCCGTCGTCATCCTCGATGACCTTGCCGTGGTGGTCGATGTGCGGGAACGCACGGTAGTCACCGCAATGAACGCTGAGGCAGGAAGGGAGAGAGTCTTCACGAATATTGACTCCGTCGTCATCGCCTAGGCGGGGACAGCGGCTCCAATAGCAACTATCACGGGCTGGTCCGCACGACGGAAGCCCGATCCACATACAGCCCTTCCGCGGGAAGGACCACCTGAAAGGATCGACCCACCATGATGCGAGCACTCTTTTCCGCGATCTCCGGCATGCGAAACCACATGGCCTACATGGACGTCATCGGCAACAACATCGCGAACGTCAACACCACGGCCTACAAGTCCAGCCGCGTCACCTTCCAGGACATCCTGGGGCAGACGGTGCGCGGCGCGAGTTCACCGCAGAACGGCCGCGGCGGCACGAACCCCGCCCAGATCGGCCTCGGCATCACCCTCGGCGGCATCGACTCGGTCATGGGCCAGGGTTCGCTGCAGTCCACCGGCAAGCTCACTGACTTCGCCGTCCAGGGCGACGGCTTCTTCGTCGTCTCCGATGGTCAGCGCAACTTCTACACGCGTGACGGCGCGTTCGACATCGGCGTCGATGGCGGACTCGTGAACCCCAACACCGGCCTCCGTGTGATGGGTTGGGCCGCCAACGCGACGGGCGCGGTGAACACCGATGCCCCCATGACAGCCCTCGAAATCCCGTTCGGGACGCGCATCAGCGCCCAACCTACCAGCCTCATGAACCTCGCTGGCAACCTGGACGCCGGCGCTGCTATCGGCGGCACCGTGAACACCACCGTCACCGCCTACGACACGCTGGGCAACGCGCATAGCGTCGCGGTCACCTTCACCAAGACGGGCGCCAACGCCTGGGGCGTCTCCGCCAAGCATGACGCCGATGGCGACCCCCTCACCCCCAATGTCGCCGCCACGCCAACTCCCGCCTCGATCTCCTTCGACCCGGCAACCGGCGCAATGCTCACCCCCGCGAACGGCAAAATCAGCATCCCCCTGACGGGCGCCGCGTACGCCTCCCCGCTGACCTTCGACATGGACATGAGCAAGTTCAGCCAGTTCGCGGGCCAGAGCCAGGTCAACCTCTCAAACCAGGACGGTTTCCCGGCCGGCGCGCTCGTGAGCTTCGCTGTCGCTTCCTCCGGCGAGATCGCCGGCATCTACTCCAACGGTTCCAACCGGGTCATTGGGCAGTTGGCGCTCGCCAGCTTCGTCAACCCCGGCGGCCTGCAGCGCGCTGGCCAGAACAACTGGGTCTCCACTTCGAACTCAGGCGACCCAATCGTTGGCACGCCGAACAGCAACGGCCGCGGCGCGGTGGGCACCGGCACCCTCGAAACCTCGAACGTGGACCTCGCGCTGCAGTTCACCAGCGTGATTATCGCCCAGCGCGGATTCCAATCCTCATCCCGCGTGATCACCGCCAGCGACCAGATGCTCCAGGACCTGGTCAACATCATCCGCTAGTAATTCTGGTGGCCCGCCTCCTTCGCTCCCTTGGGGGAGTTGGGGGCGAGCCACCCGCCGGGACGCCATTGCTGCCGCTTCACCGCATTAACCGCATCGCCACGCTCGCCATCCTCCCGTTGATGGCGCTGGCGATTGTCGTGTTTCCGCGGATCGCGCAGAAAACCGCCGCGCCTGTGCTCCCGCGCGAGGGCACGATCGTCGTCGCCGAACTGCGCGGCGAGTCTATGACCTTCCTCGACCTCGCCACCGGCCACAGCCGTCAGCTGGCAGTGCCCGGCCCCGCCCACGAGCTTGTGACCGATGGCGCACACGTGTACGCCAGCCTCGGACGCGGCAACGCTGTCCTCGACGTTGACCCCGCAGGGCCGTCGATCGTCCGCTCCGCGGCCATCGCGGGTGAGCCGCACGGACTGGCGCTCGGCGACGAGTCGTTGCTCGTAACGCTGGACTCGGCGAACGGGCTATTGACCCTGAACCGCGCAACCCTCTCCGTGACCAGCCGCGAGAACACCGGAGACACGCCACACAGCGTGGCAACCGGGCCAGGGGGCACCTTCGTCACCGATTCCCGCGACAACCGTCTGCGCAAGCTGCCTTCGGGCGAAACGGCGCCAGTGGGGGAACTGCCAGAGAGCGTGGCACTGACCGCCGAATTCGTGGTCACGGCCGACAACGTGGGCGGCACCCTGACGGTGCTGCGGGCCGGCACGCTGGCCGCCTACCGCACAATCGCTGTCGGCGCCGGGCCGGTGCGCGTCGTCGCCCTCGCTCCCGACCGTGTTGTAGTCGCGGTGGGCGGAAAGGCCCAGTTGGCGATCGTCAACGTCCGAACCGGCAAGGTGGAGAAGCGCGTAACAGTGCTCGGACGGCCAGACGGCATCTGCCTGAACCGGGACGGTTCCTTCGCGGCTGTGGTTTCCAACGAAGCGGACGCCGTGCAGGTCTTCCGCGTCTCCGATTGGCGGCTGGCCGGGACGCTGAGCGTCGGCAATGGCCCGGGCGCTTGCCTCTGGCTTCCGTAGCATTGACCGCTCTCGCCCGGATCGCGACGATGAGGATCAACTTCAACCGTTAGTGAATCAGGACGAACGATGCGTTCGGCGATCTGCCAGCTTGGCACCCGGTTTTCCCGCTGCCTAAACGCTCCCCAGCACTCGTGCCAGTATTGCGGGCGAAACTTCTGCGTGGCCCATGCCCACTTCGCCGAAGGTCACGAAGCGGTCTGCGTGCGCAAGCAGTGCCGCATTAAAAAGGACGACCTTGATGCGCATCTGGTCTACCGAACGCGCGTGGTGCAGCGCAACCGGGCCGGGCTTTGCGGCGTGGAGGAGTGCGGCCCGCACCCCGGCTTCGAATGCTCGCTCTGCCAGGGCCACTTCTGCGAGGAGCATCTCTCCGAGCGGATGTACCCCTTCCACGACGGCCGGATAGTGACCGATCGCCCGGCGAGCGTCTGTAGCCACTGCTGGGACCGCCGAAAAGTCTGGCGGCGAGGCTAATGCAATCTCCCAAAGCTAGCCGTTCCGGCGCGGTCTTCGCACGATGGGCCTTACTCTCCTCTCGCGCCGCAGTGGGAGAGCAGAATCCCTACCCAGCGGTGAAGGCACACGCATTGACAAACGGCCCGCCAGCTTCTCAAACGAGCGCGAAGTGACCACCGAACAGACCCCCGATGCGTCCCCCGCGAGCACGGTCACTCTTGAGCGGATTGTGGCCGCCCGAGACGCGATCGCCGGCGATGTGCGGGTGACGCCGATGTGGCCCTCCGCCTCGCTCAGCGCGCAGTTCGGCGTGCCCATCTTCTTCAAGTGCGAACAGATGCAACTCACGGGGTCGTTCAAGATTCGCGGCGCGTCCAACTTCGTCCATCAAATGGACGCCCAGGCCGCCGCGCGGGGAGTGGTCGCGGCC
Organism: Tepidiformaceae bacterium; assembly: GCA_039917655.1. GTDB lineage: Bacteria > Chloroflexota > Dehalococcoidia > Tepidiformales > Tepidiformaceae > PNKC01. The sequence continues at coordinate 13,931 of JBDSJC010000035.1, forward strand.
AGCGCCGGCAACCACGCCCAGGGCATCGCGCTCGCTGGCAGCCGCCGCGGGATCAGCGTTGTTGTGGTGATGCCCGAGACCGCGCCCCTGGCCAAGGTGACCGCCTGTCGCGAATATGGCGCGCGAGTGGTGCTTGCGGGGACATCGCTGGAAGAGGCGCGTGCCGAGGCGATGAAAATCGCCAGCGGCGAGGGCCGCATCTACGTCCCCCCGTTCGATGACGACGCCGTCATCGCGGGGCAGGGCACGGTCGGCCTGGAAATCCTCGCCCAGTGCCCGGAGGTCTGTGAGGTGCTGGTGCCCGCCGGCGGCGGCGGGCTGCTTGGCGGCATCGCCTGCGCAATCAAGACCACACGCCCGGAGGTGCGCATCACCGGTGTCCAGGCGGCGGCCATGGATGGCATCTGCCGGTCGCTCGCCAATCATCGCGCCACGAGTGCTCCCGCCGCCCGCACGATCGCCGACGGCGTGGCCGTGGCTGGCCCATCGGACCGCACGTTCAGCCTGATCGAGCGATTCGTGGACGGCGTCATTTCGGTCCACGACGACGCGATCGCCCACGCCATCGTCACCCTCATCGAAAAGTCGAAGGTGATCGTCGAAGGGGCGGGCGCGCTGGCCGTCGCTGCCCTCCAGTCTGGCGCCTACACGCCCGCCGGGCCGACGGTTCTGGTGCTCTCCGGCGGTAACATCGATATCAACCTGCTCGGCTCTATCGTCCGGCGAGGTCTTGCCGATGCCGGGCGCTACCAGCATCTCAGCGTCGAAGTGAGCGACACCCCCGGCGAACTCGCGCTCGTTTCGAGCGCCATCGCGGCCGCTGGTGGGAACATCCTCGAAGTCGACCACAATCGCGAAGTGCCGGGCATGCCCGTCGGTGTGGCCGTGTTGGATCTTCTGCTCGAAGTGAACGGCCAGCCGCACTTCGAAGAGATTGTGCAGTCCCTTCGCGACCGCGGAATGCGCGGCGTGCCGGGCATCGGCGCACGCCTGGCGACCAGCGATGCCCAGCGGCGGCACGATCAGGCCTGATGGCCATCAGCCGCCATCGGCCGTCAGTGGCAGCACCTCCCGCGACACCCTCCCCCCTTTCCTCTATCGTCTATCCCCTCACCCTACCGCTGGAGCAAACGATTTGAAGGCAATGGTCCTGCGCGGCAAACAGCTCGCAATCGAAGAAGTCACAAAGCCCGTTCCCGGGCCCGGCCAGGTGCTCGCGCGCGTCTTGGCCTGCGGCATCTGCGGCAGCGACCTCCACGCCGCGAAGTATATGGACGACATGATTGCCGCCTCGCGGATGAGCGGCCGTACCCCCTGGGACACGCTCGATCTGAGCCAGGGCATGGTGATGGGACACGAATTCGTCGCCGAAATCGTCGAAGCGGGAGAAGGCGCTGACCAGTGGCCGGTGGGGACGCGCGTGACGAGCGTCCCCGTGTTGGTGGAACCGGCCGCGCCCAACGGCTACCGCAGCATTGGCTACAGCCCCGAGACCCCCGGCGCCTACGGCGAGTACGTCATCATGACCGGCGCGATGCTGCTCAAAGTACCGGACGGCCTCTCCAACACCGTCGCCGCCACCACCGAACCCTGCGCCGTCGGTCTCCACGCCGTCCGCCAGGCAGAGATGCGCGAGGGCGAGCACGCCGTCGTCATGGGCGCTGGCCCGATCGGCCTGATGACCCTGCTCTGGCTGAAGAAAGAGGGCGTCCGCCACGTCACCGTCTCCGACTACGCCCAGACCCGTCGCGACCTCGCCGTTCGCCTCGGCGCGGACCTCGTCATCAACCCAGCGGAGACCGACGTCGCCGAGGCCGTCCTCGCCGCGTGCGGTGGCGCCCCGCCGGTCGTCTTCGAATGCGTCGGCGTGGAAGGGACGTTGCGCCTCGCGATGGAACTGGTCGATCGCTTCGGCCGCGTGGTGGTTGTTGGCGTCTGCATGAAGGAAGACAAGATCTACCCGATGGTCGGCATCAACAAGCAGCTCACCCTCAAGTTCGTCCTTGGCTACACGCCAGCCGAGTACGCCGAGGCCCTCGCAGCCCTCGCCGATGGCAGCATCGAGGCCGAGCCGATGATCACCCGCACGGTCACCCTCGACGAACTGCCCGCCGCCTTCGAAGCGCTCGCCGACCCCCACGATTGCAAGATCGTCGTCCTCCCGTAGCCGCACAAGATGACCGGCCAACCCTTCATTGACCTCGCAGTCGAGCAGTTCTGCTACCTCACGACCACCGGCCGCACGAGCGGCGAGCCGCGCACGATCGAGATCTGGTTCGGCGCCGAGGGCCGGAGCCTCTACCTCTTGGCCGGCGGCCGCGAGCGGGCACACTGGGTGCGCAACCTCCTCAATCAGCCATCCGCCACCGTCAAAATCGCGGACATCGAGTTCCCCATCACCGCCCGCCTCGTAACTGACCCCAACGAAGACGCCCTCGCCCGCCGCCTACTGCTCGCCAAATACCACGGCAACCTCGCCGAATGGGGCCGCACCGCCCTACCCGTGGCCCTGGACGCCAAACCGTCCTGAGCCGCGGGCAAGTCATTCACTTTGGGGTTCGAACCGCACCCCACCGGCAGCCGGCCACGCCTAACACCGGAGGCTAAACGGGGCCCCTACCCCGTTTGCCCTTCGGCCCGCCCCTCCACAGTCGCCCGCGCCTTACCGACATCACTCCACCTCGCGCGCGGGCCCTTGCCCAGCAAAACGTGTAGCCGTGGCCCCCGTGGCCACAGGCCCGCCCTCGCAACCCGGAGCGCCGCGGTCACGCTTCGGCCGTCCGGCCACCGTTCGAGCGGCTCAGTACCGCGACCAGCGCGAGCGGAGCGCTGCCCGGCCCGCGCACGATCGCCCCGGCTAGGTTCGGCTTCGCTCCAGATTCTTACCCAGCCCCTCGCACAACCCTTCCGCCTTCAACACACACTCCCCACAACGAGGCTCCCGGTACGTGCACACCTCCCGCCCGTGCACCACCAGCCCCACGTGAAGCGCGAACCGGTGTTCCGGCTCCACCACCTCGTGGATCGCGTCGTGTGCCTTCGCCCAGGAGATCCCCTCCGGCAACAACCCCACCCGCTGACTCACCCGCCACACATGGGCATCGACCGGCAACACGTCACGCCCCAACGAATACATCAACACACACCCGCGGTCGGTTCGGTCATCCCTTCGGGTACAACGCCTTGAGTGCGGCGTTCTCGGCGTCCGAGTACGGGCAAGCGTCGCGCGCATTGCCGAGTGCCGCCAAAAGGGACTCCGACGCCCTTTGATAGAGGATCTTCCCCGCGTCATGGGCTGCGCCTGCCGCGTACGCGTAACTCCACGCCATCTCCATGTGGTCGCGCGCTGACCGCATCTGTTCCGTCAAGGCCCGCTCGGGTCTCGCCCAGCGATCGTACGGCCGTCCGGACATTGCTTCGTATTCGCGCTCGCGCCTCAGCGCCTGAATCCACGCGGAAATGGCAGGAACCAGTTCCTCCGCCCGCTCGCCAGCGTCCGCAACTTCAGCAAACAGCAAACGGCGCGCTTCCGCTCGACGAGACCTTTCCGCGAGCGTGTTATAAGCAGGTCTCTTGGCCATCTATCACCTCCTGAGGTGTTCGGATGCTAGCGGGACCATGGCCCGCTGTCGGTCCCCTCTCGCCAAAGATTGGTCCTGCCTCGATTTCTATGTCGAGTACATTAGACGACAAACCCCACGCCACGCGAAGCGCGCGCCGCCGCATGATGGACCTGTGTCGGCCGGACCTTCAAGATTCGCATTGTGACTGAACCCCCGCCCGACGCAGCCCAAACCATTCAGCCGGTCATCCTGTCGACGTTCGAGGCCTACGTGGCCGGGCGGCTGACGTTTTATCGCAATCCCAAGAAAATCCTGAACGCCCTGCTGAAGAAGGACACGCTCCTCTACGCTCTGCGCGGCATACGCGACTCGGACGAATTCATCGACCATGCGTTTCCGGCTTTCGAGTCATCTTCGGAAGAAACGGTCTGGGGCAACGCGTGGCAGGAGGCGATCGCGAAGGTCGCTCCGCACACAGTCGGTGGTGGCGACCTTCGCACCGAGCGAGACGGCATTCTGTGGATCATCCAACTGAAAATGGGAGCCCAAAACGCTGGCGCACAGGCGCAAGACATCCGCGTGCTCCAAGCGAAATCGCTCCACGAAGAGCGCGAGCATCATCCTGGTCGTAAGGGAGTCAAGGCGATGTACGCCATCGTCCGCGGGCGCCCGACCGACAAATGGGATCGCTACCGTTCTCGCACGCAGGCGAACGCTGACATCAATGGCTTCCAATACCAATTGATGGTGGGGTTCCCGTTCTTGGAGTGGATCAGTGCGGAATTCGATCAACAAGGGCTGGTTCGCGCATTAAGCCACATCACCGCCGAAGTGCCGGGCGCGCGGTTGACGTGCATCGAGCAGCTGAAAGCGATGCTTAGGGAGCGGCTGAGTGCGGCCGGACTACGTGATGATTTGGAGTCAGTGGTAACGCTGGCGTCAGGTGTGGCGAAAACATAAGTCTTCGCAGGACCAATCTTTCCCCGAAGGGACCGACAAAGGCGGCTGGTCCCGCTACGCTCCTCCCAACCGGAGGACGACACAATGACGAATGACGACACAGCCAGCAACCTTGAGCCTTCACCCTCGTTCAGCGACGAAATCTACGGGCTCGTTGGTGAACTGCGGGCGCAGTACCCCGGTACCTTCGTGTTCAACCAACTCGGTGACCACCTGTTGTTCGCCGACGCCTTCACTCGTCTTGCTGAACCTCACTTGCCGCTGGTGCTAAGGCGCGACGCTCGCTTGCTTCGGAGCCGGATCGACTTCGAACTTCGCAACACGCTCGCGGTGTGCATCCTCTCGCTGGAAGACGTGACCGGTGGCCCTCCTATGGACGAAACGCAACAGCAGCACGCCCTG
>JBDSJC010000036.1:0-6055 GCA_039917655.1 Tepidiformaceae bacterium
CGTCGTCTTCGCGGTCCCAGCCAGGGACGACTGGGACACCGTTCGACACGGCCAACTGCCGTGCCGCCGATTTGTCGCCCATACCGCGCAAGACACTCGGCGGCGGCCCGACGAAGACGATCCCCGCGGCGGCGCAACGTTCCGCAAAGTCTGCGCGCTCGCTGAGGAAGCCGTAGCCGGGGTGGATCGCCTCGCACCCCTGCGCTTTTGCAGCGGCGATTACTGTGTCGGCATCGAGATAAGTCTCGGCAGCGGGATAGCCTTCGAGTAGCACGAACGCATCTGCGCTGCGCACGGCCAGGCTCTGACGATCCGGGATCGAGGCGACTACGACCGAGCGAATACCCATGCGACGCAGGGTGCGCACGATTCGTACGGCGATCTCACCGCGGTTAGCCACGAGGACGCTCGAAAACACGGGAGGAGTGAACCACCGATGCGCCGACAACGCAAAGCAGGTTGTGGGCGCGGCCGGCGGCGCGTGCGTCAGGTTGCGGCAGTGGTAGGTGGGGCGTCAGCGAAGTAGGGGTGGCCGCAGTGTCTACAGAAGCGGGCCGCCGTGAGTTCTTCGCTGTCATCCGGCAATCCGGCGGCGCAGTTGGAGCAGGCCCAGACCATCGGGCAGCCGCACTTCGAGCAGAAGGGATAGGGCTCCGGTGGCCGCGTGGGATAGCCGTACGATCCCAAGTGGTTCTCGGCGCATTTGCCAACGGCGCGTTCTGGTGACATCGGTTAGGCCTCCACCTTTCCAGGGTCTGGCGCCAATATCTCGGACGTCGAGCCCCCCATCGTGCTGGTCCCCGGGGTGCGCCGATCCAGGTAGTAGTCGAGGAACACGCGGCCGGCGGCAGCCGCGGGCAGGGCCAGGAGAATGCCGGCCACGCCTAGCAGCTCCCCGCCCACGAGGACTGCGAGGAGGACAACCAGCGCGGGCAGATTCAGTGTCTGCCCGTAGATTCGAGGGACCAGGAAACGGTCTTCGAACTGCTGGTATGCGAGCAACGCCCCAAGCGCGATTACCGCGGTCGTCGGCGACTCTTGGAATGCGGCGAGCGTGGCCGGAATCACCGAAACAAAGGCCCCGACGAGGGGGATGATGTCCGCGAACCCCGCCAGCACTCCGAACGCCACTGCGTTGGGGACGCCCAGGATCAGCAGCACCGTCATGGTGTAGAGGGCGATGATCACGGAGGTGACCACCTGCCCACGCACGTACCCGCCGACCACCCGGTTCAACGCCTGCAAAAAGTGCTCTACCTCCGGCTCTCGGCCGGGCGGGACAAACCGGTAGAGAAACGCGGTCAGCCGAGACGTCTCTACAAGCAGATAGGCGGTGAGTACGATAACCGTGAAGGCGGAAACGAAAGCGAAGACCACTTTCTGGCTGTAATTGACCGCAGCCCGCCCGGAGACGAGCGAGCCCCAATCGATGTCCCGCGCGCGCTCTTCCAGGTTCCAATTCTCGGTGGAAACGCCGAGGTCCGCGGCAAACTCCTCGAACTTGCCGGCGTCGTCAGGGAGGTTCTGCCTGAGGTCGCGAAATTCATCGACGACGGCCGGGACGACGAGCGAGAGCAGGCCGCCAACGACCGCGAGGACGGCAAGGAGCATCAAGAGCACCGCTGCGACGCGCGGGAGACCACGGCGACCGAGCCACTCCACATACGGCAAGAGCGCCGCCATGAAGATGAATGCGGTGATCACGAGGATGACCACCGGCCAGAGCTGGACCAACGCCCAGAGCGAAAGCACGGCCAGTCCCACCACGATCAGCCCGCGGTACGAGACTTCGAATTTCAACATCGGCTGGCTCGCCTCCGCGCGGGTGACTGGGTCAGGGGTCATTCGGTAGCCTACGGGGCAGACGTAGCCGCAACAACAGGCAACGAGCCTTCTCACGGAGGATGGCATGAACTTGATAGAAGATCGTCCAGGAACGGCAACGTTGACGTTCCTCCTTGCGCACGGCGCCGGGACGGCGATGGACCACCCGTGGTTGTCCACCGTCGCCGCAGGCCTTGCGCAAGGCGGCGTGCGCGTCGTCCGTTTCGAATTCCCCTACATGGCTAAGCGCCGGGCAGACGGCAAGAACCGTCCCCCAGACCGGGAAGCTGTGCTCCTCGCTGCGTGCCGGGAGGCGTATTCGGCCTGCGGGACCGGCCGGATCGTAGTCGGCGGCAAATCGATGGGCGGGCGAGTGGCGAGCATGGTAGCCGATGAACTCGGAGCAGCGGGGCTGGTCTGCCTGGGGTACCCGTTTTATCCAACTGGCCATCCCGAGCGCACGCGAGTCGCGCACCTTGAGGCACTGCGGACGCCCGCGCTGATCGTCCAGGGCACGCGCGACCCCTTCGGACTGCCGCAGGATGTGGCCGGCTACACGCTCTCCTCGTCAATCTTCGTGGATTGGATCGAAGGTGCCGGACACGACCTCGTGCCTTCGAACACCCGAAAGGCGCCGCTCGGCCAGTCGCTGGAGAAGCCAATCGCAAATGCCCTGGCGTTTCTCCAGGAACTCGTGCGGACGTGACCCCGGCCCCGAAGACGATCGACCTCGATGGAGAGTTCGTGCCATATGTGATTGCGCGAAGCCGCGCGCGCCGCAAGACGATCGCGATCCGGCTCGAAGCGGACGGCAGCGTGCTGGTGCGCGCCCCGCTGCGCACGCCCGCGTCTGAAATCGAAACCGCGCTCAGGCTGCGGAAGGATTGGATCACCCGTGCGCGGGCGGAGATCTCGACGTTGCCTGTGCCCTTACCGCTGGCAACGCGGCCCACGCTGCCGTACCTGGGGGAAGAAGTGCCGTCCGTCGATGGGCTGCCATCGGTGACAGATTTCGAACCGCTTTCGCCGCACAAGAGGCGACCAGAGGCGGAGCGAAGCGACGAGGCGGCTGCCGCATCTCTGGCCGGATGGTACAGGGCCGCAGCTGGTCTTCTGCTGCCGCCGCAGGTTGCGCACCGCGCGGCAAGCATGGGGCGAGCGCCGGAGCGCGTGCTCATTTCGCGCCAGAAGCACGCCTGGGGCAGCTGCGGCCGGGACGGCACGATTCGCCTGAGCTACCGCCTGATGATGCTCCGCCCCGAGTTGATTGACTGCGTGATCGTCCACGAACTCTGCCACCTGGTGCACCACGATCACAGCCCGGCCTTCTGGGCGGAGGTGGCGCGCTGGCAGCCGGACTACAAGCGACTGCGCGCCGAGTTGACGTCCGCCGGGCTGCGACTGCCCGTGTAGCGGGTATTGTTCGCGACGAAAGTTCTGCGAAGATCGCCGGAATGGACCAGTTCGTCGCCGGAAAGCTGTTAGTCGCCAGCCCAAAGCTGGACGACCCGAATTTCGCGCGCACGGTGATTTACATCGGGATGCACGATGCGAACGGCGCCTTCGGGCTGGTGCTCAACCGGGTGCTCGCGATCGATGTCTCGGACCACCTACAGGGCTGGGAGGACGCGGTTTGCGCGCCCGCGGTGCTGTTCAAGGGTGGCCCGGTCGAGCCGTCCGGGGTGCTCGGGCTGGCCAGGACGCTCGATGAACCTGGCCCCGGCTGGTCAGAGATGGCCGGAGGAGCGGGGCTGGTGGATATGAGCATGCCCGCCGCTGAGACGGCGCCCACGTTAGCGCACCTGCGAATGTTCCTTGGATATTCTGGCTGGGGCGCAGGCCAGCTCGAGCATGAGATCCGGGCTGAAGGCTGGTTCGTGGTCCCGCTGGAGGATGGCGACCTGTTCACGAGCGAGCCAGAGCGGCTCTGGCAGAAGGTGCTTCGGCGCCAGCCAGGCAAGCTGGCGATGTTCGCCTATTTCCCGGACGACCCGACGCGCAACTGAGACCGGCTGGCCCACTCGCCGTGATGGTTGCCGTACACTATTTGGACGGCCCGAATGACGTTCACTTTGGCCCAGGACGGTTGAGATGGAATTCAAGTTCAAACCCGAACATATCGCCCTGCGCACTGAGGTGAGGGACTTTCTTCGCACCGCCGTCCCCTCCGGCCCGGGCCCGGCACGGCCCACCAGCCAGGAGAACTGGCCCGAGCAGATCGAGTTTTTGAAGAAGCTTGCGGCGAAGGGCTGGGTAGCCCCCGCCTGGCCGAAAGAGTACGGCGGCCAGGCCTGGCCCCACGTCATGCAGATGGTCTTCAGTGAAGAGCTTTCGTACGCGGGTGCGCCGGACGCTGGACGCGTGTTCAACGTCGGGATGATCGGCCCAACGCTTATTGTGCACGGGAGCGAAGCCCAGAAGAAGGAACATCTGCCGCGCATCACCAGCGGCGAAACGGTCTGGTGCCAGGGCTATAGCGAACCGGGCGCGGGCAGCGACCTGGCCAGCCTCCAGACGCGGGCCGTACGCGACGGCGACGACTACGTCGTCAATGGTCAGAAGATCTGGACGACCGGCGCGCACCATGCTGACTGGTGCTTCCTGCTCGTGCGGACTGACCCCGAAGCGCCGAAGCACAAAGGCATCTCGTTCGTGCTGGTGGATATGAAGTCGCCGGGAATCCAGGTGCGGCCGATCGTGAACATGGCCGGCTACCACGAATTCAACGAAGTGTTCTTCGAAGACGTGCGCGTGCCCGTGGCGAACCGAGTGGGCGAGGAGAACAACGGCTGGTATGTGGCGATGACCCTGCTCGACTTCGAGCGATCGAACGTGGCAAGCGTCGCAGCGAACCAGCGGACACTGGAACTGCTGGCGCAGGAGATGCGCGAGCGCCAGCCGGGCGGCGCCTACCGGGATATCCTGCGCCACCGCCTGGCCGACCTGTGGCTGGCGAACGAAACCGGACGCCTGCTGAGCTACCGCATCGCCTGGATGCAGGAATCGGGCCGGGTGGCCAATTACGAAGCCTCTGTGATCAAGGTGTTCGCAACGGAACTGGCGGCGCGGATCACGAACTTCGGCGTCAATCTGCTTGGGCTGAGCGGCGCGCTGGAGCCGGATTCGAAGTACGCGTTGCTGGACGGGATCATGGAGAAGGGTCACCTTTCGAACGTTTCGCCGCTGATCTACAGCGGTTCCAGCGAGATCCAGCGCAACATCATCGCGACGCGCGGCCTCGGGCTGCCGAGAGACTGATGGCGAACAGCTTCTACGCAACGAACCTCGCCCGCTTCCGGGCGGAATCGGCCCGAGAGCTGGGCTGCGACGAGTCAGCGTTCGATTCGCACGCGCTGACGGTAGTCTCGCGGCCCGAAGCTGCGCGCTACAAGAACTTCGCTTTCGTGCATACGTTTGGCACGGGCACGGTTGTCTCTGTGGAGCCGTCCTACCTCGAATGGACGCTCGCACACACGCCAGACAAGCACTTCCTGGCCTTCGGAGGGTCTGACTTCCTCGTCCCGTTCCTTACCGAAACCGAACGGCGGGGAGACCGCGCCGTCATGCGCGGCACGGGCCTGGGCTTCGTTGCCGAAGAGCTCCCCACCGAATTGGCGCTGCCCGTGGGCGTAACTGCCATGAGCATCGACCGAGACTGGCGCGCGACGTATCTCCCCAGCAGCGCGTTCGACAACTCCCTCGGTGAACCTGGCGAAGCGCACCCCGAGGAGTACTGGCGCTGGGGCATCGCCCTCGTGGGGGCTGACGGGGAGCCGATCGCCGTGGCCGGAGCCTACGACGACGGGCCGGACCTGCTCGAAATCGGCGTCGATGTGCACCGCGACCACCGCCGCAAGGGTCTGGGCCTCGCAGTCGTTTCCACTCTAAGCCGCGCGATCCACGCCCAGGGGCTTACCGCCACGTACTTCTGTGCGGCAAGCAATGTTCGCTCCCACCGCACGGCGCTCGCCTGCGGATTCGTGCCGGTGCGGACGGGCACCGGCATCAGGCGAACGCCTTAGCCGCCGTACTCCCAGCCCAGCTCCCGCTCGATCAGCATCTCGCCGCTGCGCAGGATCTCGCCATCGGTGGCGCGCCCGATGACGATCGTGTGGTCGCCCGCCTCGGTCATCTTCTCGACATCACAGATGAACCAGCCGAGCGAGTTATCGAGCACTGGGCAGAGGTTCGAAGCCAGTCCGTGCGGGATGTCCGACAGTTTGTCGTGGAC
>JBDSJC010000037.1:0-24721 GCA_039917655.1 Tepidiformaceae bacterium
AATTCGTTTTCTTGCAACGCACCAGGCGCCTCCCGCCCGCCTCGGCAAGCTCACCTGGCACGGCCTCTCGCGGAAGCACCTTCTCCCTCCGCGGTGGAAGAGGGCAGGGTGAGGGTCTGCGGGCAAGGACGCGCGACGACGGCCGGCGCACGCGGGTGTGGAAAGATCGGCACTCAGCACCAAGCACTCAGCACTCAGCACTCGGGCCTTGGACCTCGTCGAACTACCCCCATGCGCATCCTCGGCATTGACATGGGCACCGGCACCCAGGACATCCAGCTCTTCAATGCTGATCCGGATGCGCCTAAGCACCGTGGCATTTCGGCCCACCTTCTGCCCATGAGCACTACGGGAATCTCGATTCGCCCTGCGGTCCGTTCCACTGTGACGCCATTCACATCGATTCGCCCCGGAAGATGGCACCCTTAGCTTCGAAACGAGGCCAAACCTGTAGCCCTCGGCTGAAGGGACCGCACGGCTCTCGCCCTTTGGGTGGAGGTTCACCAGGGTCCGCAGCGTCATTCTGAGGTTGGCACAGATATGGAAGACATTGGTGTCTTCGCGACCTTCCATAGCGTACTAATCTCTCGTAGGGTCGAAGGGGCAGCTTCAAAACGGAAGGCATCCAGGCCATGCCGCCGAGCTGTGCCGCCGAGAAGCTGGCGGAGAAGGAGCAACATTATGACAGTCCGTGGAGCCCAGTTGAGCTTTCCTCGCGCTTCCACTTCCGGGCTGCCGGGCGCCCGATTCCGTCAGCAATTCGCCACGCTCCCGCGATTAGGCGCTGACTTTGCGATCGTCGCCTCCGTCATTGGCGTCTATTTTCTCGCCCGCGGCCAGGCCCCCGGCCGCGATGCCTTCGCTGTTGCTCTGACGGACCGCCTGGTGAGCTTCGAGCGCGTCCTTCACATTTTTTGGGAGCCCACGGTGCAGGACTGGTCGATCCGCTACCACTGGGTTCAGGAGGTGGCGAACTTTGTGTACGCCTACATGCACTTCCCGGTGCTCGGCGTTGTCGCCGTGTGGCTCTGGTTCCGGGGGCGCGAGCGCTTCACCTTCATGCGCAACACCATGTTCATCTCGATGGTCATTGGCCTGGTCTTCTACTACTTGTTCCCGGCAGCGCCGCCACGGCTGATGGCCCTCAACGGCCACGACCTCGGTTTCGTGGACACTGTTTTTGGCGGCAACACGTCAGTAAGCTACGCCCAGCCGGCGCTCATCCTCAACGAATATGCGGCCATCCCGAGTTTCCACTTCGGTTGGATCGCGATGGCGTCGGCGGCGATCTGGGTGAATACCAGCAGCCGCACTCTCCGCATAACTGCTCTCGTGCTCAGCGTGGTGATGGCCTGGGCGATTGTGGCCAGCGCCAACCACCTGTTCGTGGACATGGCGCTCGGTGGCGGCGTGGTCTGGGTCTCGTGGCGCATCGCCAGGCAGCTCGAATCACGGACGCAGCGGGCCAGCGCCGGGCGAGACCCGATCGCCTTCGAGAGCCCAGCAAGGGCCGCCTGACCAACGTCTACCACGCCCCGCCAAGGGGGGGTCTGGCAGTCTCGTCGAACGTCCCGTCATTCCCCCGGCGGGGCGTTCGTTTGCGGCGGTTAGTCGCTGTAGGTTCGTGATAAACCAAACCACCAGTTTCCCAGGGCCGCGTTTCATGCGATGAGCGGAGGCGCGCTTCCTTCGCCGGGATGGACCTCCCGGCCCTCGGGCGCGTCGATCGAGGCGATCGCATCGCGGGTGTGTTCGAACACGTTCTCCGGCCCGAGCCTGGCGATGATGCCGAAGCGATGGAGGACCGGGAACAGGTCTGCCTGGATTGCAGTCAGAATGATGCGTGCGCCGTGACGCTGGCGGTGCTCGATAACACCCTCCAGCGTCAGAAGGCCGGACGTATCCACGTGGTGCACATCTTTCATCCGCAGGATCAGCGGGTTGGCCGTGATGCCGCTCAGTTCGTATTCGAATGCCGCAACGCTGTGAAAGGAAAGCGTCCCCTGGGCGGTGAAGAATGCCACATCGGGCCGGGTCTGGATCAGCTCACTCAGCTCGGGCGAGACCTGTTGGATGCGCCCTGACTCATCTGGCAACAGTTCCGCGGCAGCCGGCACCCGGACGAGCCTCCGAATGAGCAGCACCGCCGAGGCCAGCACCCCGAAACCAATGGCGTAGGTGAGGTCGAAGAAGAGTGTGATGAACATCGTGGCGAGCAGGACAATCAGGTCTTCACGAGGCGCTTTTCGAACGAGGCGAATCACCTCCGGGGCCTCGGCAATTCTCCACGCGACCATCAGCAGGACGGCGGCGAGCGTGGTCAGCGGGATGTGCCCCGCGAGCCCCCCAAGGGCCAACGTGGCCAGGAGAACGGTGAGCGAGTGGAATACTCCCGTCAGGCGAGACGTTCCGCCGCTGCGGATTCCAGCGGCCGTCCGGGCGATCGCCGCTGTCGCGGGGACACCGCCCATCACCGGCGACACCAGGTTTGCCAGACCCTGGCCGATCAGTTCCCGGTTGGGGTTGTGGCGCTCGGGGCTTGTTCCCATGCCATCTGCGACGACCGCGCTTAGCAGCGACTCCACGGCCCCGAGGACCGCAACCGACACAGCGATCGGCAGCAGGTCAAACATCAGGGACGCCTCGAAGAACGTGAAATCGGGGCGTGGCAGTCCACTGGGCAGGGCTCCGTAGCGGCTCGCCAGTGTTGGCGTGTCGATTCCCAGCGCCCAGGTCAACGCCGTCATCGCTGCGACGGCCAACAATGTTGATGGGAGCCGGTTCAGCCTGGGTAGCCGGGGCCAGCCAAACAGGATGACCAGCGACGCGAATCCTACCAACGGCGTGGTCCAGCCCACGCTGTTCAGGTTGGCAAGCGTGTCCCAGGTTTTTTCATGGAAGTATTCGAGCTTGGGGTTGGTCCCGGTGACCGCGAAAAGGTTGTTCACCTGTCCGAAGCCGATGGAAAGGGCAATCCCCGCCGTGAAGCCGACGATCACCAACCCCGGCATAAAGCGCATCACGCGCCCAAACTTAAGGATCCCCATGACGATGAGCAGCACCCCCGCCATCAGACCGATAGTGGGCAGCGCCTTTACGCCGTAGAGCGAGACAGCGTGGGCGAGAAGCGGGACGAGGGCCGCGGTCGGACCGGTGATGTTGTAGTTCGAGCCGCCGGTGACCGCGGCCACTGCGCCCGCGAATACCGCCGTGTACAGCCCAGCGACGGGCTGCACGCCGACCGCGACTGCGAGCGCGATGGAGAGCGGCAGGGCGATGATCCCCACAATCACGCCGGCCAGCAGATTCTGGCGGACCGCTGCGATCGTCGGAAATTCGAACCCAAGCTGAGCCCGAACGTTCAAACCTGGCTCAAAGACGCTGCCGAGGGCCGAGCTTCCCGGACCGGTGTCGATGCCGGGCTATTCTGTGGTGTTTCCGTGCAGTCTAACATGCGTATCTTCGAATATAGCATAGATACCCGAGTAGTGGTATTCTCAAGTCGTGCCCCCTACCCTTCAGGACTTCAAGGCCGAACTCTTCCGTACGCTCGCGAATCCCGTACGGATCCGTATCCTCGAAGTGTTGCGAGCAACCGGCAGCCTCACCGTCCGGGAGATTCAGCAGCAGGTAGGCGTCGAGCCGTCCAACGTTTCGCAGCACCTCGCCCTCCTGCGGGGACGCGGGCTGGTTACTACCCGCCGCGAAGCTACCAGCATCTGGTACTCCGTCGCCGAGCCAGAACTGTTCGGGATGCTGGACGCCGCACGGGCGATTTTCGATAGCCAGCTCGCTGCCCAGGCAAAGCTCGCGGAGGAAGCGCAGTCACCCGGCGCAGTCGCCGGCACGGGCCCGTAGCAGGCCCCCCGCCCAGCAGCGTAACGCCGTTCGAATGCACCGATCTGTGCTCACGGACGGTTGCCAAACCGTGCCTTGGGCGCTTACGGTCGAAACAGGCGTCCGGCCTCCAGGCGGTGCTCGTCGCAGCTACTGCAAGACACCCCCATGTCCACGAGGCAGCGCGAAACAGGAGGCACACCATGCCAGAGACAACTCACCCGCCGTCCGGAGAGTATCCGAAGCCTGCGAGCGTCTACAGTCTTGACCTCGAAGCTGAAGCCGACGAACTGGTCGGCAAGCTGCCTGGCCATCGCCGCCAGACCAAGAGCCTGGCCCGCTCGTCCGGCGTCTCGGTGATCTTGATGGCGATGGAGGCGGGGGACGCGATCGAAGAGCACTCCGCAGCTGGCGTGGTGACAGTCCAGCTCGTCCGTGGCCATGCGAGGCTTTCGGCGGACGGCCAGGCGATCGATCTCCGGCCCGGGCAGTTGGTCATGTTCCAGCCCGGACTTCGCCACGACCTCCGGGCAGACGAACAGTCGGTGGTGGTGCTGACGGTGACCGGCGGCGACGACTAGGGTTGAAAGATTGAGGGGTTGTGGCCGGCCGTCCAGTAGCGCTCTCTTTTTTGCGCAGCTCTGGACGGGGCGCTGCTCGCTTCCTCGCCAGACGTTACGCCGACGCGGCGGGGACGGGCTTGTCGGACTGGGCTATCGGGCACTTGGATGTTGGCCGATCCGCCGCTGACGCGATCTGTGCGGACGTACGGCGAGAGATTCGGGCGCACAATGCGCACCAGCGCCGCCCCGGCCCGGGGAATCGCTGGTAGACGCGCCCTCCGGTAGCGATTCAGGTCGGCTCGCGCAAAGGCCATCACAACCCGGTCGTCATCGGCCCAAAGGATGCATTCCGCGGCCAGCCAGAAGCTCCCTCGAAACCGCCGGTGCACGCGCAGAAACGGGCCGCGTACCTCGGCCACCGCACCCAGCCGCGAAGTATCCGCGGTGAGCACGGTTTGGCCGGGCCGGAATGGTGGGTGCTGGATCATGTGCTCGGACCTCATTGGCTGAAATGCGAGGGCGAGAGGACGGAAGTCCGCCGGTCAGCGCCGGCGCATCACCGACCCGCCGCCAATCAGGCCAACCAGGAAAACGATCAGGATGCCGATGAAGAAGACTTTGGCCACGAACAGGCCGAGGCCACCAAAGAGCAGGATCCCCAGGAGCAACAGAAGTAGAAGAAACACCGGAGTACCTCCGAATCAGATGCTCCAAAAGTAGCTCCATGCACCCACGCAAAAAGCAAAAAGGAGAGACGTCCAGCTAGCGGATCCATTGCAATGGCGGCTGAACTCCTAGTCCCTAGAGGTGGGGTCTGTGGATAATGCACCCTTCCCGGGACGCCAGCCGCGCCCGCAAAGGAGAACGTCATGGATTACCCCATTCGCCCGATGACCCCGGACGAGCTGCTGCCATTCTTCAGCGCGAACGCATCGAGCTTTGGTTGGGACTTCCGGCCCGAACGGTTCGAAAACGAAACCGGGCCGGATATTCGCGAGTACGAGCGCTCGACGTCGGTCTGGGACGGCGACCAGGTAGTCGGCACCGCCGGCATCTGGTCGTTCGAAACGACGGTCCCGGGCGGCATCCTGCCTACCGCTGGGGTGACCTGGGTCTCGGTCCGGCCAACGCACCGGCGAAAGGGCATCCTGACAGCGATGATGCGCAACCAATTGGAGGCTGTGCACGAACGCGGCGAGCCCCTGGCCACGCTCTGGGCCTCGGAAAGCGTGATCTACGGGCGGTTCGGGTACGGTAGCGCCGCCGAGGGCGCTTCGCTCAAAATCAACCGCCACCGGGCGTCACTCCGGCACGCTGCTACGTACCGTGGCCGCACGCGCTTCGTCGACCGCGAGGCGGCGCTGCGAGACTGGCCGGCCGTTTACGATCGAGTGCGAATCACGCAACCGGGCATGCACAGCCGCCACGCCAACTGGTGGGAGGCGCGCAACTTCCGGCTCACGGAGAACCGCCCGCTGCCAGGATTCACCGGCCACTCCCTGGTGCAGTACGAAGAAGGTGGCAAGACCCTCGGGTACGTGATGTACCGGACCAAAGAACAAGAAACGCTCGGCGTTGCGGACGGCCTGATCCAGGTGACCGAACTGGTTGCCGAAACCGATGCCGCGTACTCCGCACTCTGGGAGTTCGTCTTCGGCATCGACCTGATCGGCACGATCGAGGCTCCGTGGCGCAGGATCGATGAGCCTCTGCCCTGGATGCTGACGGACCCGCGACAGCTCCACCGGACGGTGTCCGACACGCTCTGGGTGCGGCTTGTGGACGTCCCCGCGGCGCTCGCCGGGCGGCGCTACCTCTCGGAGGGGTCGTTGGTGATCGCTGTAGTGGACCAGTTCTGCCCGTGGAACGCCGGCAGCTATCTGATCGAAGGTGGCCCAGGCGGCGCGACCTGCTCGCCCACCACACGCACGCCGGATATCACCCTGAACGCGAATGACCTCGGCGCGGTCTTCCTCGGCGGAGTGCGCTTCAACACGCTCGCGCACGCAAATCGCCTTGAGGGCTCGGCACAGTCGATCCGGCTGGCGGATAGGATGTTCCAGTGGGACTGCCTGCCATGGGAGCTGGAGATTTTCTAGTCCCGAGTCCCGAGTCCCGAGTCCCGAGTCCCGAGTCCCGAGTACAGGGTTGGAAACTGCGTGGTCTATCGCCAGGAGGCTAAGCGTCACCACGGGCCCCCTGCACTGGAACGCGTTCCACCGCCCCGCCTTTGGTTGAGGGCCGACTCCCGGACGCTCCTTGTCAGTTGCGGCGTTGTCAGTCTCGGCTCTGATTCGGGCTGCGGCCAGATTCGTGCGCGGCAACGCCGGAGGCCGGTGGTATGATCGAACCATGGTGACGAAGCAGAAGCTGAGTGTGCGGGAATACCTGGCGATGCCTGAGGAGCCTCCTTACAGCGAGTACGTCTTCGGGCAGGTGGTCCAGAAAGTGGCTCCGCAGAAGAAACATGTGTCGCTGGTTGACGAGTTCAGCCACTTCCTTGGCGGCTATCGGCGCAGGGTCGGCGGGTTTTCGGGCGCCGAACAGCGCGTGAAGTTCGAGACCGAACGCGGCCTCGAGTTTCGCCTGCCGGACTATGCGTATTGGACGCCAGCAAAGCCGCAGGGCCCGGATGAGACGCTCCTCCCACCGACGCTCGCTATCGAAGTGCGCTCGCCCGGCGAATCGCCGGAGAGCCAGCGCGCCAAGTGCCGCTACTACCGGCGATACGGCGTGGATGTGGCCTGGCTGATCGACCCCGAGTCCCGCACGGCCGAGGTGTTCGAAGGTCAGGGCGACGGTGTCCTGCTCGGCGCCGAAGCCTCGCTCCAGTCGCCGCCGCTCCCCGGTTTCGAACTTTCGCTGACGGACCTGTTCTCCGCGCTGGATTAGTCAAGCGTTGTTCACGTTGATTTCACCCTTTCTCGGAAGTGCGTCACGGAGGACTCAGGACTCAGGACTCAGGACTTAGCACTCACTTCAGTCCGGCTCGCCGGGGGCGATCCAGAGATAGACGTACCCGCAGATGCCCGCGAGCAGCGAAGCCGCGAGGATGCCCAGCTTCGCGTCCGCTATCAGCTTCGCGTCTTCGAACGCCAACCCGGTAATGAACAGCGAGACGGTGAAGCCGATGCCGGCGAGCAGCCCGGCGCCGAGAATGTGCGCCATGCTTACGTTTTCTGGTAGCTCCGCCCAGCCCAGGCGACACGCTAGCCAGGCCATGGCCAGGATCCCCAGCGGCTTGCCGAGCACCAGTCCCGTGATCACCCCGAGCGTCACGCCGCTTGATGCCGCGTCCCGGACCGCGCTGCCGGAAATCGGGATCCCCGCGTTCGCCAGCGCAAAGAGTGGCACGACCAGGTAGCTGACCCATGGGTGCAACAGGTGCTCCAGGCGGTCCAGCGGCGCCGTGCTCTCCCGGCTCAGCCGCTCGAGCTGGAGCAGCGTGTCCTGCTTGGCACTTTCGTCTTCTTCCCGTGCGCCCCTGTTCGTCAGGCTCGCCAATAGCCCCTGGGCATTGGTTTCGAAGCTGTCGCCGTCGTAGTACGGACGTGCGGGGGTGAGGGCCGCGAGCACCACCCCGGCAAGCGTGGCGTGTACGCCCGACTTCAAGACCGCCACCCAGAACACAATCCCAAGCGCCACGTAGACGTCCACCGAACGCAAGCCGGCGCGGTTCGCAACGACGATGACGGCGAGCAACGCCACCGCCCACGCCGCTGGTTCCCAGGCGATGCTATCGGTGTAGAACACGGCGATCACGCCAATCGCTCCCAGGTCATCGA
This sequence comes from Tepidiformaceae bacterium, assembly GCA_039917655.1. Taxonomy (GTDB): domain Bacteria; phylum Chloroflexota; class Dehalococcoidia; order Tepidiformales; family Tepidiformaceae; genus PNKC01. Next base: position 8,186 of record JBDSJC010000037.1, read on the forward strand.
CGATTGCCAGCGCAAGCACAAACACCTTCAGCGAAAACGGCACCCGCCGCCCCAAGAGCGCGAGCGCACCCAGGGCGAAGGCGATGTCCGTCGCCATCGGGATGCCCCAGCCCCTCGCGCCATCGCCGCCCGCGTTAAAGACCGAATAGAAGAGCGCCGGGACGATCATCCCGCCGAGCGCCGCCGCGACCGGCAGCGCGGCCTTTCGTGGCGAAGCGAGCTCCCCGTGCAACAATTCTCGCTTGATCTCCAGCCCCACGACGAAGAAGAAGATCGCCATCAGGCCGTCGTTCACCAGGTGGCCGAGGTCTTCGTCGATGCGAAAGAGCGCGAGGTCCAGGCTTAGCCGCGCATGCCAGAGCTCGAAGTAGCTCTCGTCCCAGGGCGAGTTCGCCCAGGCCAACGCGACAACCGTCGCGGCGAGGAGGACGATGCCGCCCGAGGCCTCCGTCCGCACGAAGGCCTGGGCTGGGCCCACGAACACGCTGGCCACGAATCGGCGCCCGGCGAGCAGAGGCCCGCGTGGTGGGGTAGTCACGCGGCCAACGATACCGTGAAAGCGCCGCCCAGTCGCCGTCGCCAGGGGCTTGTCGCGCGCCTGCCCTCGACCCTCGGCGGCTGCGGTGGTTCAATGCCGGCGGGAGTGGAGGGGATCTGGTGGTCCTCGCCGTCTTCAAAACGGTTGCCCTGTCGCAAACGCGGCGGGGGGTGGGTTCGACTCCCATGCACTCCCGCCAGGATTTCCCAGTGTACGAGCAGTCCATTGCGGCAGCTTCCGAACATTGGGTGGAGATCATCAGAGGTGTTCGAGGCATTCGCCATGTACTTGGAGCTTACCGTGAATGAGAATCGCAGAGTCTGGTTTGATGTGGACGAACTCCAAACCTCTGACGTAGGCGAAATCATCTCGGCACTTCGGGACGGCCGTGCAACCGTGAGACCGCCGTCACGTACGGAGCCAACTGCCGTCGCTGGCAAGTGACTGTGCCGAAGTTACTTCACTATGGAGAGACCCGCTGGGAAGTGGAGGAACTTATTCCGAATCGGAAGGAAGGAGGCGGCTTTCGATTTATCAATCTCGAAGGGGCAAAATTCACCCACTGCGCGGAAGTCGATGTTGAGCGGAAGCCATCGACCCGTCCCGGGTTTGAGGTAGTGCACCGGTTCACGAAGGACTTCAAGTGCTGGTACGAGGACTTCCACGATGATTCGGAGGAACAGCGAGAGCGGGAGGTCCCGCGCTTCTAGCTGACTGAGTTCTCTTCCAGTAGGGTTACACCACGCTATGGCCACCTTCGAAGAGAGCCCAAGGGTAGGGGGCACGCCGTAGGCACAGTGGTGCCGGATACGACTCGCCGCGGATAGCGCCGAGGGGGTCCCCGCCTCGGCCACGCCTGTGACGACGGCGACGAGCCCTCCCGGCGTAACTCGCACGAAGACCCCGGAGCCAGCGACCCCCATACCGCTGCCGACCCTGTACCCGGTCTCCGTCGGCTATTAAGAGCGAACGGAGGCTTGAAGCCTCCGGCCGCTGCGCGTTGTTGGCCCTCGTTAGTCGTTGGCAGACGGGTTGGCTTTGACGCCCGCCTCGGCCTGGGGTGCGCCCAAACGGCCGGCGAGAAATCGTGGGCGACATCATGCGCCTCGTGGTCCGCCGTGCTGGCCTTCGCCAGGTCAGGTTTGTCGCTATCGAGCGAGGCCTCCAGTTCTCCGAACGCGGTCGCTACCTTCTAGGCCGGCTCTTTGAGGTCCTTCGGCCAGTCCGTCAGCAGAGTCACCGTCTGGAGGTGCAGCGCGTTCGAGTCCGAAAAACATGACTGGGCGATGCGTTACCCTAGCGATCGTATGCAGGCGCTCCGCTTCTTTGAACCCGGCAAGGTCGCTGTCGTCGAGGTCCCTGACCCCGTGCCGGGAAATGGCGAGGTAGTGCTGAAGGTCCACGCCACCGGCCTCTGTAACAGCGATATCCGCGTCTACCTCGGCGAAAAAAAGGCTGCCGCCGGCGTCATCCCCGGCCACGAACTCTCCGGCGAGGTTGTGGCCATGGGCGGGGGGGCCGAGGGCACACTCGGCGAGACCGTCTCCGTCTGCCCGATTCTCTGTTGCGGCAGCTGTTCTTTCTGCCGCGAGGGCTTTCGCAACCGCTGTCCCTCGCGCCGAACGCTGGGCTACGACCTGGACGGCGGGATCGCCGAGTTCGTGCGCATCCCGGCGAGGCTCGTTGCCATGGGTCACCTGCTGCCGATGGACCCCGCCGCGCCTTCGCACCTCCGCGCCCTGCTCGAACCGTTCGCCTGCGTGCTGAATTCGATCGAATCGCTCGGCATCGGTGCTTCCACGCCGGTCGCGATCGTGGGTGGCGGGCCGATGGGTCTGCTCCACCTGATCGCTGCTCGGGCGTACGGTGCGGGTCCAGTGATGGTCATCGAACCCGAGCCTGAGCGCCGCGCGGTGGCGCTCGAACTTGGCGCTGACGCCGCCGTCTCCCCGGACGAAGCACTCGCCGCGGGCATGGAACTGACGAAGGGAGAAGGCTTCCGCGCCGTGGCGCTGGCTGCGGGCATTGCGGACGCTGTGCCACTCGCCCTCGGGTTGGCGCGCCGCCTGGGCTCGATCAACCTCTTCGCCGGGTTTCCGCCGGGCGCGGCCCACAGCCTGGACCTGAATCGCGTGCACTACGACGAAGTGCGCATCTTCGGCACCCAGAACGCGCCGTTCCATCTCTATGCTAAGTCGGCCACGCTGATCCCTCGCTTGCCGCTGCTCGAACGCGTAGTCACGAACCAGTACACGCTCGCCAATGCCGCCGAGGCCTACACCGCACGGCTCGGTAAATCGGGGTTGAAGTCGGCAATCGTGCTCCAGCCGTAAGCAAAACGGAGGCACCTTTGCAGGTGACCTCCACCAGGAGGACGGGCTCGCGGAAGATGGCTCCGCGGGCTTCTGAGGCTATTCGCCCCCTCCAATGCCAGGCGCGAACCGAACGCTGGTTGCCCCACCGCAAGGCCGATCATCGTGATCATGTTGATAACGATGCAGGCGCGAAATCCGTCAGGGGCTAACGCGCCGCTTTACGCGCCGCCAGCCGCCGCTTCGCCGCGTGGGTCACCATATCAGTGATGCCCATCAGTCCCTGGCCCTTGCCCATCGAAATGTCCTTGCCAAAGACGGTCATCACTGCCTCGGGGCTGACGGCCGCCACCTCTTCGAGGGGCTTTCCGCTGAGGGTCTCAGCGAGTATCACCGACCACGCCTTGGCCGAAAGGCCCTGCGGGTTTTCGACCGCGAAGTGGAACTTCAGGGTGCCGTCCGGCAACTCCTCAGGAAACACGAACGCTTCCGATTCGCAGCGTTGCACGTGGTTCTCCTCTGAAAACGGCCGTTCCGCAATCGCAGGCGGCACGTCACGGAACTCGTCGGCGAATTCGATCAGAAGTTCCGCGCGCTCACTCCGATCGAGGTTGGCAAAATCATTGAGGACGTCCTGGAAGGCCTGGGGTACTTCGGTCACAACTCCAGTGTAAACGATGCGGGCCGGTCTCCTGCTCGTTTGGGCGACCTGGCCCACCGGGCCAGGCGGGTCCCCGTGACGAACTCTTGCACGCCGGGGAGCACGGCATGGGGGGAGGTGGCGAACTGAACGGCCAGGGCCTCGGCTGCTTCAAAGGCGGCCGGCGACCCCCATACCGCTCCCGACGCTCTACCCGGTCTACGTCGGCTATTAAGAGAGCGGCCGGACGCTTGAAGCCTCCGGCCGCTGCGCGTTGGTGGCCCGATTAGTCGTTTGCGTGTGGGCTGGCTTTGACGCCCGCCTCAGCCTGGAGGTGTGCCCAAACGGCCTGCGAGAAATCGTGGGCGACCTCATGCGCCTCGTGGGCCGCCGTGCTGGCCTTCGCCAGGTCGGGCTTGTCGCCATCGACCGAGGCTGCCAGTTCTCCGAACGCCGTCGCCAATTTCTTGGCCGGCTCTTTGAGGTCCTTCGGCCAGTCGGTCAACAGAGTCACCGTCTGGAGGTGCAGGGCGGTCGTCCGGGCCGTGGGCGGGATAGTCTGCTTCGTTTTGATCGTGTCATCAATGTCGTGCAAGCCAGCCTTGTCGATGATCGTGATGGCGCTGATCACACCGGTGTTTGCGCCGGCCTCATCTTCGCTGCCGCAGGCCACCAGGCCAACGGCGAGGAGGGCGGCCAGAGCCGCCAGGAGCGCACTGCGGCGCCACAGAGTCTTGTTCAATTGCTAAAGCCTTTCGAATCTGCGGGCCCGTTCAGCCCGCGAGCGAGTTGCTAAGTGACTGAGCCTTCGGCTGCGGAGGACGAGGGTCTGGTCCCGGCGCGTGAAGGGCGAACAGGCCGAGGATTTCGTTGACCGCAACCACGGTTGGCGGCGCCGTGAGCTGCGCAACCGCCTCGGAGAGTAGCGCGAACCCGCTTCCGCCAGCATACGGGACGTCGCTACAGGTGGCCGCGCCACCGTGGCAGTGGCGGGCGTGCGCGGACTCAAGAGCGGCGCCCTCGCCTGGGACAAGGAGAATGTGCGAGGCGAGGAGAGGGACGGCGAGTTCGAGCTGCCAGTGCCCGAGAAAGAGCAGTGAAGGGAGCAGCGCGAGGAGCAGCACCGCCGTGGTGGGTCGCCGTTCGCCTGCTCGCATTCGGACAGACTACCGCTCCGGATTCGAGCAAGCACGTCGAAGGCCGCCCGGCGTGCTCACCCGGCCCACGCTCACTTGTCCCCTGCCGCGATGCTCAGCCCGGCCTCCAGCCAGCGTGTCCGGAAATCCGCGACTTCGCCTTCGGGTACCTGTAGAAGCAAGTGGAAGGCCTCGTCGCCGGCGTCCTCCTCGTCCTCGTCGTCGCCATCCTTCTTCAGCCAGTACTGGTTGCACTCTTCCATCGCTTCAGCGAGGTGAGTGCGGTCCGCGGCAGAGCCGTCGGCGAGCAGCTGTTCGGCGTTGTAGATGGCGATGACGGTGCCAGCGAAGGCGGCGCGGTCGCGCAGGATATCCTCGAGCGCGTCCCAGTTTTCGCCGAACCAGACGGGGAACTGGAGCACGGCGGCAAGTTCACTCAGAAACCCTTCGGCCGTCCGCATCCGCGTCCCGCGCAAGTGCACGAAGTTGGTGTCCTTGTGCGATTCCTCCATTTCGATCTGGAGGGTGACCACCGCCCGCCACTCACCGGTGATGATGACGGCTGTCGGGGGCCCGATTTGAACTAGTGCTGTGGGATCCATATCACGTCCTTGGCCCGGTCCTGGTGGATACCAGCAGCGGGGCGGCGAATCTGCCCTGGGCGGCCGGTCTCTTAGAACTCGGCGAAGTTCTTGTAGTGATCGCCCGTGTAGTAGTTCTTGCCATCCGCCCCAGTGACAACGCGCTCGTTGCCGCGAAGGCGCGGGTCACCCTGGTAGAGCGCGGTATCGTACTCCACGTAGGTGGTGCCAGCGGGGAGGTCGCCCGACTTGTTCTTGTAGAGTTCATTGCCGTGAAGTTCGCCCGGTTGGAGCAGGCGGGCGTCGCCCAGGTTGGCATCGAAGAGCGCCTGATCGGTGATGCCGATGTTCTTGAACACCTTTCGTGCGTCGGCGTTGAGCTTGCCAGTCCAATCGGCGCCCTCCTTCTTGGGGCGGGCGGGCTTGCTGAGGGCTGTGGACTTAATCGTCGCGAGCGTCAGGCCGTCGCTGTAGGCCGGTTCCGCAGTCAGCTTGGCGAGCAGCGCGCGCTGCACAGCGCTACTGGGAGCGGCCAGCCGGGAGATCGTTGCCGAGCGTTTACTGAGGGCTCGTCCGACCGCGCGGTTGCCGATGGCATGCTGGAGCCGAAGCACGGACGCCGCGGATGCGCGCTCGGTGCCCGCCGCCATGCGCTGGAGAGCGCGAGCGAGGTGCTCGTCTCCATTCGGGGCACTCTCAGATTCCGGCGGGCGCACGGGCTGGCGATGATGGCCCTCGGCTGGGCCTGGCTGGCGCAGCCTGGAATGCTCTGCCATGTGGCCTCTTTCGTACGGTGGCGCTTGCTGGCAGTCTCCACCGCGATGCTCTGGCACTCTATCCGTTGTCCGTTAGACGAGTCAATGCGAGGAAAGGTGGCCGGCGGGTGGTGGCTTTGGACGCGGATTAGGGAGGGTGGAGCAGGCGGGTTTGGCCCTCTTTGTGGGTGTTCTAGTTTCGCTCACGCGCGAGCGCTGTGCACCGCTCAGGCCAAGCATTTAGCAGGTAGCTCTGCTAGCTCGCCTCTCGGCTACACGGCGAACGCCAGGCCGTCCTCGGCGATTGTCACTTCGCCGGGGAAGAGGTGCTGGGCGGTGGAGAGCAGGCGGTCCGCCTTTTCGCCCGGGTTGAGGTGCGTGAGTACGAGCTTCTGGACGCCCGCCTCCCTGGCGATGTCACAGACGCGTGTGAGTTCGGAGTGTGTGGCGGCAAAGGCCGCGCGGATGTTCTGGGCGACCTTTGGGCGCATGCCTTCGACCCAATCGTCGATGCCTTCCGCGGAGTAGCACTCGTGGATCAGGACGTTCGCTGCCTGGGCGAGCGGCACCATGATCTCGGGCGCCGGCGTGGTGTCGCCGCTGAATACGAGGCTGCGGCCCCCGTACTCGATCCGGCGGGCGAGGCAGACGAGTTCGGGCGTGTGGGGGACGACGACCGAACGGATGTGAAGGCCGAGGAGTTCGCGCTCATCGCCATCGGCAACTTCGATTACTGGCACCTCGAGCGGAGTGTCGTAGGCGTAAACGCCCGGCAGGCGCGAGACAAGCTGCGTGAGGCTGGCCGCGCGGGCGATGTAGGTGGCTGTACCAGCGGGGCCCTGGACGGAGGGAAGCGCGCCGTTCGGGAAGACCATGTGGGCGAGCAGTTCGGGGAAGCCCTGGACGTGGTCCATGTGGAGGTGGCTGAGCAGTACGCTGTGGATCCGCCGCAAAGGGACACCGGATTCGATAATCCGCCAGAGCGAACCGGGGCCGCAATCGAGGAGGAAAGCATTAGCGTCGCGCTGAAGGAGGATGGATGTGGCGGCGCGCGGAGGTGTGAGGGCTCCGGCGGCGGTCCCGCAGAAGGTGATGTTCACGCTTCCGGGTCGAGCACAGCGAAGAGCTCGCTGAGCACCAGTTCGAAGCCAGGGAGGGCGGCAGAGATGAGCGTCTGGTCAGCGCCGAGGATGAACTCGCCCTCGCTGCTGAACTGCTCAACCGTCCGCAGGCGGGGGTCCACAAGCCAACACTCCTCGACGCCGTTGGCGCGGAAGAAGCGGCACTTGGCACGGAGTTCGTTACGCGTCTGGCCGATCGAGCGAATTTCGATGGCGAGGGTCGGCGGCAGTTGCGCCCCGAAAGGCTGCCCTTTCGCGTAGTAGCTGACATCCGGCAGCCGGTAGTTGGCCTCGGGAAAGCGTGCCCGAATCTCCGGCCCCACTCGCCCTCCGGACCGAGCCCTGTGGGCCCCTAGCCGGATGATGAACTCGCCCGCCAAAAAGCCGTGTTCTTCGTCGCCCATCGGTTTCTGTACCACCATGCCGTCGATGTATTCGAGACCAGGCTTCTCATCCGGCAGGGAGAGGTATTCATCCTCGCCCATTCGCCTGCCGTGATACGCGGAGAGCTGAACCTGCTGAGACGACTCGGCGGAGATCACCATGCCCACAGTATAGGGCAGACCAATTGGCGCAAGGCCGGGCCGAAGCGTGACATCAAAGGACGATATCTATTCGGCGGGGTCGAGCACAGCGAAGAGTTCGCTGAGCACCAGTTCGAAGCCGGGGAGGGCGGCAGAGATGAGCGTCTGGTCAGCGCCGAGGATGAACTCGCCCTCGCTACTGAACTGCTCAACGGTTCGCAGGCGGGGGTCCACAAGCCAACACTCCTCGACGCCGTTGGCGCGGAAGAAGCGGCACTTGGCACGAAGCTGATCGACGGTTTGGCCGGGCGAACGTATCTCAACGGCCAGGGTTGGCGGCGAATCGTCCAGGGCGGGCCGGCCTACAACGAAAAAACAGACATCCGGAAGCCGGTAATTGTGAGAGGAGGCGAAGTGCGCACGGCGTTCGATACCAGCGCGGCCGCCCACTCGTTGCCCATATTGACGCAGGGCGGCTACGAGTTCGACGGCAAGATCGCTGTGGTCGGCGTTCACCATTGGCTTCTGTAACACCCATCCATCGATGTATTCGAGGTATGGCTTGACTTCTGGCAAGGCGAGGAACTCGTCCTCGGTCATGCGCATGCCGTTGTAGGCGGAGAGTCCTTCGTGAGCCGGGGCTGTTGGGGATGAAGCCATACTCGCAGTATACGGCAGCCGAATGGGGCCGGCCCGGACCCCCGCCTAGCGCATGGAGGCCGATAATGAGTGTGCCTCGCCCCGCGCAGTGTGCAGTGGGACGAGAAGAGGACCGTAGCAATGACCGCCTTCACCGACCTTGGCCTCAGCGAAGCAGTGCTCCGCATCATCGATGGTCTGGGGTACGAAGAGCCGACCCCAATCCAGGAACACGCCATCCCGCCGCTTATGCTGGGCAAAGACATCATCGCCCAGGCCCAAACCGGCACGGGGAAGACAGCGGCCTTCGCTATCCCCCTGGTGGAGGCCGTGGACACCACGAACCACAGCGTCCAGGCAGTGGTTGTCCTGCCAACGCGCGAACTGGCGGTGCAGGTAGCGGAGGCAGTGCACGCCCTGGGGCGCGGGCGGAACATATCGGTGCTCCCGATCTACGGGGGGCAGGCGTACGACCGGCAGCTGCGAGCGTTGCGCGCTGGCGTGCAGATTGTGGTCGGGACCCCGGGGCGGATGATGGACCATGTTCGACGCGGCACATTGAAGCTCGACACCGTCCGCACCGTGGTGTTGGACGAAGCGGACGAGATGCTGGACATGGGTTTCGTGGAGGACATCGAGTTCATCCTCGACCAGGTGCCCCAAGAACGTCAGATCGCGCTCTTTTCGGCGACCATGCCGAGCCGCATCGAGGCGCTGGCGCGGCGCTACCTGCGGGACCCGCTGCGCGTCACCATCGCCCAGGAGACGCGCACCGCGCCACAGACGAAACAGCTGTTCTACCAGGTGCCGTATTCGCGAAAGGTGGAGGTGCTCAGCCTGATCCTGGACTTTGAATCACCGCAGTCGGCGATCATCTTCTGCCGCACGAAGCGTGAGGTGGACTCACTGGCCGAGGCCCTGGAATCGCGCGGTTACGCGACGGCGGCGATCCATGGCGACATCAGCCAGGCGCAGCGCGAGCAGCAGCTGCGCGCCTTCCGCGACGGCCGGGCGGAGCTGCTCATCGCGACCGATGTGGCGGCGCGAGGGCTCGACATCCCGGACGTTTCGCACGTGATCAACTACGACATCCCGGACGACACCGACGCTTACGTCCACCGCGTGGGCCGGACGGGCCGGGCTGGCAAGGCAGGCGAAGCGATAACGCTGGTTACTCCGCGGGAGTTCCGCCTGCTGCGACTGATCGAGCAGCAGGTGGGCAAGAAGATGAAGCCGCTGCAGCTGCCCACCCCGGCGGATATCGTCGCACGGCGGCGCGAGGCGTTCGTGGATGCCTTGCGCGGGGCGATCGAAGAGGGCTCTGGAAGTTCGTACGCGAAGCTCGTCGAAGGGCTGGCTTCACAGTACGACCCGCTGGCCATTGCCCGGGCGGCCGTCTATCTCGCGGTGAGCGACGCGAGCGGGCGTGAGCCGATCTGGGCGGAGGCCGGGAACATACTCGACGAGACTCCAACCGCGGAAGGAGCATCAGCCGCCGAGCACGGCATGACCCGGCTCTTCTTGGATGCGGGCCGCAAGCAGGGAATCCGGCCGCAGGACATCGTCGAGGCGTTTTCGACGACCGCGGGCGTGGCGCCATCAACGATCGGCACGATCGACCTCTATGCGAGCTTCGCCTTCGTGGAGGTGAAGCCGGCGGCGGCCAAGAAGGTGCTGGAGTTGGCCAAGGTCATCGACGTACGCGGTCTGGAGATCCACGCCAAGAAGGCGCTACCCAAGGGCTCGGAGTAGACTCAAGGGCTGGCTCAGCCGGCCTGCAGGGAGCGGGTGGGTCGGCGGCGAGAGCTAACGAGGCGTGCCTGGGCAGCCTCGAAGTCGGCGCGGATCGACTCGCTAAGCTCGATCACCGCGATGCCCTCTGCGACGGTCAGGTCTTCGAAACGCGCGTGGACCACCACGAGGTCGGCCACGGTGTGCTGAAAGCTGACGGACTCGCAAGGGATGCCGATCCGGCCGTTCCCAACATCGACCCGCAGGATGAACCGCTCGCCCGCCCAGCCGACGGCCTCGATCGCGATGCCGTCCATGGACAGGTCCAGGATGTGCCCTGGCGTCGTGGTTTCGCCGGTGACAAGTTGGCAGGGCCGGTACGTGGGGAAGCGCGAGGAGGCCCGCCGATCGGCTGCGTTCTGCCACGGGCCGAGGGTGGTGATTGGGACCTGCATGCCTGCGCCCGCGCTCTCTTCGATCGCGATGAAGCGAGCCGACTCGCCTTCGCCGGCAACGAGGATGTAGGGACGGGAAGTGCCCTCAATCGGCCGATCGAGGGTAACTTCGACGCGGTTGCTGTTGTGGCTGACGACGGTCGCGGCGAAGGTTTGAGCGTGCACATCGTCGCCAACGCTCACAAGTGTGACGCGGTCTCCGAAGCGCAGCGTAACGAAATCTTCCACCCTCTAAGGTTCGGCACAACGAACGAAAGGATGAGGCCTTCGGCGGCTCAGGCGGCGTCACGAATCGCGCGTTTGTGACGCCGCCTGTCGTCCAGCGCGACAGTTAAGCGAGGGAGCCGCTATAGTAGATGTGCGGGGTTGCTGCGCGCGGCGGTCCGCTCCCAATGCGCGCACTCCCCGCTATCTCTTTGCCCTTTTTGCACGAGCCCCCTCACGCTACCTGGCCCGCCGCGAAGCCGGACGCCCAGGCCCACTGGAAGTTGAACCCCCCAAGCCATCCCGTGACGTCCACCACCTCACCAACGAAGTAGAGTCCGGCTACGTCGCGCGCTTCCATCGTTTTCGATTGCAGGCCGTCAGTGTCCACTCCTCCGAGCGTGACTTCCGCTTTGCCGAAGCCGGCGGTGCCGGCGGGACGCAGTTCCCAGCCGTGCAGGCGCTGGACGATCTCTTCGAGTTGACGGTTGGAGTAGCGGTTCATCGGCTGTGAGGGCGCATAAGCGGCGCACCACGCCTGCACGAAGCGGCGCGGTGCGTAATCGCCGAGCACGGTGCTCAACTCTCGCGGTTGATCGCGCACGGCCGTCAGGACCTCCAGCATCGAAGAGCGCGGGAAGAGGTCGATGGTTATCGCCTCGCCTTCGCGCCAAACGTTCGATATCTGCAGGATGGCAGGCCCGCTGAGGCCCCGGTGCGTGAACAACACGTTCTCGGTGAACACGCTGCCGCCACACGAAACGGTGGCTTCGATGGCGACGCCGCTGAGCGATTCGAACAACTCGTGTTCGGCTTTTGAAAACGTCAGCGGGACGAGCCCCGCTCGCAGAGCGACGCGCTTCAGCCCGAACTGCTCGGCCACCTTGTACCCGAATCCCGTCGCGCCGATCTGGGGGATCGAGAGCCCCCCGGTGGCGACCACGAGCGAGTCTGATTCGAACGGGCCGAGATTCGTTTCAAGCCGGAATCCGTCACCCTCCGCTACGGACGACACCTCGCAGCTCAGCCGGATCTCCACCCCGGCGGCGGCGCATTCCGCCTCCAGAATCGCCACGATCTCTCGCGCACTGCCATCGCAGAACAGCTGCCCAAGCTTCTTTTCGTGGTAGGGGATGCCGTGCTGCTCGACGAGCGCGATGAACTGCGACGGCGAATACGCGGCCAGCGCCGACCGGCAGAAGTGCGGGTTCTGGGAGTAAAAGTGCTCCGGCCCGGCATGGATGTTGGTGAAGTTGCAGCGGCCGCCGCCGGAGATCAGGATCTTGCGACCCACCTCGTCGTTGCGTTCGAGGACGAGCACGGAGCGCCCGCGGCGTCCGGCCTCGATGGCGCACATCAGCCCGGCTGCGCCCGCGCCCAGGACAATTACGTCGTAGTTCATGGATAGGGAGTGTGCGGCCTTCTATGGCTTCGGCTTAGCACTTCGATTGCGGATGCTTGACGCGTTGGCCCGCCCACGCCGCCAGGAGCGCCAGCTCGGTGGAGTAAGACTGCAGATATTGCGGGCTGAGGCCTTTCCAACCGTCGTCCAGATCGCAGAAGTAGTACATCGCCGTGCCGAAGCTTGAGGTGTACCAGGTATGTGCCGTGGATACGGCCGTCGGAGAGGGAGTGACGGTGGGCGTCGAGGTCGAAGTTGTTGTGGCCCGCGCGGTTGAGGTGGCAGTCGCGGGGGTCACGGTCGCGGCGGGCGACGATGTCACTGGAGCCACTGGGGCGCTGTCCGCCGCAAGTAACGGTGCCACGGCCCTTCTCGGAAGCGCCGATGCCGCCTGGCCTGTCACCGATCCGTCGGAGGCAAGCGCGTAGCCCAGAGTTACAAGGCCCAGCAGCAGCCCTAACGCCGAGAGTAGCGTGCGTGAGAAACTCGATCGCATCAGCGGCACCGCCCCTTGTTAATGGCTGCATCGTACTCGGTTGGCGAGTCGGCGGGCGATGGAGCCCGAGAGAGTTGGCGAGCCCGGTCACCTCGAACGCCTCTAACTCCCACACTTCAACGGGCCACCCGTAGAATCCCCCTATGGACCCCGATTCCACCGCCCCGCCGCGCAAGCACGCCCGCCCCTCCGGCCCGATGATTACCTCCGAAGACTTCCAGACACTGCGCCCCGAGTGGGAGACGCTGCACACCGCGATCCCCGGCGCCACGCCTTTCACCCATCCGGCGTGGCACGAAGTCTGGCTCCGCCACTTCGGCGCTCAATCCGTCCCGGTCTTCCTCTCGGTCCGCGCGGGCGAGCAGCTCGTCGGCGTGGCCGCCCTGGAGATGGACCGTGACGGCGCCCGCACCCTGGGCGACGCCAACGTACGCGACTACGCCGGCCCGCTCTCCCTGGACGGCCAGGAAGAGGTGGTCGCCGCGGGCCTGTTGGAGTGGCTGACCGAGGACCTCACGTCGCAGCTCGAACTCTGGGGGCTGAGGGCCGACGGAACGCTGGTGGCGGCGGTGACTGCCGTTGCGGAGGCTGCGGGCTGGCAGGCGGAACAGTCCTCCGAAGCCGTTAGCCCGCAGGCTGCGCTCCCGCCGGACTTCGATGCCTACCTTGCCGGCCTGACGAAACACGCCCGGCACGAAATTCGCCGCAAGCTGCGACACCTGGCAGCCGCCGGTGCGGTCACGTTCGAGAGCGTTACCGGGCCTGCTGAAGTGGCGGCACGGATGGATGGCTTCCTCGAACTGATGCGCAACAGCCGGGACGATAAGGACGAGTTCCTCACTCCGGCGATGGTACTGTTCTTCCGCGACCTCGCTGCCACGTTCGCCGGTCTGGGACTCCTCCGCCTCTCCAGCCTGAAGCTCGACGAGGCGACAATTGCCATGACCCTCGCCTTCGAATCCGCCGAAACCACGTTCCTCTACAACAGCGGCTACAACCCGGCCTTCTCGCATCTCGCGGCAGGACTGCTCTCGAAGGTTTACGCGATCCGCGATTCCATCGCCCGAGGCAAGCGCACCTTTGACTTTCTGCGAGGCGATGAACCGTACAAGCACGAACTCGGCGGGCAGCCCGTCGAAATCGTCACGGTGAGGCTTCGCCAGCGTTAGCACCCAATGCAGGACGCGGGATTCGGGGGCTTGCTCTTTCCTAGCCCTTCGTCACGTTACACTCGGGTCATGCGCCGCTTGCCGTTCTTGCTGGTCACCCTCGCCCTCCCCGTGATGCTTCTGTTGACCGCTTGTGGTGGCGATAGCGGCTCCTCAAGCGGCCCGAAACCGACCGCTTTCCCACCCTCCAGTGACCCCGGAAAGAACATTCCGCCTGACCAACGCAATCAGATCAACGTCGTCATCGCCGGGTCCGATTTCTTCGTCGGTAAGAACAACTTCGTCTTCGGCATCACCGATAAGAAAGACAACCCACAGGGCGGCGCGAAGGCGAAAGCGACCTTCTACGACCTGCGTGATCCCGCCAACCCGAAGCCGGTATTCACGGTCGATGCCACCGCCAGCGCGCCGGGTGTGGGGCCGATCGTCACCGTAACGCACGCCAACGGCGAAACGCACAGCCACGGGGGACAGGACGAAGGCCGCGTTGGCTACTACTCGCCGGTCACCTTTGACCACGCGGGCGGCTGGGGGCTCGTCGTGCAGGCCGAGCTGAAGGACGGCACCAAGGGCACCTCCTCTGTCGGCTTCGATGTGGCCGTCAAGCCCGGCATCCTCGCCCCCGGCATGGCCGCAAAGAAGAGCGACAACCTCACGAAAAAGGATGTCACCGATGTCAAGCTGATCGACTCCGGCACGCCCGCGAACGACATGCACGACGTCAAGATCAAGGACTCCATCGCGGCCGGACGGCCGATCGTGGTGGTCTTCTCAACCCCAGCCTTCTGCACATCGCGGTTCTGCGGCCCGGTGAACGAAGAGGTGGAGTCCCTCCAGAAGACGTACAGGGACAAAGTCGATTTCGTGCACATTGAGGTCTGGAAGAACTTCGACAAGCAACAGCTGAACGACACTGCTGCCGAGTGGCTGCTCCGCGCAGACGGCGGCCTCAGCGAGCCCTACGTCTACGTGATCGACTCAAAAGGCACGATCTACGACCGCTGGGAAGGCCCGGTGGCGGCGAACATCATGGAGCCCATCGTCAAAGCAGTGTCCGAAGGGAAGACTTACACGAAGTAGCGCGTCGGGGGAGACCGCTATGCATCGTCACCAGGCATTCGTGCGTTTGAGGCTTCGTCACAAACGCCACCGCGAGGTTACCGGCCCGGCTGTTTTGCCAGCGAGCCCAGGAGTTCGTACGTCGCCTCGCGGTTGCCGGCGGGCCCAGCGGTCAGCACAGCGTTCAGGTCCGTCACGCCCACCGTTGCGTACTCCTTGATCTGCGCCTCGACTTCGTTCTGCGTGCCGATGATTGCCACGTCCGCCGGGTTGGCCGCGCCGCCACGGTCCAGCGTCGCGCGATACGAGGGAAGCACGCCGTACATCTTGTAGGTGGTGTTCAGCGCGTCCCGTGCTGTGGCGGCATCGCTGGTGACCACGATCGGAACCATCGCGGCGATGCGCGGCGCTGGCCGGCCAGCCTCCGCGGCGGCCGTGGCGATCGCGGGCACGGCGATGTCCCTGAGATATGGGATGCCGCCCATCCAGGTGATCGTCCCATCGGCCAGGCGGCCCGTCAGCTTCAGCATCGCCGGCCCGAGCGCCGCGACCAGCACCGGCGGCTTGGTCGCACCCGGCACTACCACCTGCGCGGCCACCCGATACAGTTCTCCCTTGAACGACACATGTTCGCCCGCCAGCAGCCCGTTCAGGACCGTCAGATACTCGCGCATGTGCGGCACCGGGCGGCTGTAGTCCAGCCCCAGCACGTCCTCGATCACGAACTTGTGGCTGAGGCCAATGCCCAGCGCCAGCCGGCCGTTTGTCGCTGCCTGGGTGGTCAGCGCCTGGCAGGCGAGCGCTGTTGGATGTCTCGGGTATGTCGGCACAACCGCCGTCCCCAGCTCAATGCGGCTCGTCCGCGACCCGGCCATCGCGAACATCGTCAGGGCATCGACCCCGAAGACCTGCGGGAGCCACGCCGAAGCGAACCCGGCGGCCTCCGCCTGTGCCGCCTTCTCCACCAATCCGTAGACCGGGGTGGTATCCCCCGGCATCGCGAGCACCAGGCCAATGCGCATTGCAACTCTCCGGGCGCGGTCTGCGCCAATCCCGGGAGTATACGTGTCTCGTCAGGTCCGGGCCGCTGCTACTTCTTCAGGCGCAGGGAAGCCATGAACTGCTTGAAGTCCGCCAGGCGGTCTGGGTCGCCTTTCGCCACCGTTAGCGTCACGACCGTGTAGCAGGTGTCACCCTGGGCGATCGCCTGGTAGGTATCGAAGGCCGCCCCAATCTCTACCTTGATTAGCGGCGTCTGCTTGCCGCCGTAGGGCACCGTGCCCGCGTCCGAATGCTGGACCTTCCCCGTGTCGTACTGCTTCGCAAGTTCGACAATGGTTTGCGAACCGGACGCACAGCTAATCATGTTGATGTTCGAAGCTTTGCCCGGCGTTTTCGACAGGAAGATGAACAGCGTCTCCTTGAATCTACCCTGCTGCGCGGCGGCCACCACCTGGTCGCGGAATTCCTTGGGCAGCGAATCGGCCGCGGTCGACCCCGGCTTGAGCAACTCGGCGCCGTTTATCAGGGTGGCCTCCCAGGCCGGGGCAATACCTCCGCCGTAGTTGCCTTCATTGAACGGCTTCCAGCCTGCCGGCAGATCCGCCGGTTTCGCGGTGGCCGCGGGGGCGACGGAAGCGTCCGCGGACGGCGTGGGCTTGGCGTCGCCGTCTTCGCCACACGCACCGAATACCGGAAGCAGGAGAGCAAGGAAAGCGGCCCCGATCAAGAGTCTGCGCATCCAAACATCGTACCCCCGGTCGCCGTGCGGGCC
>JBDSJC010000038.1:0-60744 GCA_039917655.1 Tepidiformaceae bacterium
AACCGCTGCGACGGCGACCCCGGCCAGCACGGCCACCCCAACCCCAGCCCCGCCGCCCCCAGCTGCGGGCGATATACAGATCATTGACTTTGCCTTCTCGCCGACGGCCTTTTCAGTCGCTCCCGGCTCATCCGTGAGATGGGTCAATGTCGGCGTGAAGCCGCACACCGTGACCGCAAATGACGGGTCATTCGACAGCGGACTGATGGCCAAGGGGATCGCCTACAGCCACACCTTCAGCACGAGCGGAAGCTACCAGTACTACTGCGACCTCCACCCCGACATGGTCGGCACCATCACTGTCGGGACGGGCACAGGAGGGGCGGCGCCCACAGTAACGCCGACTGCCACGCCGGCGCCGCCACCTCCGGCGGTCCCAGGGAGTGTCCAGATAATCGACTACGATTACTCTCCGAAGGAGCTGACCGTTGCTCCCGGGGCATCGGTCCGGTTCCTCAACGTTGGGGCGAAGAAGCACACCGTAACGGCGACGGACGGATCGTTCGATAGCGGACTCATGAGCGCAGGTGATGCCTACAGCCACACCTTCAGCACAGCCGGGAGTTTTCAGTACTACTGCGACCTCCACCCCGACATGGTGGGGACCGTTACCGTGAGCGATTCCGCAAGCGCGGGGGGTTCGTGGCCCGCTCTCCCGGGGATCCCTGACAGCCTTTTGTACAACGAAGAGTGGAATCGGAAGACCGGCACATACAGCGCTGTGGTCGTCTCATCCCTGGCGGGAATCACATCGGGCAACTCGGCGTTCTGGGGCTTGATCCTTCAAGGCGTCCAGAACGGCACGATTAATGCCGCGGACCTTCCTCCGAACATCGTTTCGTTCGTCGAAAGTCAGTACAGCAACGTGGGAGGTCCGCCCGCCGCCTTTCACGCGAAGAAGCCCGCCCCCACTCCCACACCGGGGACAAGCACGCCGCCAACCCCGACCAAGGTTCCTGGGGCGGCGGGGTCTGCAGGCGACGTGCAAGTTATCGACTTCGACTACAGCCCGCGAACAACCAGTGTGCAGACAGGCGCGAGCGTCCGCTTCGTCAACTCGGGAGTGGCCCGGCACACCGTGACTGCGCTCGACGAGTCATTCGACAGCGGGTTCATGGCGAAGGGCGACGCTTATAGCCACACCTTCACAACGCCCGGCACCTTCGATTACTTCTGCATCATTCACCCGGACATGGTCGGATCGGTTCAAGTGAGCGATGGCACTGGGGAGCCAGCGCCGCCAGCGACTGCCGCACCACGACCGGTCGCGCCCGTTTCTCCTCCGCCGCCCGCCGCACCCGGAGAAGTACAGATGCTCGATTTTGACTACAGTCCGCGAACGATCACGGTGAACGCTGGCGGGAGTGTCCGGTTCGTGAACTTCGGGGTCGCACCGCACACCGTCACGGCACGAGACGGCTCTTTCGATAGCGGCTTCATGTCCAAGGGAGATGCGTACAGGCACACGTTGCCGACGCCGGGGACGTACGAGTACTTCTGCGTGATCCATCCCAACATGACCGGGTCCGTGCGAGTCCTGGACGCAAGCGGCTCGGCGCCACCAGCCTTGCTAACCTCACCGACCAGCGGCGCCACGCCCGGAGCTTCCGAGACACAGGCGACGGGGCCAGCCAGTCTGGAGATGACCGACTTCGCGTTTACGCCTCGAAGCCTCACGGTGAAACCCGGCACCGAGGTGACCTGGCGGAACACAGGGCGCGCACCTCACACCGTAACCGCCCGCGACAACTCCTTCGACAGCGGCCTCGCAAAGCCCGGCGAGTCCTTCACCCGGCGCTTCGACGCCGTGGGCACCTTCGTCTACTTCTGCACCCTTCACCCCGGCATGGAGGGGACGATCCTGGTGAGTGACACCGCGGCAGTGGCGGCTGCTGCGCCTTTCGGGGCGGCGGGAACGTCGGGGCAGACCGTCACCCCAGGGACCTCGCCATCCAATCAACCTGACACCGGTCAGGGGTCAGGCGATACACTGAAATACATCTCAATCATCATCGGGGTCGTGATGGCGCTCACTGCCCTGGTCACACTACCGATAGTCGTCTTTGGGCGAAATTCATCGCCAGCGGGGGATCACTCATGAAACGAACCTTGGGGACAAGCATCGCGGTCGCCGGGCTGACCCTGTTGCTGGCGAGCTGCGGCGGGCAGACCACAAAGGGCGCCGAGGCCAGCGGCCAAGCCGTCAAGGCAGCTAACACTGTACCGCCAGCGAGCCAACGGCTCGTGGTCGGGTTGACAGAATGGGCCGTCGCGCCGGACAGGCGATTGGTCGCTGCCGGCGCAATCACCATCGTGGCCGCAAACGAGGGCCAAACTCTGCACGACCTCGTCATCGTCCGCTCCGATCTCGGCCCGAAGGAGCTGGCCGTTGCGAGCAGCCGAGGCGACGAGTCCAAAATGAAGATTATCGGACGGTTCCAGGAGTTCAAGGCGGGGGAGAAGGAAAAGCAGTTCGCGCTCGACTCAGGGAACTACCTCCTCATTTGCAACCTCCCGGCCCATTACGAACAGGGAATGGTCGCCCAGCTTCGGGTGGAGTGAACCATGTCTTGCCGGCTACGCCTGCTCGCTGATCGCTGGCTGGCCTCCGGGTTTCCGCCCTCCATGGGGACCCGTGCGACCCCTATCTCGGGGCCGGACGGACCGTACCGGCGGAGATGGCCGTTATAAAGTGGCTCAGCGGGGACTAACGCGCGCTGGAGGTTTGCCATGACCAGGTTCCTCGATCGAGCCGACGCAGGCCGGCAGTTGGGCGCTTTGCTGCGAACGCGCGGGCTGGAAGGCGGAGTCGTCCTGGGCATACCGCGCGGTGGGGTTCCGGTCGCGCTGGAGGTCGCGCGGGCACTCGGCGCGGAGCTTGGCGTGGTGGTGGCCCGCAAGCTGAGGGCGCCGTATCAGCCAGAACTCGCTGTCGGTGCGGTGACGGCCGACGGTGGGCTCTGGGTAAATGAGCGGCTGGCGGCCGAAGTGGGCGCCGATGCGAAGTACCTGGCCGAAGAACAGGAGCGCCAGGTGCGCGAGGCCCGCCGCCGCGAGGAGGAGTTCGACGGCGGTCGCCGCCCCGTGGTGGAGGGGCGCACGGTGATCGTCGTTGACGATGGGATCGCGACCGGAGCGACCGCAATTGCCGCGTTGCGGGCGATGCGGACGCGGGGCGCGGGGAAGGTCATTCTCGCCATCCCGGTCGGCCCTCCCGATGCGGTCCAGGCGATGCGGGCGGAGGCGGATGAAGTTATCTGCCTGGTCTGCGAGGCGGATTTCCATGCTGTCGGCCAGTTCTACGTTGATTTCCGGCTCAACGAGCGCAGCGGAGACGGCTACTTCGGATACGCAATGGAGCAGAGCCGCTCGAACGTGCCACTTGCCTGACGCCGGTGGCTGCATCGTCGAGTGTCCGGGCAGGCAACTTGAGGCGCGCGGATCGATGGTCAGGGGTCCGTCGTGAAAGGTGCCAGACGCAGGGCATGATGAAGCCGTCAGCGGCCGGCCTGGCCAGCGATCAGGTCTGCCCGCAAGCGTCAGAGGAACGGGTCCGAAGGCGAAGCACGGCGTTAGAGGGGATGACAGGCACCCGGAACTCGGGTGTACGCTTAACGCAGGAGTAAAAAGCTATGGCGACACAAACCGAATGGGCGATCCGCCGCGCAGGGTCCGACGATCGCGACGCTGTCTTGAAGCTCTGGCAGTCCGCCGGCTTGTCCGGGGCAGACGAGGCCGAATGGCAGACGCTCACCCAGGGATCGGCGGCCAGGCTGCTGGTCAGCCACGAGGGCGAGCAGCTCGCCGGGACCGCCGTCGTGGCCTATGACGGCTGGCGTGCCTATATCTACCACGTGGCGGTCGCGCCCTTCACTCGCGGGCGCGGCCTCGGCAAAGCGCTCATGGCTGAGGCCGAAGCCTATCTCCTGAGCCAGGGAGCGCGCCGAGCCTATGTCGAGGTCAATGAGGCGAACACTGCCGGACTCGCCCTCTGCACCGTCTCGGGCTACGAGCCTGAAGGGGAGATCGCCCTGGTCAAAGAACTCCGCCGGTAGGAGTTCTTGTCCCCGCACCGGTGATCTCTCTGAACCACGTGATCGCGGTGACCGCGCGCGTCTTAGCGCGCCTTTGCGCCTCTGCATGGTACGGCTCCGCTCCGTTTCGCCGATCAAGGCTGTCGTGTCCACCAGCCCTGATCGGCAGCAAAGTCAAAAGCTACCCGCTGTAATTCCAACCCGTATAGGTGGAGGTGAGCGGATCGGCCTCCTGAAGCACCGCCCCGTTCAACACCTGCCCGGTGACGAGCGTGTGGTCGCCGGCGGAAAAGAAGTCCCGGGCTTCGCACTCCAGCCAGGAGAGCGCGCCACTGAGGATCGGGGCGCCGCCAGCGACCGCAGTGTACGCAAGACCATCGAGCTTGGGATGGTACGGATGGGCGGTGTGGTGGTTGCGGCCCAACACTTTCGCGTCTTCGTACGGCTGGGCGAACCGGGCGGCGAGCTTCCGGCCAGCCTCGTCCTCCGGCAACAAATTAATGGTGAACCGGCCATTGGAGCGGATGTTCGCGAGCGAGTGCGCATCGTTCTCGAAGGAGACGGCGACGAGGCGAGGTTCGAACGAAACCTGCATGACCCAGTCAGCCATCATTCCGTTGGGTACACCGTTGCTGTCGCCAGAACCAACGATGTACATGCCGTAGGGCATTTGCTCCATGACATGGGCAATGTCCCCGCCGATCGCAACTGAGACTGACATCTTGCTAACCTCTTGGACTGCTGCTTCGTATCCGTTTAAGCAGATCGTTTTGTTAAGCAGATCGTTTTGCTGGCCAATCCTGGCAGGAATGGCCTGAACGCTCACTCTCGGACCGCCGGATACGGATGGGAAGCGATCGGACCGGGATCCGTCTCACGTTCCCCCGAGCCTGACCCAGTTTAGCCACGGAGAACCGCGGGCTGCCACGGCCGGTCGGGCCCGTTGCACAGGCCCAATCGCCCCGTCTTTCCGGCGTCCTCCGCTGCCGTAGCCTCCGGCGTCGGCGCTGACCACAGCGCCTGCGGGGCTACGCCATGCATTCTCAGCGGTCGTCGTAGCGTGCGCCTGGTGGCCACAGTCGACCGCCGTCCGGTTGGGCCACGAAAGCAGGGCCTTGTGGCCCGGACGCTGGGCAGGCGGCACCGGTAGCCTCATTGGAGGGGCGCAAGAATGCTCCTGCGAAGCCTCATTCGAAGTGACCGGGAGTCATATGCGGTCGCTAAAGCCAGATGAAGTTTCGATCACCAACAGAACCCGAGGCAGAAACGCGCATCGGGGAGAGGAAAAGTATTTGTCTATCAATAGATCCCTGAGGTTGTTTGCCGCTGGAGGCATAGCTCTGCTCGTTGTCGGCGCGGCTGTTGCCTGTGGAGGCGGGTCGGATAACGCCGTTCCGACGCAAGGCGTCCAGGTGAAGACTCCCGGTTCCGGGGCCACGTCGCCAGCCACAAGTGGCGGTTCTGAAAAAGCATCTGAGACTGTCAAAATCTCCATGAAGGACAACCTTTTCGAGCCGAAGACGTTCACCATACCGGCTGGCAAGTCCGTCGAAATCGAAGTGAAGAACAACGGCGCCGCCATCCACAACTTGCATATTTTGAGCGAGGCGAAGGACGGCAAGGACTTTTCGAGCAACGCCATTGTCAGCCCCGGTGCTGAAAACAAGTTCACGGTGAAGCTCACCAAGACCGGCACGTACAACTTCCAGTGCGATTACCACGTGCCAGACATGGTGGGAACGATCACCGTGCAGTAATCGGCTGCACGCCAGCCCGCGCGGGGCGGAGAATCATTTCCGAAAAAGTGGGCATAGGACGAAGAGAGAGGAACAGAGATGGCCATTAGCAGGAGAGAACTGATCCAGGGGGCGGCAATTGGCGGGGCGGGTCTGGTTGTTGGCGGCGTCGTCGGCAAGGTTGCCCTTGGAGACGGTGACAAGGGCAGCGGGGGAAGCGGTGCCACCTCGCTCTCCGGGCAGGCGCAGAAGGTCGCCCAAGATCGCAAATTGACGTCCGACGACGTCACCCGAGCGGTCAAGACCTTTGTACCGCCCGGGAAGCCCGATATGGACACGCACATGCTCTTCTGTTCCGGCGGGCACAGCGGTCAGGTCCTCGTCATGGGCGTCCCCTCGATGAAGCTGATGAAGGTGATCGCGGTGTTCACCCCAGAGCCGTGGCAGGGACATGGCTACGGGGCCGATGTCGGCGACACCATCCTCAAAGAGGGCACTACGGCGGTCGGCGGCGCCATCTCGCCCTCTCGCAACACGCTGACGTGGGGCGACACCCATCATCCGGCGTTGAGTGAAACAAAAGGCGAATACGACGGGCGATGGCTTTATATCAACGACCGGGCGAATGGGCGCATCGGCATGGTTGACCTGCGAGACTTCAAGGCCAAGCAGATCATCGATGTACCGAATCTTGACACGTCGCACGGGGGCTGCTTCGTCACGCCCAACAGCGAGTATGTGCACATCTCCACGATGTCGCCGACGCTGACCGACCGCTCCAAGGCGGCCTCGGCGCTGACGAACTACAAGGACCTCATGCGCGGCTACTCGACGTTCCTGGCGATCAACCAGAAGACGGGCCGGATGGAACTGGATCGCAGCTTCCAGGTGGAGCTCCCGCCCTACACGCAGGACCTTGCCGATTCGGGCAAGCTCGTCAGCGAGGGTTGGGTTTTCATCAACTCGTACAACTCCGAGATGGCGGTTGGTGGCAACGCGGAGGGCGGACAGCCGCTCGAAGTCGGCGCATCAAAAAACGACTTCGACATGATGCACATCATCAACTGGAAGAAAGCGGAAGAGCTGGTCAAGGCGGGGAAGACGAAGACGCTTAACAGGATGAAGGTCATCGCTCTCGATGTCGCGGCGGCCGAAGGCGTCCTGTTCCTTCTTCCAGAGCCGAAGAGCCCGCACGGCGTGGACGTGGCCCCGAATGGGAACTACCTCACGGTGAGCGGCAAGCTCGACCCGCACGTGACGGTTTATGGCTTCGACAAGATCAAGGCGGCAATTGACGCCAAGAACTACGAGAAGAAGGACGACTTCGGCGTCCCCGTCCTCAAGTTCGATGCTTGCGTCGCCGGTCGCGTTGAAGTGGGCCTCGGCCCGCTGCACTCGCAATACGACGAAAAGGGGCACGGCTACACGAGCCTGTTCCTCGATAGCGCCGTCGCGAAGTTCACCCTGGGGGAGCCTTACTTCAAGGGCGACCAGGCCTTCAAACTGGTAGACAAGCTGAAGGTGAACTACAACATCGGCCACCTGGTGACGATGGAAGGCGACACCGTAAAGCCGGACGGCAAGTATCTCGTGGCACTGAACAAATGGTCGATCGACCGCTTCCCGGTGGTGGGAACGCTCAAGCCGCAGAATTTCCAACTGGTGGACCTTACCGGGGAGAAGATGGAAATCCTCTCCGACACGCCGATCGGCATTGGTGAGCCGCACTACGTCCAGGGCATGAAGGCGGAGCGCATCAAGGCGTGGGAAGTCTACCCGCCGGGCACCAACCCCCTGACGATGGAGGTCGATAAGAACGCCGTCGAAGCTGGGACGGAGCGGCAGGAGCGCCGCGGGACCACGGTGGAAGTGTGGATGTCGGTCAAACGGAGCCAGTTCAAGCCGGACATCATCCGTGCGAACAAGGGCGACAAAGTCATTCTCCATCTCACCAACGTGGAGAAGACCCCGGATGCGACGCACGGCTTTGCCATCCCGCGCTACAACATCAACGTAAGCCTGGACCCGGGCGAGTACACGCAAGTCGAATTTACGGCCGATGCCGAGGGTTCGTTTGCGATGTATTGCACGGAGTTCTGCTCGGCGCTGCACCTGGAGATGCAGGGCTGGTTCCTCGTGGTCGCCTGATAGAGGCCGCTACACTGGGGCTACAGGCGATTCCCTCCACCCGCAGCCCCACCCAAAACCACGGATTGGAAGGAGACGGAGATGTTCACACGGCGTGGATTCCTCGGCCTGCTGGGAGCTGCGAGCGTCACCGGCGTTGCGGCCGTAGCTGGCATCCAACTCCTCCCAGGCGAATCAAAAGCAACAGGTGACCCGGTCATCCGCTACGGCCAAGAGAATTGCGCCCGTTGCCGCATGACGATCAGCGACGTGCGCTTCGCCTCGGCGTGGCGTGAGCCTTCTGGCAGAGAGACGCACTTCGATGATATCGGCTGCATGGTCCTGCTCCAGAGCGAACGGAATCCAGCTACCGGTACGCGGTTGTGGGTGCATGACTATTCGACCGAGGCGTGGCTGGACGGGGCCACGGCAGCGTACGCGCTTTCGGATGCGATCCACACGCCCATGTCCCATGGCGTTGCCGCCAGCGCGACCACCGAAGGGGCTCAGCGAATCGTGAAAGACTCAAACCAGGTACAAATTACGCGGTGGGAGGGCCTTGCCCCATCGCTGGAGCGAAGAGGATGACGTTGAACACACTGGCCGCGGCTGACCAGGAACAGCGACCGGCACAACTAGCGGCAGTCCCGGGAACCGCAAAGCGGTCCATTGATCGGCTCTGGGCGGTCTGCTCGTTCGTGGCGGGCGTCCTCATCGTGGTAGCGGCGTTCCTGCCCCTTTGGAAGCTGGAACTCGTAGCTCCACAGTATCCGAAAGGGCTGTTCATTACGGCCTACGGCTACCAAATGACCGGAGACATAACCGAAGTGAATGGGCTCAACCACTATGTGGGCCTCAAGCCGCTTGAGCCCGACAGTGTGTTTGAGTTAAAGCTCTTCCCATTCGGCGTAGCAGGTATTGTGAGCGTCATTCTCTACGGGGCGTTCAAGTTTCGGACGCGGAGACAGCGGGCACTGAGCGTGCTGGCGGCGGCCTCTCTGCCGCTGTTCATGCTGGCTGACCTCCAGTACTGGCTGTACAACTATGGGCACACCATCAACCCCGAGGCGGCGTTGAAACTCGATCCATTTACTCCAAAGGTGCTCGGCACGACGAAGGTGATGAACTTCGAAAGCGTCACCAGGGTGAATGGTGGCTTCTGGCTCCTGATCGCGGCAGTGGTTCTGCTGGCGCTCGGCCCGTGGCTGGTGCGGTTCGTGCGGGACAGTTGGAACAACACCGGCAAGGCGGGCGCCGCGGCGGCCGTCATCGCCCTGCTGGTCTTCATCAGCGTCACCCCGTCCACCAGCCCGGCCGAGGCCTCCGGCGGCGGTTCCATCGCCGAAGCGATCTCTCGTGCCAACCCTGGCGACACCGTCCGCATCGGCCCGGGCACGTACCGTGAGCAGCTGGTGATCGACAAAGCGGTGACGCTCATCGGCGAGGGATGGCCTGTCATAGACGGTGAACGTAAGGGCGATGTCGTCGTCATCGCCGCGGAGGGGATAACCCTCCGCGGTTTTGTTATCCAGGGATCCGGCACAGAGGTGACTGCCGAGCCAGCGGGTGTGCGAGTCAAGGCGGCGAACGCCACCGTCGATTCCAACCGTATCCACGACGTGCTCTACGGCATCGTGCTCGAAGGGGCAGACAGCAACAGGATCACCAACAACTCGGTTGAGAGCATCCCGGGCTTTTCGCAGGAGCGGCAAGGGAACGCCATCTACCTTCACAACTCGAACCGCAATCTGCTTGAGCGGAACACCGTGACACGCGCGAAGGACGGCTTGCTCCTCCTGTTCTCGGACTACAACGTGATCCGCGAAAACAAGGTTACGCGCGCCCGCTACGGCATTCACTTTATGTACGCAAGCCACAACGAGATGATCGGCAACACGTTCGTCGACAACGTTAATGGCGGCGTGCTGATGTATTCAACGGGAGCGCGGTTCATCGGCAACGAGTTCGCCCATAACCGTTCGATTGCCTCGGGCTACGGCCTCATGTTCAAGGATGTTGATGACGTGGAGATCGAGGGCAACCTGATCCACCACAACCGCGTTGGTATCGCGCTCGAAGGTTCTCCCTTCACGCCCGGAGCCTTCGTATTGATCCGCGAAAACCTGGTTGGCTATAACCAGACTGCCGTCGGCATGTTCACCACCACCGATGTGACGTTCACTGGCAACAGCTTCGTGGGAAACCTCCGCCAGGTGGATGCCGTCGCCGGGAGCGTCGAACACAAGAACCGCTGGTCTCTTGACGGCCGCGGCAATTATTGGGACGACTACGAAGGCTACGACGCCGGTGGGGACGGAATCGGCGACCTGACCTACCGATACCAGGGCGCGTACGACGGATTGGTGCAAGACAATCCAGCACTGCGGGCGTACGACTACACTCCAGCCCGGATGGCGCTAGACCTCGCCGCGAAGTGGTTCCCGGTGTATCGCCCCGAGCCTCGCGCCGTCGATCCGTACCCTCTGATGTCGCCTACCATGACGCTGGCGAGCGACGGCGGGGCAGGGGAGCGGCTCACGAACGCGGCCTTGATGGCAGCACTCGTCGCGTTGCCGGCGGGTGTCTTCTGGCTGGCGTCCGGGAACTCGCGGAAAAGATGGGCAGTGTGCTAAGTGCGTCCGCGGTTGGCAAGCGGTATGGAGCCGCGACCGTCCTTGACGGCGTGACGTTTGACCTCCCGGCGGGCGAGGTACTGGCGGTCATCGGCCCCAACGGGGCGGGAAAGACGACGTTGATCAAATGCCTGGTGGGACTGGTGAAGTTCCAGGGCACGGTGAAGGTTGACGGCGTTGACGTGGCGCGATCGGGCCGGGATGCGCGGAGGAAGGTTGGCTACCTGCCGCAAAACCCCGCCCTTCACAGTGACCTTACGGTGAGCGAAACCGCACTCTTCTATGCCGACCTGAAGCGGGTCGATGCTTCGCGAGCGCGGGAAGGCGTGGAGAGAGCAGGACTGGGCGAACACGCAGACAAACGTGTGGGTGCACTCTCGGGCGGTATGAGGCAGCGGCTGGCACTCGCGCTGGCGCTGCTTGCTGACCCCCCGGTCCTCATCCTTGATGAGCCGGTCGCGGGGCTGGACATTTCGGCCCGGCTCGAACTGCGTCAACTGGTACTCGCGCAGCGGGACGCTGGCAAGGCAATCCTGCTCTCCACGCACTGGCTCGAAGATGTCCCGTATATCGCCGACCGGGCGCTGGTGTTGGACCGCGGACGAACCACCTACCTGGGGCCGGCGTCCGACTTCGCTATGGTTGCCGCGCCGCTGAGCCGCCTCTATTTACGGCTGAACGGCCACACGCCGGACGCGGCGCCGCTGATCGAACAGGTCGCCCCCGGAGGGGTCGTGGAACAGGCCGGCGACTGGCTCGTTGTTGCCTGCCGGGCCATGGACAAGGCCAGGGTGGTGGAACACCTGGCGGTTTCCGGCATCCGAGTGCTCGACATCAGGGTCGAAGATTCCCCGCTGGATGGGACGACCTTCCAGAACGCACCCCCCGCGGGAGGACCGTGATGCACGAAGTGAATGTGATTTTCCGCAAAGAGCTCCGGGACGCGTTCCGGGGCCGCTGGCTGTTCGCCTTCGCGGGGACGTTCGCCGTGCTGGCACTGACGCTCTCAATCGTCCAGGGCAGTTCGGGTGATCTCGGCGCCCAGGGATTCAACAGGACAACCGCGGGGCTCATTAACCTCTGTCTGCTACTCGTACCGCTGCTCGCCCTGATCCTGGGTGCTGGCGGCATCGCGGGTGAACGGGAACGGGGGACCCTGGCGACGCTGCTTTCGCAGCCGATTTCGCCGGCCCAATTGGTGCTGGGCAAATACCTCGGGCTGGTCATTGCCGTATGGATGGCAATAGCCCTTGGTTTCGGGGGCGCGGGCCTGGTGATGGCCCTCTTCAGCCCGATCACCGACGTGAATCACTACCTGTTGTTCGTGGGCCTCTCGGCGGTGCTGGCAGCAGCGATGTTGAGCCTCGGCCTGTTCATCTCGGTGTTCTCGGATGGGCGGCTCAAGGCCCTCTCGATCGCTGTCGTGGTGTGGTTCCTGGTTGTCCTCTTGTATGACCTGGCGGCCGTCGGGCTGGCGCTCACGGTGTCGTCCTCCGGGCGGTCACTGCTGCTGGTGGTGCTCGGGAACCCCGTGGAGTGCGTACGTATCCTCGCGATCATGAGCCTGGAGTCGGACCTGGATGTCCTTGGGCCGCTCGGGTCGTATGTCTCGAATGAGGTTGGGCGCGGCACTGGCGTGGTGCTGCTTTCCGCTGCGCTGGCGGCCTGGGTGCTGGTGCCCTTGGCCGCGACGCTTCACTTCGCCGGTAACCGGGACGCGTAGCTCGCGGAAAGCCGCGGTAGTCTCTCTGGCGTTACCTGGAATCCTGGCCAGGTCAAGCTGAACATATTGCCTGCGACGAAACCCCGGATTGACCTGAGAGGAGGTCCCGAATTACCGGCGCGACATCCATACGCCGATGGGCACGAACCGTGCGCAGAACCTGTGGCCGGGGTTCCACCAAAAGCCAAACCAGGGCGCCAAGTACAGAGTCCAATACTCTCAGCCAGCGCCGCCGCCACCGCCGCGCCCGTCACTGCTGTCGCTGCACCCCAGGGCGGTGGACGGTGCAGCGGGCGGCCGTCCGGTCCCAAGCCGTACGGTGCCGCGGGCCGGGCCGCATGAGCATGTCCGATTCAGAGTGTCGCAAGGAGCGTCTCAGTAGCCGCGGTGCTCCTTGCCAAGCTCCTTTTGCGAAGGGTGCACCTCAGCCTCCTTTGGACGGCGTGCGCGTAGCGGCCGTTCGGGCTTGATGGGGGGCGGGTCGTGGGGTTCTTCGGGTGCGACGACCGGCGGCTCTGGCTGGTCCGCGGCGGCAATCTCGGCGCTCGCCGCCAACAGGTCGTGGACGTTCTTGATCGCTTTCATAGGAAACCTCCGTGGTCGGTTCTGCGAGAGTGGCGCTATGGTTCCGCCGCCGGATTCCTCTGGATGGTGACGCCACGATGTCATGACTCCACACCTGGCCCGGCGCCGTTTGACCGCCGTTCGCAGCGGCCAGGCGCCGGTCATTCAGAACTGAGACCATTGCCACCATCGGCCAAGCGGGATGCGCATGTAAACAATGTCATGATGATTGTCGTGCTGATCCTTCACCGCCTCGCGCTGGACGCCCGCCTCCACCCCTCCAAGCAGCCGGACGGCGTTCAGGCCATCCTCTTGCACGTCCCGCACGAATTCGACGTGGATGCATTCGAGCTCCGCATCCCAAGCAACATCGACGACCTCCCGAAGGAGTGCTGAACCCAGCCCCTTGCTGCGATATTCGGGGCTTACGACAACGCGAATCTCCGCCGCATGCGCTAGAGAACCACTTCGACGGCGGATCAGCACGGAATCGGCGCAAACGCGATCACCATCGAACGCCAGGAGCGGCAGGGCACGGTCGTAGTCGAGGTGATCCGCCCAACCCTGGATTACCGCTTCGGACGCGACATTGTCTCTGAGGAAGTAGCGCTCCTCTTCGGAGATGGAACGGAAGAAGGCGAGCAACGCTGGCGCGTCTGCCGCTGTCATCGGACGTACGGAGACCGTCTTCCCGCCCGAAAGCGCGAGCGTCTTGGGGTAACGGGACAGTTTGTAGATTCCCATTGACCTTGCCTCCCAGAAATGGATTGGTGTGTTGGTGCTGTGTGTAACCAAATCTCGTTGGAACACCCCAAGTGTTGCCGAACCTCGGCCCCCCGGGCACGGCTGGAAGGCGCCGAGGGAGTGGGCCAATCGGCCCTAAGAATCCGCTCCACAGAGACCCCTCCGATAACGACCCGCTGCCCGGCATCGCTCGCTCATCGCGGGGGCCGTTTGGAAGCAGGGGCCGGTAGGAGTGTCCCAGCGGTGACGGAACGGAATACCGGCCAACAGCGCCGCTGAAGACGAAGGTAGCGGTCGCTTAGTTGGCCTCGGTTGGGCCTCACGGTCCCCGAACCGGGGACCCCTCGGCCGGGTCGGCCCGTCCGCCTGCCCCCGTAAACTTCACACTGTGATCCACGCTATCGAAACGAGTCGCCTTACCAAGGCCTACGCCGGTAAAACCGCGCTCGATGGCCTCGACCTTTGTATCGAACCAGGGGAAATTTTCGGCTTTCTCGGGCCGAACGGTGCGGGCAAAAGCACCGCAATCCGGCTATTGCTTGATCTGATCCGGCCGACGTCAGGTTCGGCCCGCATCCTCGGTATCGATTGCCACCATCAGTCACCCGAAGCCCGTGCCCTCACGGGCTACCTCCCTGGCGACCTGCGGCTCTGGCCCGGCCTGCGCGGCCACGAAACCATCGACCTCATCGCCAGCCTTCGTACGCGCCCCATCGACCCCACTTACGTTCATAATCTTGCCGACCGCTTGACCATCGATCTGAACATGCGCACGCGCAGCTACTCGAAGGGCAACAGGCAGAAGCTCGGCATCATCCTCGCCCTCCTCGATCGGCCCCCGGTGCTGCTGCTCGATGAACCGACCTCTGGTCTCGACCCACTGGTCCAGCGCATTGTCTGGGAGATCCTGGGAGAACGGGCGGCGGTGGGAACAGCGGTGTTTTTTTCTTCGCATGTGATGAGCGAGGTCGATCAGGTGTGTGATCGCGTCGGTATCTTGCGCGCCGGCCGGCTCGTCGCCGTCGAACCGGTGAGCGCGTTGAAGGGCCGATCGATTCGCCACGTCGAGGTGAGCTTCGACGGTCCAGTGCCCCCGCCCGAGGCGGTGCGGTTGCCCGGCATCCGCGAACTGCGGCGCGATTTCGCGACGTTGGAGTTCGAAGTCTCAGGCGAGGTAGATCCCCTATTGAAGGCGTTGGGGCCGTATCACGTCGTCGATCTCCGCACCGAGCAGCCAACGCTGGACGAGGTCCTTCTCGGCTACTACCAGGAGGCCGGACGATGAGGAAGTTCGGGCTCATCCGGAAGTCGCTGCGCGACCAGCGACTCGCGGCCATCCTCGTTGGCGCCACGTCCGCGGCCATCGCACTGATGCTCATCCTGATCTTTCCGTCGTATCGCGATTCGCTCAAAGACTTCGAGATCCCCAGCGCCATGGAGGCGTTTCTCGGCGAAGCGGGTTCGATCACAACGCCGGAGGGTTTCCTCAGTGCTGAGTTTTTCTCGTGGGTGCCGCTGCTCCTGCTCACCCTCGCGATCATCGGCGGCACCGGCGCCATCGCCGGAGAAGAAGGAGCGGGGACGCTCGACCTCCTGCTCGCCCAGCCCATCCGCCGCTGGCGCCTGCTCGTAGACAAAGCGGCGGGACTCACGCTAGGCCTCCTCATCGCCACGCTCTCGTCTTACCCCGGGTTTCTTATCGCCAAACTCTTCGTCGATTTCGACCTCAGTTCGTGGCGCATCCTCGAGTCAGTGGCGTACATGTTCCCCGTCACGTTCCTCTTCCTCGCACTTTCGATGCTCTGTGCGGCCGTCGCCCCGGGACGGGGAGGGGCCGCCACTGCCGCCATCGGCATCGTCGTTGCCACCTACTTTCTCAACCTCATCGCGCCCGCCGCCGATTTTCTCGAACAGCCTCGGAAGCTCTCCCCGTTTTACTGGTCGGAGGCCTCCCGGGTGCTCATCCACGGCTTTGACTACGTGCGCGCCAGCGGCTTGTTGGCGTTCGGCTTCATTTTCCTGGGACTCGCCGCGTGGGTGTTCGAGCGGCGCGAGATAGCCGCGGGCGGGCGCGAGTGGTCACTGCACCTGCCGTTCCGTCATCCCCGCGTCGAGCATGGCGAGTCCCGCTCGCCGTCCGCATCAAAGCGGTAGCTGGACCTCCGCGGGGATATCCGGTTTCCGAATCCGCGTACGCTGCAAATTCACCCGCTCATGCGAGCAGCACGGGAAGAGGTCCGGTCACGTGCGGTTGGTTCCAAATCGCGCGGATAGACGGCATTTCCAGGCGCAGATGACGGCTGAGTTCGATTCGCTCAGCGCTGAGCGCTGCCGAGGTAGCCCAACGCACCGGCTTCCTCTTCCAGCGCGGCGCGGAAACGCGGATGGGCGATGTCAATGAGCATGCGCGCGCGATCGCGGACAGTCCTGCCATGGAGGTTCACCGCCCCATACTCGGTGACCACCCAATGAACATCGCCCCGTGTGGTCACCACGCCAGCGCCTGCTTGGAAGGCCGCGGAGATGCGGCTGATGGTCCCGTTCGCCGCAGTTGAGGGCATTGCAATGATTGGCACCCCACCGCGCGAGCGGGCTGCGCCGCGAATGAAGTCCACCTGCCCGCCGATGCCGCTGTAGAACTTGGGGCCAATCGAATCGGCCGCTACCTGGCCGGTCAGGTCCACGCCAAGCGCTGCGTTCACGGCCACCATGTGGTCGTGTGCCGCGATGATGTTCACGTCGTTCGTGTAGTCCGCGGGGAGGAACTCCAAGCCCCAATTCCCATCGACAAAGTCGTAGAGCCGCCGGCTCCCGATGACGAAGGCGGTCACGGCGACGCCATTGTGCAGTGTTTTCAGCCGGCCATTGACGACCCCTGATTCGATCAAGGCGACCCGCCCGTCGCTAAACATTTCGGTATGTACGCCCAGGTCTTTATGCGCCCCGAGTTGGGTCAGCACGGCGTTGGGGATGGCGCCAATACCCAGCTGGAGCGTTGCTCCATTGGGGATGAGTCCCGCGACAGTCTTGCCGATGGCGACCGCTTCCGGCGTCATCGGGACTACTTCGGGCTCGCACAGTTCGCGGTCTTCTTCCACCGCCCACGTGATGGAGTCGCAGGGAAGGGTGGAGCCTACAGTTCTCGGCATGCGGCGGTTAACCTGGGCAACCACAACGCGAGCCTGCTCAACCGCAGCCATGGCACAATCGACCGATACGCCCAGGGAGTAGTTGCCGCGGTCGTCCGGCGGCGCGACCTGGACAAAGGCGAAGTCGAGCTGGAGTGGGCCGCCCGGACGGAAGAGTTCAGGGATCTCGGAGAGGAAGACCGGGGTGTAATCGGCGTCCCCGCGTTGCACTGCACCGCGTACGTTCGCGCCGATGAAGAGCGCGTTATGGCGGATGTGACCTCGCAGTTCAGGCGCGACGTATGGCGCCGGCGCCTCGGTATGAAGGTGGACGAGTTCGACACCGGTCAGCTCCGGCCCCCGCCTGACAAGCGCCTCCACGAGTGCCATCGGCGTGGCAGCTCCCCCATGCAGATAGATACGATCGCCATTTTTGACGCCGGCGACCGCCTCAGTTGGGCTGACGGTGGGTGGCTGCTTTCTCATCGCCTAGAGGTGCTCGGACCGGCCGGTGACCTCTTCGATGACGACCCGAAAAATTATCGCGTCGCTCAGAGATGTCCTGTGGCCGTGGCCGGCGGTGACGCTCATCAGGCTGCCCTCGAAGGCTCGCAGGAGCAGCGCCCGGGCGCGAAACTTGTCCTCCTCCGCGTGCAACTCCTCCCAACGGCCGCGCACTATCACGCTGCGCCAACGTGCCAAGTTCTGGATTTCATCGACCAACAGGGCAACATGCGGCCAGCGCCGCAGGAGCACAATCTTCCGGCCAGGAGCCGCGTGCCCGTAGATCACTCCGTCGCCGAATGCGTAGGAGATGGGTACAACGTAGGCGCCCTCCGCGTCCCGCATCGCGAGCCGGCCAATCCGGTTGTGCAGGAGCAACTGCTCGCATTCCGAGAGAGGCAGTTCGCGAAGCATGGCTGCGGCCCCCTTTGTGAGTCTCCACGAGTGTCCGTCTCGCCCCTGTGCCGCGCTGCGGCCGTTCGGCCGGATGTTCGCGCCCGTTGGGCCGTTTAGTTCGGGAATTCGCTCCTGCATACTCCATCCACAGTCGTTATCCACAGTTCGTTGAAGAGAGGTGCCCCATGTTCGAATCAGGACCCATCGTCTTGCCGCTGGACGGCTCAACTCGCGCAGAAGCCGCGCTTCCCGTGGCGGTTGCGCTGGCTCGCCTCTATGAAGCGCCAATCCGTTTTGTGCACGTCTTGGACGAAGACCTGTTGCTCGAATCGCCACGGCCGTGGGGGGACGCGTGTGCCGCATTCGCTGCTTACGTCGATGGCCTACTCAAGACCGTGGACGCGACCGGTACGGTGCGGGAGGTTGAGGTCCACCCTGGCCCCATTGCACGGACCATCCTTGACGCGGCGATCGGCGCGCGGCTGATCGTGATCGCCAGCCGCGGTCGCGGCGGGTTCCGCGGGGTGCTCGGCAGCGTGGCTGACCGAGTCGTTCGTGGGTCTTCCGTCCCTGTCCTCATTGTTCCGGCGGAAGGGAACGCGCCGCTCGCCAACGGGACCATCGTGGTCGGTTTGGATGGCTCCACAATCGCTGAGGCTGGGCTGGAGGCGGCGAGGGAGATCGGAGCGAAGCTCGGGGCGCGGCTCGCCCTCGTCCGTGCCTACAGTCTGCTCGCCGGAGCAGGCTCCGAGTTCATGACCTATTCCGTTGACCTCGTCACGCTGATCGAGGAGGCCGCTCAAGCGTATCTTAACCAAACGGCCAGGGCGGGTGAACTTACCTATTGCCTGCTGAGCCCCGCAGTGGATGCGATTGACCGCGTCGCCCGCCAGGAGAACGCAGTCCTGGTAGTCATGGCCTCGCACGGAAAGGGATTCGCTCGACGGATCACACTCGGCAGTCAGACCGATCGCGCGATGCACTCGCTCCACCGGCCCCTGCTTGTCATCCCGGTCGTGGAAGACGGCGTCGAGGTAGAAGCCTGAGTGACCAGCGAAGATAGCTCGTCGAACGACGCCTTGCTAGAACGTTTGCGCCTTCGCCCTGAACAGCTCCGCGCAGCGTTCGCCTTTGACGCGTCAACGATCCCCGAAGTGCACGGGATCGCGGGCCAGGATCGCGCTCGCGAAGCGCTCGCCTTTGGTCTCTCAATGCACGCCCCCGAGTACAACGTGGCCGTCTCAGGCGCGACCTCGTCAGGCCGGAACCGGCTGGTCCGTGAACACGTAGACCCAGCCGCCGCCGCGGTCCCTCCGGTGCCGGATTGGGTCTACGTGTTCAACTTTGCAGACCCGCGCCAGCCCAGGGCGATTAGTGTGGCGCCGGGCATGGGCGACGACTTGGAGCGCGAACTGGCGAGCCTGATAGAGGCTTGCCGGAACGCGCTACCCGCCGCATTCGCGAGCGACACCTACGAAACTCGAAGCCACGCGGCGCTCGCACCCGTGGCGGAGAAGCGCGACGCGGCCCTGAAGGCACTCTCCCAGACCGCCCAGTCCGTCGGCTTTGTAGTCAATCCCACGCCGATGGGGTGGATGAGTGCAGCGGTCGGCGAGAGCGGCCAGCCCCTGACGGGCGATGAGTTCGCCGCCCTGCCCGCGAAGCAGCAGAGCATATTGGAGGAGCGGAACCAGCAGGTCCAGGAAGCAATCGCGACAACGCTACGCGAGCTCCGGCAACATGATCTCGAAGCGCGCGAGCAAATCCTTGCGCTCGACCGCGAGGTGACGCGGTTTGTGGTTGGCCCGATCCTTGATGGTCTGAGCCAGCGGTTCGGCGATTTTGGGCTCACGCCCCATTTCGCGGCGATTGAGGCCGACATTGTTGCCAACCTAGACACCTACAAACGGTTCTCTGCCGCACCCGCAGAGACGACCCCTCCCCAAGTCATGCAGCAGTTGGAGAGGCAGCGAGAGGCGCTTCTACAGCGCTACGCGGTAAACCTCTTCGTCAGCCACGGCGCCGAGCGAGCGCTGGGCGCGCCAGTAATCGATGAACGCCATGCTTCCTACTTGGACCTGTTTGGGCGGATTGAATTCGAGAACCAATTCGGCGCACTTGTGACGGACTTTATCCACGTCCGCGCGGGGGCGCTCCACCTCGCCAACGGCGGGTACCTCATTCTCCAGGCGCAGGAGCTCTTCTCCGACCCGCGTTCCTGGCCCAAGCTCAAGCTCGCACTGAAAACGCGCGAAATTCGGTTTGACGACGTTAGCGAGGGGATGCAATTCCCCGTAGTGAACCTTCTTCCCGAGGGCATCCCACTGGACGTGAAGGTCATCCTGATTGGGCCTCCCCAGCTGTTCGCGTTGCTTGACGCAGTCGATCCGGATTTCGCCGACCTGTTTCGCATCCGCGCGGAGTTCGATCCGGACACTGTGGCGGACGGTGAGGCGATGGCCATCTACCACGGCTTCGTCGATCAGACTGTCGCGCGGTGCGCCCTCCATCGGTTCGACGCCGATGCGATAATTGAGGTGCTGCACTTCGGCAGCCGTCTTGCGGGCCGCCAGGATCGGCTCTCGACGCAGCTCGGTCTCATCGCCGGCCTCTGTCAGGAAGCCGATCAGTTCACCAGCGTTGCTGGGGCGGCTGCGGTGAGCGCAGACCATGTGCGACAGGCCGTCGCCGCCCGCGAGCGCCGTTCGTCGCTGCTGCCAGACCGGATTCGACGGATGATCGCCGAAGGTACCCTTCATGTCGAAACGAAGGGCAGCGTGGTCGGGCAGATCAATGGCCTCGCGGTGTTCAGCACCGGTTCGCAGGCCTTCGGGGCGCCGACACGCATCACCTGCCGCACTGGCGTTGGCCGCCGTGGCGTGGTCGCCATCGAGCGGGAGACAGAACGCAGCGGCGCGATCCACACAAAGGGGGTGCTCGTCCTGGACGGATTCTTGAACGGCACTTTCGCCCACTCGGAGCCACTCGCCTTCAATGCGAGCCTGACCTTCGAACAAAGTTACGGCGATGTCGAGGGCGACAGCGCCTCGTCGGCTGAACTCTACGCAATCCTCACTTCGCTCGCTAACGTGCCCGTCCGGCAGGACATCGCAGTGACTGGGAGCATCGACCAGTTCGGCAACGTCCAGGCTGTGGGAGGGGTGACGGAGAAAGTCGAGGGGTTCTTCGATGTTTGCAACAATGCAGGGCTGACCGGCGAACAGGGCGTAATCATCCCGGTGACGAACCGGTTGGACCTCACCCTTCGTGCCGAGATTGTGGATGCCGTGACCGCGGGTTCGTTCCACGTCTGGGCGGTGCGGCGGGTAGAGGAGGGCCTTGAGCTGCTCACCGGAATCCCAGCGGGCGTCCCAGACAAGTCTGGCGTCTACCCGGAAGGCACTATTTTCGCGATGGTTACCGAGACCCTTACGCGCATGCGGGGCAGCTCTGTCCCGGCTGCCGCGGCCGAGTAAGCGGTTGGGAAGGGGCCTCGGTGCAACGCGCGTAGCGACCATCAGCCCGAAAAGAGGGCTCTTTCGGCAGTTCAAGACAAGTGGCCGGGTGAATCACGCTGGGAACATGGTCCTCGCAGCCTTCGACGCAGACGCTCAATGGTTGCGCTCCTATCGGTCGAACACGTGGAAGCACTCCCGATCGGCCAGGATGGCTGAAGGGACACAAGCGACGAGCTCCCTTGGGAGTTCAGACTTCTGCTTAGGGATGCGGCCATCGCGACGAAGTGACCAGCTTGCACACTCATTGAGGCAGTCCGTGGAGCACCGGGGCGAGGAAGACGGCCTCGCCACTCGAAGCGTTCTTAGAGACAGGGTTCTTAGAGACAGGTTGGGGCTGGCACGGGCGAACCGGGATGGGAGACGCACCTTGTGATGAAAGGAACAGCCGCTCGCAAGCAAACGGCGGTGTTGCTATTTGGCTGCCTCGCCGGCCTTTCGGGCGGCGTCGTGCTGTGGGCCGTTGGCTTCCCCGCCGCTGCCGACGGCGTCTGGGCGGCCACGTCTCTGCTAGCTCTCGTCCCGGTGGTGGTGAGCATGGTCCGGGACCTGGTCCGGCGCTCGGGCGGAATCGACGTGATCGCCGTCATGGCGATCATCGGTGCAGTCGTGCTCGGCGAGTATCTCGCTGGAGCGGTCATCGGCCTGATGCTCGCTACCGGGCGGGCCCTGGAAGAGTATGCGGCCAACCGCGCGGAGCGAGAGTTATCCGCGCTGCTCAAGCGTGCGCCGCGCACCGCCCATCGTCTTCGCCAGGGGACACTGGAAACCATTTCAGTTGATGCTGTCGAAGCAGGCGACCTCCTCATCGTGAAGGAAGGGGATGTGCTTCCCGTCGATGGTCTCGTGATGGCAGGCCCAGCCGTCCTGGATGAGTCTGCGCTGACCGGCGAGTCTCGCCTGGTCGAGCGCGAAATCGGCGACCAGGTGCGAAGCGGGACCGCCAACGCCGGCTCATCCTTCCAAATGCGTGCCCTGGCGAATGCCGCCGGAAGTACCTATGCAGGTATCGTGCGGATGGTCGAGGAAGCACAGAAGTCGAGCGCACCGCTCGTTCGCCTCGCCGACCGCTACGCCCGGCTCTTTGTCCCGGTAGCGCTCGCAATGTCCGGCGCCGCCTGGGCCATCTCCGGTGATCCGGTCCGTGCCCTCGCAGTGCTCGTCGTCGCCACCCCGTGTCCTCTGCTGCTCGCAGCGCCGGTCGCCATCGTGTCGGGCGTGTCGCGGGCGGCCAAGCGCGGGATCGTCATCAAGGGTGGCGCGGCGATCGAAACCCTCGGTCGAGCGAAAGCCCTCTATATGGACAAGACCGGCACGATCACCATGGGTGCGCCCCGCGTCCGCCGCGCACTGCTCTTGGGACGCACCTGGACCGAGGCTGAACTGCTGCGGTTCGGAGCCTCGCTCGATCAGATGTCCTCCCACGTGCTCGCGAGTGCGCTCGTGACAACGGCTCGGGAACGGGGAGCGAACCTCGTCCTTCCCACCGAAGTGGCTGAAACGGCCGGGTCCGGCATCTCTGGTCTGGTGGATGGTCACCGCGTACGGCTGGGGAACTTCGCCTGGATCGCGGGGCCTGAAAGTGCTTCGGATGTACACCGCCAGTTTCAGCGCCACGTCATGCGCGATGAGGGCTCGGTCGTTTTCGCCGCGGTCGATGACCAGGTAGCTGGCGCTTTTGTCTTCGATGACCCAATTCGCCCCGATGCCCCTCGCGTGCTTCGGCGCCTCAAACGGATGGGGATCGTCGAGACGGTAATGCTAACCGGCGACCACGCGGCGATAGCGGAGTCGGTGGGCGCGGCAATCGGCGTCGATCGGGTGATGGCGGGCCTCGCACCCGAGGAAAAGGTCGAGGCGGTGCACCGCTCGCAGCAGGAGCGCGTCACCCTGATGGTGGGCGACGGGATCAACGATGCGCCAGCGCTCGCGACGGCGGACGTCGGCATAGCCATGGGTGCACGAGGCGCTACTTCGTCGTCCGAGGCGGCCGACGTGGTCCTCGTGGTGGATCGTCTCGACCGGCTCGTTGAGGCGATCGAGATCGCGCAGCGGTCCCGCTCCATCGCCATCCAGAGCATGATCCTGGGAATGGCGCTCTCTTTTGGGGCGATGGGCATGGCCACCTTCGGACTCTTGTCTCCCGTCGCCGGGGCGGTCATCCAAGAGGGTATCGACGTCGTCGCCATTCTCAATGCGCTTCGCGCCCTGGGCGGCGGACGGAAACCAGCCCGGCCATCCCTGCCGTTTGAAACGGCCAACGCCCTCCGCCAGGAGCACCGCGAATTGCTCCCTCGCATCGACTCGTTGCGAGAGCTTGCCGACTCGATGCACGAGCTGCCGTCTTCGGAGGTGGGCTCACAGCTCGCCACCGCCCGCGGCACGATGCGAGAGTTGCTCGCTCACGAACGCGCTGACGAACGGCAGGTGTACACAGGAATCGCCGCGACCATGCAGGGTGACGACCCGCTTGCCGCTATGAGCCGCACCCACCAGGAGATCTTTCATCTCGCGCACGCGTTCGAACGTTTGACAGAGATGCTCGGGCCGATGGGCCCCGACGCTGCTGATCTTGTTGACCTCACCCGCATGCTCTACGCGCTGCACACGGTGTTGCGGCTGAACGTGGCGCAGGAGGAGGAGCTCTATTCGTCGCTCGACCGGGAGTCAACCGCTACGCCGGTCTAGCGACTCGGTAGCTGACAGCGTGGGAGACGCCGCCCATCGCCCCCGTTAGACGCCGGATCCCAAGTTCTGCCAACTGACGAGGAGGAGTTGGCACGCCGAGGCAACACCCGCCTCACCACAACGTCGCAAACATGGCAGTCGCCGCTACAGCCATCACGACCGCCGTCAGCCAACCGAGCCCGAGCAGCAGCCGTCCCGGGACGAAATCTCCGAGCACCTTGCGGTCGCCCGCAGCGAGCATGATCACGACGAGCAGGATGGGGGCAGTGACTCCGTTGACGACCGCTGCAACGAACAGCGCGCGGATTTCGCCGACACCGGCGAAGTTCATCCCAATGCCAACGAGGGTAGCAGCACCGATCACGCCATAAAACTGGGGCGCCTGCTTGAACGTGGTACTGAGGCCTTCGCGCCAGCCGAAGAGCTCGGCCGTGGCGTACGCGGACGACCCGGCGAGCACAGGGATTGCGAGCAGCCCTGTACCGATAATCCCGAGCGCGAAGAGGAGGGACGCGGCGTCTCCAGCGAGCGGCCGGAGGGCGTTGGCTGCTTCGGCTGCCGTTGAGATCTCGGTATTTCCTGAGGCGTTGAGTGCCGCCGCAGAGGTAAGGACCACGAAGTAGAAGCCCACATTGGCCATCACCATCCCGGTGAAGACGTCGAAATGGCAGGCGCGCAGTAGTTCCTGCATCTGGCTCCGCGACAGCGTTGGAGCGTTTATGCCGTGCGCCCCTTCCTCCTCCACCTCCGCCGACGCCTGCCAGAAGAAGAGGTAGGGCGAAATGGTGGTCCCGAGGATCGCCACGATCGTCGCCAGCACTTCCCGATCCGGCGTCACGCGCGGCACCAGGGTCGATCGTGCCGCCTCGCCCCAATCCGGGTGCGCGAAGAATGCCCCGACAACGTACGCAAAAATGACCAGCGTCAGCACCTTCAAATACCGCACAAACCGCGTGTAGGGGATAAGCACTTCGAGCAGCGCGACGGCGATTCCAACCGGCGCCACAAGAAGGATTGCCGGCGCGCCGGACAGTAGCTCGATAGCGGCCGCGATTGCGCCGATGTCCGCTCCCACGTTCACGACGTTCGCCACCACCAGCAGGACGACGACCGGGTAGAGCAGCCTCCGGCCGTACCGTTCGGCGATCACCGTCGCCAGTCCCTTTCCGGTGAC
Organism: Tepidiformaceae bacterium; assembly: GCA_039917655.1. Lineage (GTDB taxonomy): Bacteria > Chloroflexota > Dehalococcoidia > Tepidiformales > Tepidiformaceae > PNKC01. The sequence continues at coordinate 24,967 of JBDSJC010000038.1, forward strand.
GATGCCGATTCGCGCGCACACGGATTGCACCGCGATGTTCATCGGCAATGTGGCCGGGCTGGTCCAGAGCAACTGGTAGCCCAGCGAGGCGCCCGTGACGGTGTAGGTCGAAATGCCGGATGGGTCATCATCCGCCACACCGGTTATCAGACCGGGCCCCAGGCCTCGCACCCCTTTGCGCGCCGCCCGGGAGGTGGCCACGAGTTCGCGATCGAACCATGTCAGGGGACGAAGCAAGCTCCGCTCGATCTGCCGTGTCTTCGATGGGGGATCAGTCATCGGGCCCGCCTCTACACCATCAACCGGCGACTTCATCCCGCCGATGGTACCTCACCCCTACATCTCTTGGTACGCACTCAACTCCGGCCCTCCGCGATGTCCTATCGTGTGGTCATTGCTCTGGCCTTGCGGAAGAACCGCGCAGAGACGACTCCGGCGACGAGAACTGCCAGGCCAATCAGCAATCCCGTGGCGAGCCGCCACTTCTGGCTCTTGTCAGACTTCATCGACGAGACCTGAGGCGTTGCCGGAGGATCGGCATCGGTCTCCATTTTCTTGAGCCGGCCGTAGTAGTCAGGTAGCTCGTTGAGGTGTGCGAGCGCAATCTTGCCTGTGGACAGCGGATCATCGTTGGTGATGTTGGTCGTAGGATCGACCGCTCCATGCTCTGCTTCGACATTTAACCCAGCCCGGAACTGCGCCAAGTTGAACCCTGAGTTTGCGAAGTCGATCCTCAGGCTCTCCGCGACACCGCGGGCCTCATCGAGACCGTAGGTTCGTTTCACTGCTTCCTCCTTTGGCCTGGATAGATGGGTAGTCGAGCCTAGCCTCACCTCCGGCGCCTTTAGTAGAGGCGGGGCTCTCAGTTGAACGACCCGCTCGTTGGACGGCCCCGCCCGACTCGAATGTGCCTGCGCGCGCCCTAGGTACTCTCGAGGATCACCTTCAACGCACCAGTCTTCGCGGCGTTCCCGAAGGTCTCGTAGGCCTGTTCAATATCAGCCAGTTTGAAGTGGTGGCTGATGAGAGCGCCGGGTTTGATTTTCCCCGATGTGACCATCTTCAGTAGCACCGGAACCGTAGACGCGTCCACGAGTCTCGTAGTCAGAACAATGTTGTGGGACCAGAGCCTTTCCATGTGGAGTTCGACGCTGCGCCCGTGCACCCCGATGTTTGCCAGATGTCCGCCAGCGGTGACGATATCCTGGCAAATATCGAAGGTTGCGGGGACACCCACGGCTTCGATCGCAACGTCCACGCCTCTGCCAGCGGTCAGTTCGGAGACCACCTGGGCCGCTTTGCCGTCCGTGCTGTTCACCGTCCTGGTGGCCCCCAGCTTCTTGGCGACCGCAAGCCGGCTATCGTCCAGATCGATCATGATGATCTCGGACGGAGAGTAAAACTGGGCGGTTAGGAGTGCGGCGAGCCCGATTGGCCCGGAGCCGACTATTGCCACGGTGTCGCCCGGCTTGACCTGGCCATTGAGCACACCGCATTCAAGGCCCGTGGGGAGAATGTCGCTCAGCATCACCATCGCGTCTTCGTCCGCGCCCGTTGGAATCTCGTGGAGGCTCATGTCCGCATGCGGAATTCTGACGTACTCCGCCTGAGTCCCATCGATGGTGTTTCCCAGAATCCAGCCACCGGTGCTGCAATGGGAGTACATCGCCCGCTTGCAGTACTCGCACACGCCGCAGGCGGTTATGCAAGAGATGAGAACGCGAGCCCCGATAGTAAACCTCGAGACTCCCGGTCCGACCTCCTCGACAGTGCCTGTACCTTCGTGACCGAGAATCCGGCCATCAGTGACAGAGGGCACATCTCCTTTGAGAATATGCAAATCCGTGCCACAGATCGTCGTCTTGTTAACCCTGACGATCGCATCGGTAGGGTTCTCGATATGCGGCCTGGGTTTGTCCTCCCAGGCAGACCGTCCCGGTCCATGGTAGACAAGAGCCTTCATCGCAACGGCGGTGGTTTTGTTCGACGATTTTCGTAGCGTCGTGACCATCTCAATCTCCTTGGGGCGGCCGAAATAGCGAGATGTGATGGCCGTCCCTAAAAGCGTGAGCCGACGCACGTTTCCTGAATAGGTGCGAACGGGCCCGATCAAGCTGGCCATTTGGCCCGGAATCAGCGGCGTGGGTGTCTCCAGGAACTGCTCTTGCGCACGGCGAACGGACGCCTCGCCTGTACGGGGTTGCCGGACAGCGAGTTACGGCCCATTGGACGTGGTACAACGGGCCGGGCGTACCTGCCCACTCGGCGTGGTCCGATGCAGGCTGGCGTGAAATGACTGTTAGCCAATCCGGCGTCGAGCGAAGGCAGGACGTGTCGCAACTGGTGGCCGAGCTGAAGAGTTCGGGCCTCTTCGGCTGCGATCCCGGACTCATCGAAGTGCGGCAGACACACGCGTCGATCGTCTTCCTCACGCCAACTGACGTTTACAAGCTCAAGAAACCTGTGGACTTGGGATTCTTGGACTACTCAACCCCTCGCAGGCGAGCCCTGATGGCGAGACGCGAAGTCGACCTCAACCGCCGGTTGGCACCTTCGGTCTACCTTGGCGTGAAACGATTGGTGCGAGCGACTGATGGCCGCCTCACCTTCGCTGACCGCGGCCCGGCATTCGACTACCTGGTGCACATGCGGCGGCTTCCGGATGAGAGGTCACTCGCTGCCCGGGTGGCATCCGGCGAGGCAGGCGAGAGGGAAGTTCGGACGGTGGCGCGGCGCGTTGCCGAGTTCCACGCGGCCGCGGCGCCAGCCCCAGGACGTTACGGCCGCGCGGCTCTTCTCTGGCGCAACGCCCGCGAGAATTTGGCCAGCCTCGATTCTCCCGCAGGCCGCGTGCTTGTTCGACCGATGGGCGAAGAGGTTGGCCAATTCATGCGGGACTTCCTTGGCACTCATAAAGCGGCGCTCGCGGCTCGCGTGGCTGGGGGGAAGATCAGGGACGGCCACGGGGACCTCCGTTGTGAGCACGTCTATTTCGAGGGCGAAGCAGTTCAGATCATCGACTGCATCGAATTCTGCTCGCGCTTCCGCTTCGGCGATGTCGCGCTCGACCTCGCGTTTCTGGCGATGGACCTCGCGGCGTCTGGGTTCGCTCCCCTGGCTCGCGCCCTTGTTGACGAATATAAGCTTGCCAGCGGCGACGACATCGCTACGTGGATGCCGTTCTACAAGGCCTACCGCGCGACGGTACGGTGCAAGGTGGCGCTCGTGCGGGCCGGTGAGCCGGAGTTCAGCGTAGGGGAGCGCGATTCTGCTCGCCTGGAGGCAGCACGATACCTGTATGCCGCGCTTCGCTTTGGCCGGGGCGACGAAAGGCCCTGGTTGGTCGCGGTTGGGGGCCTCACAGGTACCGGCAAGACGACGGCAGCGCGCCTGCTTTCGGCCGTGTTGCCAGCGAGCGTGATCAGCGCGGACGAGACACGCAAACGGCTCGCTGGCCTTGGTCCGAACCTTCACCGCTATCTGCCCGCCAACGAAGGACTGTACTCGCCTGAGATGAACCGGGCCGTCTACCAACAGCTTGTTGAGCAGGCGGAGGCCGCGCTCAGCCGGGGCCAGTGGGTGATCCTCGACGCGACCTACCGCCGGCGGGCCGACCGCGAAGTCTTGCGAGAGCTGGCCGGGCGCCTCGGCGCGAGATCTCTCTTCGTGGAATGCGACGCTCCGGAGCATGTCGTGCGGGCGCGGCTAGCCGGCAGGGAGGCCCGCGGAGGCGACCCGTGGTCAGACGGGAGGTGGGAAACCTATTGTTCGCAGCGCGTCTCGTTCGAACCGCTCTCCGGGCCGGAGCACTCCGACTCTGTCGTTCTGCCCACCGTGCTAGGCTGCATGGAACAGGCGAACCTGGTTCTGCAAAGGCTCGGATCCATGTGAGCCGCGTTGCCCTTCGGGTCGATGGCTGACGCGTTGGCTGACCGCCAGACCTGCCGCGTTAACAAATCTCGAAACAGCAGGCCCCAGACTTCAAGAACACGCCGGTTCGCGAAACCACACTTCCTGAGACTTGATGGCCCGACGCTCCATGGGGCTCGGCAGTCTCGTGAGCAAGAAACCGAGACTCGATTCCAGCGGAACCTGCTGCGGTAAGTCGACCCCCAAAGACCGACGACCTAGTCGTCAATGCCTTTGGTGAGGTGCCGGATGTCAATCCCGGAACACGCAAATCGGCACCCGTTGGCGATTGCCTGGATCGGTCCCTCCGGCCCCAAGGGCGGTTGGCCCGAACGGCCCGCCACAAAGGGACCAGTGGCCCTATTGCCAGACCTCGGCCTCGAGTTCACTTCGGGAAGAGCCCAGGAGATCGTGATTGCCGAAGGGGTGACTGGTGACGTGCAAGACCATTCCCGCTCGATCGCTGGCAGCGACTAGCCCCACCGCTACGCTTGATCGCTCCATCGCGAGGAGAGCCGACCGCGCCGACAAGGCACAGATTGATCTGCTGACGCGCGTCGTTCACGACCTGGGCAGCCCTCTCACCGTGGTCAAGGGCAATGTCGCTGCGATCCGTCGGTTCCTGGAGCAGCAACACATCTGGTCGGAGGAACTCTCGCAACGCGAGGACGACGTCGAGGTCGCGGTCGAGTGGATGCTGGCCCTGCGAGAAGAGTTGCTTGCCTCAAGCCGTAGCGAGCAACGAGAACTTGAGCTTGTCCCGCTACATCTGCTGCACCGCTTGCACCGCGTCGTTCGCTGGGCGCAGACAAGTGCTTCCGAGAAAGGGATTCAACTGACCGAGGAAGATTCCGCGAAAGTCCCTTACGTCATCGGCGATGGAAACGCCGTTCAATCTATCTTCACTAATCTCCTCTCTAACGCTGTTCGCTACACTCCAGAGGGAGGGGCTATCAGTGTGAAGACCAGCAACGAAGGTGCGCGGCTTACTGTGGAAATCGCAGATACGGGCATTGGTATATCCGAGCAGGACCAGCAACGTATCTTCGAGCGATTCTATCGAACATCCGCGGCGCAACAGGTAGAGTCGTCCGGGCGCGGACTGGGTCTCGCCATCAGCCGCGACCTTGTTTCGGCGCTAGGAGGGACTATCGAGGTCCGAAGCCTGTCCGGCGCTGGTTCCACTTTCAAGGTAACCTTCCCCATGGCGAACATTGCGGACGAAGAAGTTTGATCATCAGACAGTGGACTGGACCATCTGCTTAGAGGTGGGCCACACAACCTGGTGCACTGCCAAGATCGACTGGTGAACCGAGAAATCCACAACGGGGCTGGTATCGACGACGCTGGAACGGCGGCGGCGATCACCTTGCGAGTATGCGCACCATCTTGAGCAACTCGAGGTCGATACCTCTGGTCCTCCCAACCACCTCGTCAAGTGGCGTCATCGCTCCATTGCCGTTAACCCAACCTGCGAGAACACCGTGCCGCCCGGCGAGCAACCCATCCACGGCTGCCGCACCCAGCCGCGTGCCAAGCAGGCGATCAAAGGGGCTTGGCGTCCCGCCCCGTTGCGAGTGGCCGAGGATCGTCACGCGCAGCTCAAAGCCCAGGCGTTCCTCGTGCTCGCGGAAGTACTCAGCGAGCCGGGTAGCGTTAAAGTTCGAGCCCTCGGCCACCACAACAATGGCGTGACCCTTCCCGCGGTCGTAACAATCGCTAAGTTCGCGGGCCACCTCTTCGGGGTCCGTCTCGGCCTCGGGGACAACCACGACCTCCGCGCCGCCCGCGATCCCGGCCATGAGGGCGAGGTAGCCACATTGCCGTCCCATGACCTCGACGAGAAATGCACGCTCGTGGGAAGTTGCCGTGACTCTTATTCGGTCAATCGCCTCCACGGCAACTGCAAGTGCTGTGTCCACGCCGATTGTGATATCGGTTCCCACGAGGTCGTTGTCAATCGTCGAGGCTACACCAACGACTGGGAAGCCTGAGCGCGCGAGCTCCCAGGCCCCCGTCTGTGAGCCGTTCCCGCCGATCACCACCAAGCCTTCGATGCCCTGGGCAACGAGCTGCTCAATGGCGCCAGCGCGGGTTGTGGGGAACTGGAATTCTGGACATCTTGCGGTTCCCAGTATCGTTCCTCCGCGGTGAATCACACCGCTTACGTCGCGAACGCCCAACGGGATAAAGTCGCCGGAGACGAGCCCGCGATAGCCGTGACGGACGCCGAAAACCTCGCTCCCGGCGTGGATGGCTGTCCGTACCACTGACCGGATCGCGGCGTTCATTCCCGATGCGTCGCCACCGCTTGTGAGCACGCCAATGCGCTTCATTCGCGCCATATTCTGCCTCCGGCCAGCCAGGTGGATCCTGGTGGACTCGATTTTGAGCTAGTTATCTTTCCATTAATAGCGGTTGTCACGTGGTCGAGAAACCAGCGCAGAACGTAAACGAGCAGCCGCTGGTACTCGGGCGATTATCGTCCCCTGAACGTCCGACTCTCCGCGTGCGCATTCAGTTCGGCAGGAGGGAAGCTTCGGCGAAGGCTCGGAGGAACGGCTCCGCAGCGATGCCAACGACGATCACAGCGGCGGCTGATGCCAGTGTCGCGGCAGCAGCCCACCGGCCCAGCACTGGCATTGGGCTCGCGAGTTCTCCGAAGTACGCCGGGGCTAGGACCCGGGCGTAGTACGCGATCGACACGACGGTGTTTACGGCAGCCAACACCGCCAACCATGCGTATCCAGCCTCGATCGCAGCGCCGAAGAGCACCAATTTCGCGAAGAATCCGGCCAGCGGCGGGACCCCGATGAATGACAAGAAAGCGACCGTCAGGGCGCCTGCGAGCCAGGGCCGAGACTTCGCGAGGCCGTTATACGCGGCAAGCTCGGAGCGCCCCCTCAACTCGCTGACCACCCCGAACGCGGCTACGTTGCTGAGAACGTAGGCGAGGAGGAAGAAAAGCAGCGAGGGCAGAGCGAGGGCGCTGCGTTCCAACGCAACGATCGCCATAAGGCCGTAGCCGGTCTGGGAGACCGCAGACCAGCCCAGCAGCCGGCGGACGTCGTCCTGCGAGAGGGCTGCAAGGTTCCCGAGCGTCATCGTGACGGCCGCGAGAATGGCGATGAGTGGCCGCCACTCGATGCTGCCGGGCGACAGAGCGAGCACAAAGCGCGCGAGAAAGAGGAAGCCTCCCACCTTGGGGATTGACGTCACGAAGGCGGCCACCGGCGCCGGCGCTCCCTGGGCCACATCGGGCATCCAGGCATGTGCGGGCACCGCTCCGATCTTGAACGCCAGCGCGAGGACGACCAGGGCTACGCCAACGATCACCGCAAGGTTGGTCCCGCTGCCTGGTAGCCCCGCCCGGAGGCCGGAAAGCGTGGTGGATCCTGCCAAACCAAACAGGTAAGCCACGCCGACCAGCGTGGCCGCGCTTGTGAAGGCGCCCAGCAAGTAGTACTTGATCGCTGCCTCGGAGGCCGGCGACGAGCGGCGGTGGTAAGCGACAAGTACGAAGCCCGTGGCGGACGAAAGTACCATCGCCATCAGGAACTCCTTGAGGTCGCTGGCCGCAGCAAGGAGGATGGCGCCGAGGGAGGAAAAAAGGAGGATGGTGTAGTACTCACCGTGGCGCGGATCACCCTTGAACCACGGCACCGAAAGCCCGATGACCACGGCAGTCCCCGCAAGGATTATCAGCTTGGACCAAACGGCCGCGTAGTCGCGTGCATATGTGTCCGTGAACGTGAGCTGCTCCGGCCCCCAGAGCATTGCGATACTGACAACGCCCGCGGCCGTGACGGCCCCTAAAGCCAACAACGCTGCGCCGGCCTGTAGGCGCCGCGGGGCGAAGAGCACGTAGAGGAGAACCACCACTCCACCGACGACAAGAATGATCTCGGGGATGACGTCCGCGGCCATTGAGGCCATGTCGATTTCCTCATGGTCCACCTGGGCCTGGCCGGCGAAGTGTGAACGAACATCTGGATTACCGGCCGCCCCGGCTCGCCATGCAGGCTCCGCATCAAGAAGCCAGGCGGCCAGCCCTGTACTCCCTCCCTCGCTCATCCGCGCCCCACAAGCGGTCCAGCGAAACTATCGACGACATTCAGCAGCCAGGCCGGGATGACCCCGATGACGACGACGACCGCAAGAAGTGCGCCAAGCGCCAAGATCTCGACGCGACCGAGTTCGCGGAAGTCCGCCCAGCGGATTGGGAGGGGTCCGAGGAAGAGCTTTTGGAGCATGCGCAAGAAGAGCGCGGCCGTGATGACGATCCCCACCAGGCCGACGACGGCCAGCGCCGGGTAGACGGCGACCGCTCCGACGAAGATTTGGAATTCGGCGACGAATCCCGCCAGGGCGGGGAGTCCCAGGCTCGCGAAGGCGGCGAGCACGGTCAGGCCGGTGAGTGCGCGAGCGCGGCCAGCAAGGCCGCCATACTCGTCCATTTCGTAGGTCTTCGTCCGCGCGAACAGCGACCCACTGATCAGGAACAGTGCGCCCGTGATCAGCCCGTGAGCCACCATCTCCACGGTCGCTCCGGTCAGGGCGATGGCCTGGGCGTCGGCGGCTCCAGCGACCGACGCACCGGCCGCTGCCAGCCCGAGCATGACGTAGCCCATATGGTTGACGCTGGTGTACGCCACCATGCGCTTAAGGTTGGACTGCGCGAGCGCAACGAGGGACCCATAGAGGATCGAAACCACGGCCAGGATGCCAATGGGAAGGGCAAAGCGTTCGAACGTCCCGGGCATCATCGCCATCAGGATTCGGACGAAACCGTACGTGCCCATCTTCAGCAACACGGCCGCCAGGATCGCTGACGCGGGACCCGGTGCATCTACGTGGGCGGGCGGCAGCCAGGTGTGGAAGGGCACGAGGGGCGTCTTGATCGCAAACCCGATGAAGAACCCCAGGAAAACCAGCGTTGCATAGACGCCCGTCGCGGGCAGGGGCTGCTGCCGGATGATCTCGGCCATGTCAAAGGTTCGCGGCTCGGTAGCGAGGTAGATGCCGAGGATGGCAAGGAGCAAGGCCAGCGAGCCGGCAAAGGTATACACGAAGAACTTCAGCGCCGAGCGCTGAGCATTGCCATGTCCCCACGCGCCGATCAGGAAGTACATTCCCACCAGCGAGAGGTCCCAGAAGACAAAGAAGAGAAACAGGTCCAACGCCAGAAAGAGGCCCAGTGATACGCCCAGCAGGAAGAGCATGAGGGCGAAATAGGGGGCGGCTCGTCCCCTCAGGTCGACAGGGTAAGCAATGGCAACCACGAAGATGAGCGTCGTCATCGCCGCCAGTGGGAGCGAAAGACCGTCGATCCCAACGCGATAGCCGATCCCCAGTGTGGGGATCCACGAGACGGCTTCCACCTGTTCAAACCCGCCCGTGCCATCGAACCGCAACCACGCTACGACCATAAGCAAGAGCGGCACGGCCGCCACGACCGTGGCCACGATCTGCATCGTCCGTTCGTTCGCCCGGCGGGCCACGTCGGCGCGTGAATCCGCGGCCGCAGTTGAGGGCAGACCGGTTAACGACTCGTCGGCGTGGCCTTCCGGTCCGGCATCCAAAGTCCCCTCGGCCTGTCGCGCTGCTTCCCCGCTGGCGGCAGCAACGTGGCGTTTAGGGATAACGGCGAACACGATCGCCGCGACGATAGGGATGAAGATCGCGGCGGTCAGCAATGCCTCAGTCCTCCGGGATTCACGACTGCGCCGCCAAAGCAAGAAGTGCCAGAACGGCGATGCTCGCGGCCAGGCCAGAGGCGAGGACCACGTAGTAATGGTGGACGAGACCGGTTTGGAGCCGCCGGCTTTGCGCGCCAAGGCTGCCGACCGCGCTAGCGGTGCCCTCCACGGCGCCATCGATCCCGGCCTCGTCCGTTGTCCGCGAACCCAGGGCGGCCTGCAAGGTAGTAGTCGCTACGGCGTGGACGACACCGTCGAACGTCCACTCAACCCTGATCGAGAACAGACGAGATGCGGCCTCCGCCACGTGTCCCACCCCGCGCGCCCCCGCGTCCACCACAAGGTCATCGAACCGGGCGAGCAGTCGGGAGAGGGTAATAACCGGAGTAACTACAAGCAGACGTGTGGCGGCTGGGAGTCCAAGCCAATCGGCTGCGGCCTCCTGTACGCCGCCGGGTAGCCCAAGCGTGCCAAGCCGGCGTTGGCGGGCGAACAGCCAGACGGTGCCAAGTGCGAGGACAATCATCGCCAGCGAGACCGGCAGTTCCCACGGGGTGGATTGGAAGAGCGCTCCCCCGGTCGCGTCTTCCACGAGGCCATCGACGGCCGGGAGCCAAAGCAGCGAGAGGCCCAGCGTGGCCGCGGCAAGGACGGCGAGACTACCAACTTCCCAGGCGTTTGGGTGATGCGGGAGAGTCTCCGGGCGCGTGCTGCCGCCGCCGCTGGTCAGGGGCGTACCGGAGCCGAAGGCGAGGACCTGGTAACGGGTGGCGTAGAACGCGCTGAGAAAGCCGGCGACGAACACTCCGGCGCCGAGCCATGGGGAGGCGTGTACCCCCGCAGCGACGATCTCCTCCTTGCTCCAGGCGCCGCCAAAGGGCGGAACAGCTGCCAGCGCAAGTGCGGCCACCCCCGATAGCACCGCGATGCGAGGCAGTGCCCGGCCGAGGCGCATGCCGGCGAGACTCTGAGTGCCCGAAGCATGGATCGCGACTCCCGCACCCAGGAAGAGCAAAGACTTGAATGCGGCATGAGTGACCAGGTGCACACCCGCCGCCGCAGTAGACGAGGCACCCACGGCAACGAACATCAGGCCATACTGGGCCGAAGTGGAGCCCGCCAGTGCGCGCTTGGCGTGCGGTTGGATGCTGGCGACGATACCGCCGGCGATCGCCGTCGCGAGCCCCGTCGCGGCGACGGCTGGCGTGAACCAACCCACCGCATCGAGCTGAGGCGCAACGCGGATGAGCAGGTAAGCGCCAGCGGCAACCAGGGTGGCCGAGTGAAGGAGAGCGGAGACCGGTGTCGGCCCGGCCATCGCCGAGAACAGCCACGGGGAGAACGGCAGCTGCGCGGATTTCGCTGCCGCCGCGAACAGGACACCAGCGGCGATCAGGTTCAACTCCCACCCGCTCGCGCGACCAACGTCGGCCAGGGCAAATCCGCCGGTCGCCGCGAACAACGCACCGCCAGCGACATAAAGGCCGAGGTCGCCGACACGCGTGGTGACGAACGCCTGGGCCGCCGACCGGGCATTATCGGGTTCCCGCCAACCGTGGCCGATCAATGCCCACGACGTAGCTCCGACGAGTTCCCAGGCGGTGAGGAGCATGAGGAAGTCGACGGCGCAGACCAGCAGGAGCATGGCGCCTGTAAACGCCAGCAGTAGGGTCAGGAGGCGCAGGCGTCCCTCCTTCTCCGTCGCGGCGGCGTAGACGAAGATCGGGACAGTGATCGCCGGGACGAGGAGCACCATCACCCGGCTGAAGCCCTCGACTGCCAGTCCAGTCCTGATCGCCGGGCTCCAGTCCCAAACCATTGTGGGTTCGGTCGCCGCAGCCCAACCGCCGAGGGCGAGCGTGCCGAGGAGGGCGGAAACGCCCACCGGGGCGAGACCACGGGGGTGGCCACGGAGCAGGAGGAGGAGCGCGGAAGCAACGAGGGGCACCAGCGGCAGCGATAGCGCGATCATCCCTTCAACCGCCTGAGCTTCTCCGTAATGTCGGCGCGGCGGATGCGGTAGACGTTCGTGACGAGCGCAAATCCCAGCGCCATCTCTACCGCCATAACGGTCATGAAGATGACACCAAGCATCTGCCCCTGAGGATTGCCTCCGGTGGTTCGGCTCCAGAGGGCGCCTAGAGTGAGGATGGCGGCGTTGATCATCAACTCCAGACCCATCATGAGCATGACGAACGACTGCTGGCTCAAGGCGCCGTACACGCCGATGCCGAAGAGGGCGGCGGCGACGACCAGGACGGCTTCGAGCGTCATCCCGCGAACCTCCCGGCCAGGCTGGAACGTGGGTGTAGCATCAGCGAGGTTGCTCCCTGCCGGGGTCTGGAGACGGCTCCTGCGAGCCCTCCTCCGCCACACCGAACCGGCCGTTCCGGCTCGCGATGACTACCACGCCAATCATCGTCGATAGGAGGGCTACCCCGGCCGTCTGGAAGACCAGCATGGATCCCCCGAGCAATTCGGCGCCCAGTTCCGCGGTCGCTTCTTCGGGCCGCGGGGCGGGCCGTTCCGGGAAATCGACGAGGAACGGCAGGCTGGCCAGTGCGACGAACGAACCGGCGCCGGCTGCTAGCGCCACACGGTGTTGGTGCACCATCCACATCGGGTTCAGCCCCGCCGGGTTCATCATGAACATGACCATGACGATGGCCATGACGAGCATCTCGCCCGCCATCATCAGGATGAGCACCATCCCCAGGAACTCGGCGCCAAGCAGCACGAGAATCCCCCCAACACCTGCGAAGGAGGCCAGCAGGTAGAACGCAGCCCGCATCATGGAATCGGTGCGGAAGACACGGAACCCCGTAATGACGCTGCCGGCGGCGAATACCCAAAAGATGGCGTCTGCGACGAGATCATTCACAGCAGCAGGGCCGCGGACACGAACACGTTCAGCAGGGCAAGCGGGATGAGCAGCACCCACGAAACGAGCACGAACTGTTGAATGCGGACGCGCGCCAGGAGGTGGCCGGACCCAAGGAGCACTATCAGGAGGGCGATCGTCTTGAGCCCAACCCAGGCGGGACCGGGCAGCCACGGCCCCCACCACCCGCCAAGAAAGACGGTAGCTCCCATGGCTGCTACCGATACCAGCATGGCTGCGCGAGCTGCCTTCCACAGGAGGCGAGCGAGGCCCGAATCCTCGGCCGAGGTACCGCCGGCGAGGTCGGACCCGTCGGGCAAGTTGAGCGGCCCCCAGAAGCTGACGGCAACGCCAACGATGAGGTAGAGCGGCAGGCCCGCCGGTTGGCGGATGACATTCCAGACGGACTCCTGAGCGTTTACGATGTCCACTATCGAGAGGGACTCGGCGGGCAGGGCCGTGGCGAGCATCGCGAGGAGGAACGGAATCTGAAACGAGAGCGCCTGGGCGCCGTAGCGGTAGGCCCCTTGAAGGGCGAAGGCAGAGTTGGGCGACCAGCCATGAAGGTATACCGCGATCATGACCATCGCGATGGCGGCCGAGAAGACGACGAAGCCGGTTGCCGGGTCCGTCGCCACCAGATCCCGGTCGAGCGGGACCATCGCCAGCGCCACGGCTGCGAGCCCGGCGAGCAGGGCCGGCGCGAGTGCCCACGCAGGCGCATCGGGACGTTCCGTCGTCCGTCGTTGCTGTAGCGCCAGCAGCGCACTGGACTGCATTGGCTCCGCCAGCAGCCGGCTCCATCGTGGTGCATTGCCGGCCACCAGGGCACCGATGAGCCGGTCGAACACCGCCACGAAGTACACCCCAACAAGAAGGAAGCAGCTGACCGCGACGATCGCCACTCCCGGTGAGGTGTACTCTCTCACGAAGCAACCGCCTTTGCGCTCAACTGTTCCACCGCCACGGCCTCCTCAAGGTCGAGGCCGAGGCTGATGAGCGTGGTCACGGCATCCCCCCACTCCATGCCCTCGATCAACCGCGGGACCAGCGGCAGGAGGCGTGCAGCGGGACAGTTATTGGGTTCGAGGCGTCCGCGCGGGGACTCAACCGAGCCGATCGGAGTGGTACGGCGGTCGCCCGCCCGCCCGGCCAACTCCAGGGACTGCGCCGCCTCGGCGAGCCGCTGGCGCCAGCGTGCAGCTGAGTCGCCGTTGGTGTGCAGAATCGGCTCAAAGCCAAGGTCGCGGTAAGCGGGATCGTCCGCCCGAGCATCCTCGGCGAGACCGGCAGCCCGGCCCACGGGGCCGGCGCCAAGTCCTCTCAGTACGTCCGCGCCAATCCGGCCTACGCCCCCTGTCGACCAACCGAACGCCTGAGTGCGACCGATGGCCGTTGTGAGGGAGCGAACAGCGTCCACGTCAGCCGGCCTGATGCTGGCCGCGAGGCGGAGGACGCGGAGGCCCAATGAACGCAGCTCAGAGGCGGCGAGGGCATCGGCGAGCCAACGGAGGTGTTCCGCGGTGCGCGCTAACTCAAGTGCAGCGACGGGCACGGGTTCGGACAGGGCGCAGATGAACAGACGGAGGCCGGGGCGCGCCGGGGCGTCGAGCCCGGCCGCGGCAAACGGATTGCCGGGGATCGAGGCTTCCACGATAACGTCGCCTGCCAGTTTCGCCTCGAGCGTGAGCCCTGCCGGGAACCGGGGAAAGAAAGGGCCCACCCTCAGCGGCACCAGGTCGAGCCGCAGGCCGTCCCGGTCGGGGGCAAGCTCCGCCATGGGGCGGCCGTATGGCGTGCCGCCAGTCATACCGGTGCCGCCCTGGCCGTAGGGGCCGACACCGCGCCAGGGCACCGCGTCCACATCGGGGAGGATTGGCGGTTCAGAGCGGCGCTGACCCCTCAACAACTCACGCTGGATCGCAGTCAGCCGGCCAGGCACTTGATCCTCGATCACGACATGGTGGGGGAAGCTCCCGAGCCAGGTCGTGGGCGACGCACCTAGCGGCCACCACACCGTGCACCGCGGGTGTGGGATGCTGTCGTGCAACCGTGCGAGCGGTTCGGTGAGCTCGTCCGGGATTGCACCGGCAACCACGAGGATGAGGGCGGCGCGGGGCGTGTCTACAAGCCGCAGACGGTCATCGAGGAAGAGTTCCTGGATTTGTTCGCTCGCACCGAGCCCCGCAATGGCAAAGACCGGCACCGGAGCGCCTGAGGCAAGCCGGGCCAAAACCCCTTTCAGGCCCACTCAAACGCCCGCTCTCGCCAGGCGTAGAGCACACCGAGGAGGAGGATGGCGATGAACATCCCCATCTCTACCATGGCGATGCCTCCTTCGCGAATGAAGACGACCGCCCACGGGTACATGTAGACCATCTCCATGTCGAACGCCAGAAACACGAGCGCCATCACATAGTAGCGGGCGTGGTAGCGGCTCCAGGCGTGCACAACCGGCGCCTCGCCTCCTGCAAAAGGCGCGCGCTCCGACAGCGTGGGGGCCGGGCCGCGCGGGATGTCGCCGGAGAGTCGCACAAGTAACGCCATCAGGATCGCCGCGACGAATACGGCAAGGGCGATTCCCAGCGGGCCCAGCAGGATCATCAGACCGACCTCACGGTGATAACGCGGAGCCTAGGCGTAGTCTTCGGGTGACTCCCGGAAGGCGTCAGCGCAGTCCTGGCTACAGAAGTAGTAGGTTTGGCCGTTGTGTTCAGCCGTGGCGACAGCGTCTGAGGGCATAATCTTCATCTTGCAAACGGGGTCGGTGACCTGGTCATCTCCGGGCATGGCTTCTCCTTTACCGGCGACTTAGGACTCCCCTCGCCGGACGGCTGAAATTCGTACGGCAGCGAAGGCGAATCGCCGGCTCACTGCTCTATCCTACACTCCAGAAGATGTACTCCGACAGGCGGTAGTATCTGCGGGTCACGGGTCACGGGTGTGCCGGAGGCTCGTCACCTTTCAACCCCGGTTCCCAGGCGCTTGCCCGGCTTCCGGAGGAAAGTGTGATCGGTGACCTAAAGCGTCCGCGGCGGCGCGGGCGAGGTATCGAATCGTCGGAAGGCGGGCCGGGACTCCGCCGAAGTCTACCCCTTCACGCCCTCCTGATCGCAAAGCCGCTCTACCGTCGAACCTAAGCGGGGGAGGACGCCGCACCTTCGCCAAAGGTGCCCTCTCCGTTCCAGCCAAACCTGGCGTAGGTAGCGGCGATTCCCGTAAGAAGAGTGAAGCCGAACAGCAGCGCCCCCTCAGACGGTGAGAGCAGGACCATCGCTGCGAGTTTGCATACCAGCAGGCCGCCCCAGGCGGCGGCCATCGTCCGTGGCCGGCGAATCAAAGGCAGGCGTTCGATGGCGGGACTCGTGGCCAGAAGCCGGACGAATGGGCGGGTAAGCAGTTCGAACACTTTGACTGAACCTCCGCGGGATGGGCCACTATGGCCTCACCCGTGAGTCTACGTCGCCGCCGATTCGAAGACGGTAGACTTCCGGTAACAGTTAGGCGCACCAGCGGGCAGTTCCCCGGAGACAGGGAGATACTGTGGGACGAACCCAGTCCCGCTTTAGCATTCCGTAGCTTCATGTCCGAATATGAGCCTGTACCACCATGACCCGAGACACCAGAGGGTTAGCGTGAGCATTGTGCTGCCCACGACAACCATCCCTCCCAGGATGAGCCCCACTACCGGCAGCCCAACAGAGAATGACAAGGCTGAGCCAGCCAGCCAGATCGTGGAGAGGACGTAGGAAAACCGCCTGGGCTTCGGCGTGGCTGGCAGCGCCGGCGCACGAAACAAGTGGCGGACGCCGAGGTTGTACACAAGGTCGATGATCATCCCCTTTGGCAGCAGTGCCCCGCTCAGGGCGACCAAGGACATGGCGCCAACAATAGTCGGCGATTGCAACACCAGCCCGGTAACGATCACAACAGTTGCAACGAACGGTGTGAACCGCAGAGGCAATGAGTAGCGTGATTTCGCCTCGTCGGGAAGTCTTTCGAAGCCTTGCTTGTCCAGGTTGTCCTTCGTGAACGCGCTAAGTGCCATTACCCAAATTTCCTCGCGCTCTGGAGTCAATCGAGCGGATCAGGAGAAACCAGGTTTCCCTGATAGGTCGGAGAACCAGGAAGGGGCGCGCCTCTTCCTGGAGGTTAACCGGGCGCCGCGGGCGCCGTGGGGCTCACTGCACCACGAACCGCGCCTTCATGTTCGGATGAACGCTGCAGTAGTAGTCGAACGTACCCCTGGTGCCGAAGGTCACTGTCTTGTTCTCACCCTTCGCCAGCACTCCCGTGTCCCACGCGCCGC
Organism: Tepidiformaceae bacterium; assembly: GCA_039917655.1. Classification (GTDB taxonomy): domain Bacteria; phylum Chloroflexota; class Dehalococcoidia; order Tepidiformales; family Tepidiformaceae; genus PNKC01. Next base: position 41,765 of record JBDSJC010000038.1, read on the forward strand.
CTGAATCGGTGGCGGAGTGGGGGGCGCTGTCCCGGTTGATCCAGGTCACCTTGCCGCCCACCGGTAGCTGCAGGTTACCGGGAGCGTAGGCGAAGTTCTCGATAGTGATCGTTTCGGCCAGGGTGCCCTGCCGTGGCGCATCGCCAGATGAGTTGCGTCCGCCGCCCATCATCCCGCCCATGTGGCCGCTTCCCATCGTCCAGCTGAAGCCCGAGGACGATGCCATCCACGCAATAACGCCGATCCCCGCCGTCAGCAGGCTGGCAAGGACGACTGCGAGGAGGAACGCCGGCAACCGCGTTGGCTCAGCCATCATGTGCTTCATAACTAGATCTTTCTCCCACCCGGGCAATGTGGGGCCGCGAACTGCGTCCCACACTGCCTGGGACAGGCTAGCTGGTCAACGTGTCCCGGATGCGTTCATACTCCTCGTGCGAAAGCTCGCCGGCGGCGAGCCGCCGCTTGGCAATCTCCAGCGGAGTCTCGGAACGGCCTGCTGGGGTTCCCGTTCCGCGGTCAACGACATTCGAGAACAGGTAGACCAGCGCGCCGATCAAGAGGAGCCAGAAGACGCCCCCGAAGAGCATCCACCAGCCCATTCCTTCGTTTGCTGCCCACATGCGACTATCTCCTTTTTACCGGCTCGCGGAGGAGTCGGCGTAGTGGTCGACGTGCGCGTCTTGCGACACGCGTCAGGGCTTCGGCAGCATGTTGTTGGAGTCGGCTGGCATGTTCGCCATGATGCCGTCCATCATTGTGTGCATCATCTGATCGATGTCAGTCATACCCGTCATCGACGCACCCGAACGGTGATCCTGAAAATGCTGCTGCATCCGCTTGAATCCTTCGTCGCCAAGAACTTCTTTCATGTGCTGCAACATCGCGTCCGAGTCCCTGTCCGCCATTGCGGACATCATCCCGGCGGCGCCTTGCCCCCGGTCCATTCTGTGGTCGTCCGACCGGTTGTCGCTGGCGAGGGCAACGCCCAAGGCGATTCCGAGTCCGACCACCGCGACCGCGAGGACGCCGATAATTGCGCGAGTAAGGGTGATCATTTGTTCGGTTCCTTTCTGCGCCGGTGCGCCGAGGTACGTCTAGACGTACTACAAACGTAGTATGGCACTTAGCTGATTCCGTTGGGATGGCCAAATGGTCAATCTTTCGGGATCGAACGGCCACGACGCGGATTCTACGTGGGCGAGCACCCTTCAGCTGATCGTCCCTGTTTCGAGCAGGCGCACGAACTCATCCTCGTCCAGCCCGAGAATGTCCCCGAAAACGTACGCATTGTGCTCGCCGAGCGCGGGTGAGCGGCGGACGGGGTTGTCGCGGCCCACGATCCGGATCGGTTCGCCGTGCACCGTAATAGCGAGGCCAGGCTCGGTTGGCTGATGGACAACTTCGAAGCGCGCCATCATCTGAGGGTCGGTGTCCAGCTGGTCAGCGATGCTTTCAACGGCGGCGGCGGGAATGAACGCGGCCTGAAGCAGGTCCGCCGCCGCCCAGCGGTCGCGAGCGGCCGTCCACGCCGAGACAATCTCGTCGAGGGCGTCTTCGTTCGCCTTTCGCGCTGCGTGCGTTTCGAAGCGTGGGTCGGTAGCGAGGGCGGGCGAGCCGATGGCCTCCGCGAATGATTCGAACATTGATGGTTCTACGGCGACCGCGATCCATTGATCGACACCTGCTGCGGGGAACACTCCATGCGGGCAGTAGTTCGGGTCACGGTTTTGGCGGCGGGGCTCCTGCTTTCCGGTCCAGGCATAGCGCATCCACTCTGCCGACATGAGCGAAATCATCCCCGGCAGCTGAGACATGTCGATCTCCTGGCCAAGACCGGTTCGGCGCCGTTCGATAACAGCTGCGATCACGCCGAGGCCACCAGCGATGGGGAAACGAAGTCCGCGAAGGCCACGCCAAGCCCAGTCGGGGGTGCGCCTTCCCAGCCCGTGATGACGTTCAGACCACTGGCCCCGGTGATCATGTTCCCAAACGTGGCGAAATTCGCCCAGGGGCCGCTCCGGCCGGCGCCCGCCATGTGCGCCACGATGATTCCCGGATTCAAACGCCGGAGTTCGACGTAGTCCATGCCCATGCGCTCGACCACACCGGGGCGGAGATTGTCGATCACGATGTCGCACTTGGCGGCAAGGCGTCGAACGAGGTCGCGGCCTTCTTGCGATTTCGTGTTGATGGTGGCGGAGAGCTTGCCGGTGTTCGCATCGTTGAACCAGCCGCCTGCCGTGAGAGTCGGGCCCGAACGAGGCGCGACTGATCCGCGAATCGAATCCATCCGGGATTCCGACTCGACCTTGATCACTTCTGCGCCGAGGTCAGCGAGGATGCGGCACCCCAACGGTCCGGCGAGCACCCAGGAGATTTCGAGGACGCGGAGACCATCGAGCGGGAGCCGCCCGGGAGCCCGCACCTCTCCACGGCGCGACTGCTTCGCCGGGAGCGTAGCAAGGACGTCCGCCGTGTCGGCACCGAGTAGTGGGGCGGACCGCAGGGGTTCGACGCTGGCCATGCCGGCGAACGGGCTCTTCGGCATCCGAAGGATACCGAGTGCGGCGTGTTGCACGCCTACGAACTCGCCAATAGCAGCTAACTGCTCGTTGTCTCGCATGTCGTCGAACGACATCAACGGCAAGCCCATCAGGCCACGCTCCCGGCCCACGGCCAGGAACCGGTCGCGTTCGTAGAACCGCCCCAACGCCTCCACAAGGTCCGCGGCTTCACCCAGCCGGAACGAGCCAAGCTTCGCACGCGTCGCCTCGCGCCACTCCTCCGGCCCGGCGCGCACGGGAAGGCCATGTTCAAGCGCCCACTCGCGAAGTTTCGGCCACTGGTCGGGACGGGCCCGGATGACGGCCCAGCGGTCGTCGCGGCAACGAACGACCGGGAACTCGTAGGCGGTGTTCCTCGAAACAGTAAGGTCGTGCCAGCGGTAATAGCTCGGACTGGCGGTTTGGAGGGTTGCGAAGGCCGCGCACTCCTGGACGGAGATGTCGAAGTGCAGGCCGGGGCCGCCGTGCAGCCCCGCGACCATCGCCGTGCAGCCCGCTAGCGAAGCAAGCTTGTAACAGACGTCACCAGCCGCGTGGATCGGCGGGCGCTCCGGCTCGCCTGAGACGAACGAAAGGCCACCGGCGGCTGAAGCGATCAGGTCCGAACCGAGACGGTTCGCCCAGGGACCGGTCATCCCGAACGGGCTGATCGTGACGCAAGTCAAACGAGGGTTGGCTGAGCGAATTCGCCGGTCATCCAGGTCAGGGGTCGCGTGCAATTCGGAGCGGCCCGAATCAATCAGGCCATCGGCGCTCGCAAGGAGCTCAAGTAAGGACGCCCTGCCAGCTTCTGTCTCGAGATCGGCGACCACCGAACGCTTGCCCGCATTGAACGCCTGGTGCTTGAACCCACTCTCCACAGCCGCTGCATCGTCGATAAACGGTCCCAGCTCCCGCAGCCGCCCACCGTTCGGCGACTCAACGCGAACTACCTCGGCGCCGAGGTCCGCGAGAAGCCGGCCCGCGAAGACACCGGACTCGTCGCCCACCTCGATGATCCGGAAGCCTGAGAGAGGCGGCATAGCCAAATCCTAGAGGTAGCACAGTTGGCGGTCGATTGCGTCGCTGAATGCTTCCGGTTAGGCAGGTATCTTCGAGGAAACCGGCCCTTGCCCGAAGATACCTCACCGCCACACGGCGGCCGAGCCGAGGGAGGTTAGGAGCAGTTGTGCCAGGGGTAGTTCTGCGGGTTCGGACGGGACTCGGAGACTCCGGCATTCGCCTCCCTCGCTCCGCACCTTCCGAATCCAATCCGCGGCTTCGCTCGCAACGGTGCTCAGCAGCCTGCCCTGGACCTCGTGGTCGCGCGGGACTGGCCAGCCTGTCCATGCTGTTGAAACTGCCTTGGGACGCCTCCAGGGCTACCGGCCTTCCCGGTCCTACGTGGCGAGGAATTCGCGGATGGCGGCGGAGAAGGCGGCCGGCTGGTGAAGGGGCACCTGGTGACCGGCGTCAGGGATTTCCACGAAGCGGCCGTTGGGAAGCCGTGCCACCATCTGCTCGGCGATCTCCCGGGAAAGCACTTTGCTCTTCTGGGCGCGGATTACGAGGGTGGGGCACTTGATGTGCTCAAGGCTCTCCCAGAGGTAGGGGATCTCCGCGATCGCGCCGCGGCCCGTGGCCTCATGGATCGCCGGGTCGAAACGGAAGACGAGGTTGCCGCTCTCGTCATCGAGCACCAGCGAGGCGCCGATCTGGCGTTCGAGGAATTCCCTCGGCTTGCCCGGGTAGAGGGTGGCGAAGTGTTCGAGCGCGTCGGCTTCGGTGGTGAATCCGGTCGCCTGGCGAGACTCACCGGTGGACCTGCGGATGCCGCGCGCGCCCGCCTCGGCCATCTCTGGGCCCATATCGGCGAGCACCAGGTGCTTCAGCCGGTGACTGTGGTCACGGGCGTAGGACATCGCCACTCGGCTGCCGATGCTGTGCGCGACGAGGTCGAATGCTTCGAAATCCATCTCCTGGACGAAGCCGCGGAGGTCCATGGCGAACGCCCAGACGAGGTAGCCGCCGGGCGCGTGCTCGCTCTCGCCGTGGCCGCGAAGGTCCGGCGCGTAGACGCCGAAGTCGTCGCTGAAGCGTTCGGCGATGTGCTCCCAGTAGCGGGCGTTGTTCATCAGCCCGTGGAGGAAGACGACGGGATCGCTTTCGCGCGCGCCCCAACGGATGTAGTGATGGCGCAGGCCGTGGATGGTGAGGTAGCCGTCTTCGCCGGTCGGGTGCTGAGGGCTGAGTGCCGAATGCTGAGTCAAACCTCGCCTCCCATCTGGTGGCTCATTGTCGAGCGCCAGTCGCCGGTTGTCGATTCGCGCCACGGGCCTCACCGGATGCTTCCCGTCGAACCACGCCCCACGAACTGCCGGGTAGGGATTCTGCCGCTATACCGGAGGCTAAACGGCTCCGCTGCTGCTGCGCGCGTTTGCCCTTCGGGCCGCCCCTCCAGAGTCGCGCGGGCCTGAACGACCGTGGGCCACTTTCGCGGGGGCCCTCGCCCCTGGCCCGGCGGAGGAAGGGGACTCTTCGAAGCGGCGGTGATGGTGACATGAGGCTGTTGCGATGCCCTCCAGAAAAATTGGCTTTTGCGTTGCTAACACGTTTTAGCGCGTTCTAACGCGTTGGCTAACGCTTGGTGCGAGTGATGGCGGTTTTTGGTGGGGTTTGGGAGGTTCTGGGTTGCCTGGCGGGCGCGGCCCTCATCCCCAGCCCTTCTCGCTTGCCGGCGGGCGACGAGGAGTTCAAACGGTGTGGCATGCCGCTTTGGGCGGTGGCGAGGCTGGTCAACGTGCGTCTCCAGAAAACAATCCACGTTCTTGCGCGTTTCTGCGCGTTCTGTGCGCGTTGTTGCGCGTTAACGTCGTTCCGGGGTTTCCGGAGGCGGTTCGCGCGTGGTCTGTGAGGTTGGGCGTCATCCGGGCGTGCATTTTGGGAGGTTGGCACGGGGCGGGGTTAGGGCGGAGGGGCGGGTGGCGTCCTTTGCGGAAGGAGGACCGGGCCCCGCGGGCGGGGCCTTACAACCAGTTGTGAACCGCGAGAGGACCGTACACCCAACGCACCGTTCGAGTGCACCGTGTAGAATCTGAGCTTGAGTCGGTCGAGGCGCAGGTTTGGGCTGGTATGCCGGGCCGCATAGCGGGGGACACTTGTTGAACACGCCTCAACGACCTCGAGTCTCCGCGGAGGACCACCAAGCGCGGGCCCTGCGCGCCATCTCGAAGCACTTTGAGACCGTCGCACAGAAAGCCCCTGTCGACGTGTTCGTGATGGGTCCGCACGTCGGCACCAACGCGGCGGCCGCGAGTCCGGCCATGAATCTTCGGCAGTCGTTGATCACAAGACTCCGAGAAGAAGGTTATCCCGTCCCAGCTGACCTGGCTGAAGTCATTGAGAGAGTCAAAAGCCAGTTCGGCCAGGAAGTTGACCTCACCACTACAGAGCAGCTTTTCGCCCAGACGGTGGACCTGCTCGTTTTCATACCGAGTAGCAACGGCTCCGCGGCAGAGATCGGATACTTCGCGGGAGTCGATCTTAACCCCGACGAGGATATCGCTCGACGCTCCCTAGTCCTGCTCGACGTCGCCCACGAAGCGACCCCAGGCTTCGTCGCGCTCGGGCCGGCTGCACTCCTGAAGAGCCAGGGTGCGCGAGTCTGGTGGGTGGACTACGGCGACGTCGGCCGGGTTTGGGACGTTGTCTGGGGCGAAGTTCAGGCCGCGCGCCTGCGCAAAGCTCGCAGAGACGTCGTCAGGCCTAAGGCATGAAATCCTCGAAGCGACAGACGGTTTCACCTGAGATGCTCGACGTGCTCTTCGCCGTCTCGGTCCTGCAACCCGTTCGGCCCCAAAATCTGTACGCGCTGTTGAGCTATCCCCGCGAAGCTATTAGGGAAGCAACCAAGCGACTTCTCGACGGCGACCTGATATTCGGAAATCCCAACCGCGGCTTCACGGTATCCGGGCGCGGATGGCGGGCGATATCTAGGTCTGACGTGGGGCGTGTTCGCGATATGTCCCGGCTGTTGTATCTTTGGTCGCGGCAGCAGAGGGGCGGTTAGTAATGGCCAGGCGATTGTATCCGTCGCTATTTTGGAAAGGGCAAGCGTTAGAAGAAGCGAGATCGACGTCCGTGGCACCGCGCCACGGGCGCTCCTTCTTCGAAGGTCGCCACGAACGTCGATCTCGCTTGCTCACAGCAGCGTTCCTTCTGGGATGCTGGTAAACAGTCATTTGAAGCCGCTCCCTCTGCTGCCGTCACTTCCTAATGACCTCGCCGCCGATCCTCTGACGTTTCTGGCGGAACAACTGGACTGGCCGCAGCCCGCGACCGACGCAGCGAGGGTGCTGTTGGCACGGGGCCTCCCTCCGCTGGTGACGCTGCAGACACTTCCGTTCCTATTTGGAGTGTCACCTTCTCTGATCGCTGCGATGGGAAACTTCTCCGAGCATTACTACAGAGATTTTCAGATACCGAAGCGTCGCGGCAGTCGAACTATTCATGCTCCGCGCGTAGCTTTGAAGGTCATCCAGCGATGGATACACGACCACATGCTCGCCGGGCAGCCGCTGACGTCGGAAGTCAACGCATTCGCACCTGAGCGCTCGATCTTCACCAACGCCGGACGCCATCTTGGGCGAAAGAACTTCCTTGCGCTGGACGTCGCGGAGTTCTTTCTCTCCATCGGGAAACCACTCGTGCAACGGGTGTTCGAAGGCATCGGCTACAATCCGCTAGTTGCCCATCAGTTGGCGTCCCTCTGCACACTGGGCGGCGGTCTCCCTCAGGGCGCTCCAACGAGTCCCATGCTCTCAAACCTCATCTTTCAGTCTGTTGATGAGCAACTAAAGAACTTCGCAATTACCTGGAACGCCGAGTATTCGCGATACGCCGATGACCTTGCCTTCACGAGCGACAGCCATTACTTCGGGCCGGAAGATGTTGCAGCCGTTGGGGCTGCCTTGAAAACGATCGGCCTACAGCTCAATGAGCGAAAAACAAAGCGGATTGGTGGCGGCTACCGACACGAGGTGGCTGGCCTCTCCACGACGTCGGCAGGTGCGATGCCCGCACGTTGGAAGCGTCGGCAGTGGCGAGCCACTTTCCACAACGCCGAGCTTGACCCTGGCGTTTTCACAGAGCGTACCAACGAACTCCTCGGAATCGCCGGATACGTCGGGCAATACGATCCCCAACTTGGCGAGAGGTACAAAGCAATCGTGCAGCACACATTGGTCAGGACGCATCGAGGGTAGGGATCGCGCGAGTGTGGAGGGGCGGCCCGAAGGGCAAATGGGGTAGTGGCCCCGTTTAGCCTCCGGCATGGCGGCGTGGCCGGTGTTGTGGGGTGTGGTTCGACTCCAAAGTGTCGGAGTGTCGGAGTGTCGGAGCGTCCGTGCGCGTGCCGGGCAGCGGGGCGCTTACTGACTTGCGCGCTACTGACTCTAACTTTTCTTCGGCCCCTACTTCGGCTCTTCGAAGAGTTGGAAGAGGACGCCGCCGCTGTCTCGCGGGTGGATGAAGGTGTGGGTCTTCCAGTCGTTTCGGATGACGCCGCCGAACGGTTCGATACCTGCCTCGCGGAGCGCGTCGGCGGCGGCATCGACGGAGGCGACTTCGCAACAGATGTGGTGCATGCCCTGGCGGTGGGCGTCGATGAACTTCTGGACGAAGCTATCGGGCCGCGTGGGCTGAATGATCTCGAGCTTGAGCAGGCTGCCAGGGATGCTCAGGTTGCTCCCCATGTAACCCTCCTCCTCGCTCGTCCAGCGACCCGTCTCTTCCATACCGAAGACCTTCGCATGCCATTCGACTTGCCTGGGGAGGTCGTTCACGGCCAGCGAGACGTGATCGACGCGCCGCAGATTGACCACGCCACCGCCCGCGTTGCGGTCTACGGGGTCTGGCAACTTGTATGGCACGAAGAGCTGCCAGAGGATGCCTCCGCTGTCTTTCGGGTGGATGTAGGTGAGCTTCCACATGCCGTCATCGGTGATGCCGCCGAACGGCGTGATGCCCATTTCCTGGAGAGCGGCGGCGGTGGCTTCGATGTCGTGCACTTCGGCGGTGATGTGGTGGAGGCCAGGCCCGCTCTCATCGAGGAACTTCTGGACGAAGCTCTTCGGGCCGGCCGGTTCGATCACTTCGAACTCGATTTCCGTTCCGCGCACCTGGCTGACCGAGCCGCTGAAATCGGAGTGGGGGCCAGCCTGCCAGCTGTGCAGGAACTTGAATCCGAGCAGCTTTTCGAGCTTGTCCGATTGTACCTTCCAGCTGGGCGCGCCCATGCTGATGTGATCGATCCGCTTGAGTGGAATCACGCGATGCTCCGGGGACGAGGGTGTGAGCGCTATGGTACGTTTCGGCGCAGAGTGCCCGCAACGATGAAGAGCCGCGCCGCCACCCTGCTGGTCAACCCGGCGGCGCGGGGGGTCCGCGAGACGTTCGATAGCGAACGCGTCTTGCGCTACCTGGGGCGACACGAGATTTCGGCGCGGCTTGTCGTGCTTTCCTCCTCCGAGGACGCAACCCGTGCGGCGCGGGAATCGGCGGAGCGCGGCGATGACCTGCTTTTCACGGTGGGGGGCGATGGCACGGTACGCGATGCGGCGCTTGGCTTGCGTGATTCGGCGACGGCGTTGGCCGCAATCCCCGCTGGTACCGTGAACATCTGGGCGCGTGAGGCGGGCATCCCGCACGGCCTGCGCAGGGCGCTGGATGCACACATCACGGGGCAGGCGGTTGCAATTGACCTAGGACTCGCGGACGGCCGCTGCTTCCTGCTGATGGCGGGAATTGGCTGGGACGCGGAGATCGCGCGCCGAGTCTCGATGAAGCTGAAACGCGCGGCGGGAGACCTCGCCTACGTCGCGCAAGCGGCTTTGATGACTCCGCGCCTGCGGACGCGCAGCGTCCGGTGGGAGAGTAGCGGCGAACTGTGCGAGGAGCCGCTCGCATGGATGGTGCTGGGCAACACGCGGCTCTACGGGGGAAGGTTCCGGCTAACCCCGGCGGCGGTCGTCGATGACGGACTGCTGGACTTGGTGGCGTTGTGCCCGCGTACGCTGATCGACGCGCTGCGGCTGGCCGGCCGGGTGGGGCTGAGCCGCGTCCACGGCGACCGGCATGCAATTGAGGGACGGACCGCTGAGCTGCGGGTGACTACGTCTGGCCTCGCGGTGCAGCTGGACGGCGACTACGCCGGCGAGACGCCGATGACGTTCTCGGTGGCGCCTCGCGCGCTGTTGGTGAGCGTGCCGGCGGGGCCGCTGAGCGTGATCTTCGGCGATCACTAGCGCCACGGGGCGCCCGGAGATTGCGCCTCGTTCGCCCTCACCCGAGACTTCCCGGATGCAACGCGTCGCGATCATTGGCCCTGGCGGCGCGGGGAAATCGACGCTCGCGAGGCGGCTTGGGGAAGTGACCGGGCTGCCGGTGATCCACCTAGACAATGAGTATTGGCGTCCGGGATGGGTCGCGACACCGGAAGACCAATGGTCCCGGCGGGTAGATGTGCTCGCAGCCGGTGACCGCTGGATCATCGACGGAAACTTCGGCGGCACCATGGCGCCGCGTCTCGAGCGGGCGGACACCGTCGTCTTCCTGGACTTCGAACGGCACTTGTACATCTGGCGGGTGCTGAAGCGCAGGTTCAAACATCGTGACCGAGGGCGGTCTCGACCGGACATGGCGGACGGGTGCGAGGAGAAGATCGACTGGGTCTTCCTCAAGTGGTTGTGGAACTACCGCGCGTCACGACGCCCTGAGGCGTTGCGCCTGATGGCGGATGCCCACCGGCAAGGCAAACGCGTGGTGATCCTGCGCGACGATCGCCAGACGGACGCGTTCGTGCGAGGCGCGATGGCGGGGCCCGGCGAAGCCCCGAGTCCGGCCGCGTCCAACAAGGTAACGCTGGTGGGCGCCCCGGCAGCGGGAAGGACCACCCTTGCGAAGCGGCTGAGCGAACGCACGGGCTTGCCGGTGGTCCACCCGGCCGGGTGGCTACACAGCGCAAGTGGGCGGATGGACGGACGAGCCCACCACCAGAGGATCGCGGCGGCAGTGGCTGAACCTGCGTGGATCGTGGATGAGGCGCTCTTGCGGACACTCGGGCTGCAGCTGGCTGCGAGCGACTTGGCGATCTGCCTGGACACGGCAATGCATCTCCGGATCTGGCGGTGTCTGCGCCGAGCCCGGGCCCGGCGCATGGAAGGGAGGTCGCTGGGGATGCGGTTCGAGGCGAAGACGTTGCTTTCGACCCTCCTCTTTCCCCAGACGGAACGGGGGCGGGTGATGCGCGCCCTCGGACGAGTGGCTTCTGCGCGGCCCGTGTTTGTCGTCCGCAACAGCGAGGAGGCGGAGGCGGTTCTCGCTGGCCTGGCCCCATCGGCACGGGCGGGCGCTTGACGTGCATCGGGCACGCGGTAGGCTACGGCGGCAACAACCGGGCGGCGACGCTCCAAAGGAGATTCAAGATGGGCGAAATGGTCACGTTTGATTCGAACGGAGGGACGGCCTCGGGTTACCTGGCCAAGCCTGCCAGCGGCAGCGGCAAAGGGGTCATCGTCATCCAGGAGTGGTGGGGCCTGAACGGCAACATCAAGGAGATCGCCGACCGCTTCGCCGGCGAGGGGTTCGTTGCTCTGGCGCCGGACATGTACCACGGCGAGGTGACGGCTGAGCCAGACGAAGCAGGGAAGCTTTTCATGGCGCTCAACATTGGCCAGGCGGAGAAGGACCTAAAGGGTGCCGTAACGTACCTGAAAGACCTCACAGGTGCGCCGGTGGGCACGATTGGATTCTGCATGGGCGGCGCCCTCAGCCTGTTTTCGGCCTGTAACGGCGGCGGCGATGTTGGCGCCTGCGTGGACTTCTACGGCGGACACCCGGCAGTCAAGTACAACTGGGACGGCCTGAAGGCGCCGGTGCTCGGTGTGTTCGCAGAGCACGACGACTTCGTGAACCCCAACGTGACGGTTTACGACAAAGAGCTGACGGCGCGCGGCATCAAGCACGAATTCATCACCTACCCGGACACCGAGCACGCCTTCTTCAACGACGAGCACCCCGAGCCGCAGCACAACCCGAAGGCGGCTGCCGAAGCCTGGACGAAGACGCTGGAGTTCTTCCGGGCGAATTTGTAGTGGCCGAATCCAACGACTTATTGAGTCCGGTCATAAGCGACCAAAACAAAGCGCAGAAACTGGCGCTCAAGTTCTTGGGGGAGACGCGCCGACGTTTCGGGACGGATCCTACCGAAACACTGCACGTACGGGACACGTCATCTCAATCCCTCGGGACCGTCACGACGGTTTCGGGGCCTGCGCTCATCGAACCACACTGGGGCTACGTGATCACCAAATCAGGGAGGTGGATTGAGGACTCGCTGCGCACCAACTGGCCAGCCAAGAGTCCTCCGTGGCGTTTCAGCGTGCCGTGGACTGGAGAGTTTCTCAAGGCTCTCAACGCTGGACCTCCGCGAGTTCGCGACTTCGACGAAGTGATCTTGCTTCGCGACCACTATGAGTGGAACTATTTCCATTTTCATTTTGACGTGCTCGGAAGGCTTGGGCTGTTCGCCGCTGCCGGGATACCTGAGGAGGTTCCCATCGTGCTCGGCCGCTACGCGATTGAGCTTCCCTTCGTCCAAGCCATGTTGGCGATGGGGGGGCTTGGGAAGCGGCGCTGGATCCTTCAGGATCAATTCTACGTCCGGGCCAAAAGGATTTACTATGGCCACACTACCCAAACTTTCAGGGAACGAGCCGAGTATTTCTTGGATCGGATGGACTTTGAAGGGACTGAGCCTGAGCCTGATCGGCGAGTCTTCCTTAACCGTGCCACGGCCGGAGGTAGGCGAATACTCAACATCGACGCAGTTCGCGAGGTCGTCGTCGCCCGCGGCTTCGCTGAAGTCGATGCCGCTGCGTTGCCTTATCGCGAACAAGTCAGGCTATTCCGTTCCACCCGGCATCTCGTCGCAATCCATGGAGCAGGGATCACGAACACGATCTATCGGCGAGGCCACCAGCTTTCGCTTCTCGAACTCTATCCGAGCAACTTCAATTCGTTCGACTACAGGACTATAGCCACCGCCTACGGGTGGCATTGGGCGGGCCTGGCCGGGGTGCCCGCGGAGGGAGACCCTCAGTTGGCCGACTTTACCATCGATATTCCAGCGCTGGAGCTAGCCGTCGCCAGCATGCTTGACGGAGCCTGAGAATGGGCAGGCTTGACGGCAAGGTCGCGATCGTCACGGGCGGCGCTTCGGGGATCGGGAAGCGGACAGTGGAGCTGTTTGTCGAAGAGGGCGCACGGGTCATCGTCGGCGACCTCAACGCCGACGGCATCGGCGCGCTGATCGCAGAGCTCGGTCACAACTACGTGGACGGCACTACGGTGGACGTGCGCGACGAGGCGGCCGTCGAGCGGATGGTGGCGCAGGCGGTGCGGCGTTTCGGACGGCTGGATATCGCAGTCAACAACGCGGGCGTGGGAGGCTTCTCGCCGGTCCAGGATTATCCGCTGGAGGATTGGGATCGGGTGATCGGCATCTCGTTGACGGGCACCTTCCTCTGCATCAAGCACGAAGCGAAGGCGCTCATCGCGCAAGGTCAGGGCGGGAGCATCATCAACATCGCCAGCCTGAACGCCACCCAGGCGACGGAGGGCTTCGCCGCCTACTGCTCGGCCAAGGCCGGCGTGGCGATGCTCACGAAGGTGGCCGCGCTGGAACTGGGGCGCCGCAAAATCCGCGTGAACGCAATCGGGCCAGGGCTGATCCATACACCGCTGACCGAGGGAATGACCGCCGTCCCAGGACTGGAAGCGGCATTCATCCGCGAGGCGCCGATTGGGCGCGTGGGCGAGCCGGAGGACATCGCCCAGCTGGCGCTCTATCTCGCCTCCGACGCTTCGTCACTGATGACGGGCCAAACGCTGTACATTGACGGTGGCGCGAACCTGAAGAAGTACCCGGAGCTGTTCGGGTTCTTCGGGGTTGAGTAGCGGTTGGCTCGTTGGCTGCGCCCTTGTCGCTGCTCGCCGGCGGACACTACAATCGCTCATCTTCGGATTGCCGAGCGGCTAGGAGCTTTTTTGTGAGCAGCACGATGGACGCCCTGATCCACGTCCCAATGTTCCGGGACCTTCACAAGAAGGCGCTCGAGCGGCTCGAACGGATCGCGCGGCAGCGCTCCTTCACCGCTGGCGATGTGGTCGTGAAAGAGGGCGATGAGGGCGTCGGTTTCTTCCTGATTACCAGCGGCCGGGTGGCCGTGACCAAGGAAGGCCACGACCTGAGTTCGCTGGGAGTGAACGAGTTCTTCGGCGAGATGGCCCTGCTGGACAACTATCGTCGCAGCGCGACGGTGACAGCCACGGAGACCACGAAATGCCTCGCCCTCTTGCGCTCGGACTTCATCGCTGAACTCCGCTCAAACGCGGACCTTGCCGTGGAGATGCTGGTACTGATGAGCCGCCGTGTGCGTGACGCGGATGAGCGGCTGGCGCACGACTAGCACTTTCGGAGCTGAGCCAATGAGGCGTTCATTCGCCGGCTGAGAGTCCTCGCCCCCTACTACTCTGGAGCGTAATCCCGCCATCCACCGGGATCGCTTGGCCGGTGATGTTGTGGGCGGCATCGCTGGCGGGGAAGGTGACGAGGCGCCCGACATCCTCCGGCGTCTGCTCGCGGCCGAGGGGCACTCCATGTTTCACCACGTTACTTGCGGTCGTGGTCGATGTTGACGTGGCGTTCATGCACTGCGCGAACTGCGTGACCCTTCAGCCTCGGCACAGACGCAGTCCAAGACAGAAAGAGGCCCCGCTCGGTTGAGCGGGGCCTCCCCGCTGGTTTGCTGGGAGTCGCCTACGCCCCGCCGATGATCGGGTCGTCCTCATCATCGGCGCCGTCTTCCAACGGAAGGGCGCCGATCCCCTCGTCGTCCTCATCGAGAATGGCGACGGAGGCCGGGCGGAGGGTGGCGGATTCGCGTTCCGCGAGCATCCGTTCGAGTTCGGATTCTTCCTCCAGGAGGAGCGACTCCGGGACATCGAGTTCGGCGTAGTGCTCACGCTTCGCCACGACAATCTCTCTGCGGGCGGGAATGAGCTTGCCGATGATGACGTTTTCCTTGAGGCCCGTGAGGCGGTCCACCATGCCATCGATGGCAGCGTTGGTGAGCACCCGTGTCGTCTCCTGGAAGGAGGCGGCAGCGAGCCACGAGTGGGTGTTGAGCGAGGCCTTCGTGACGCCAAGCAGCACCGGCTGGGCGGTGGCGGGCTCGCCACCCTCGGCGATGATCTTATTGTTCGATTCCTCGAACATGCGGCGGTCTTCAAGGTCACCGGGCAGGTAGCCCGTGTCGCCAGGGTGGTCCACCTTCACGCGGCGGAGCATCTGGCGGGTGATGACCTCGATGTGCTTGTCGTTGATGTTTACGCCTTGGGACTTATAGACCTTCTGGACTTCATCAACCATGTACTTGCGGACCGAATCGCGGCCTTGGATGGAGAGGATGTGCTGCGGGTTCCGGGCGCCTTCGGTGAGTTGAGCGCCAGCGTTTACATATTCGCCGCTTTCCACCAGCAGGCGGGCGGCCGCGGGGATGGCGTACTCGCGCTCTTCACGCTCTTCGTACACCACCTGCAGCTTGTTCTTGCCGGAGTAGCGGACCTCACCGGAGATGCGCGAGAGCACAGGCTCGCCGGGGATGGCCACGGGTTTTGCCGCGGTGACCTTGGCCTGCGGGCCGCGAGCGAGGATGGCGCCAGCGCTCACACGCTTGCCGTTCTCGATCAGCACTTCGCCCTTGGCCGGCACTTCGTACTCTTCGACCAGCGTGTCCACGCTGGTGACACGCACGAGGCGCCGCTCGTTCTCCTGCACGACTTCCACCACGCCGTCGGTCTCGCTGATGATCGCTTCGCCCTTGGGGGCGCGCGCTTCGAACAGCTCTTCGACGCGGGGAAGGCCGCTGGTGATGTCGGCAGCGCTTGCGACGCCACCGGTGTGGAAGGTGCGCATGGTGAGCTGAGTGCCCGGTTCGCCGATGGACTGGGCGGCGATGATGCCAACCGCGGTCCGCAGCTTGACGAGGTGCCCACGGCCAAGGTCGCGGCCGTAGCAGAGTGCGCAGATGCCACGTTCGGCTTCGCAGGACATAGGCGTGCGCACTAGCACGCGCGGTACCGACGCGAGGTCGATAGCGGCGGCGACCTCTTCGCTGATCTCGTTGTCGCGATCGGCGAGGATTTCGCCGGTCTTTTCGTTCACCACAGCCATCGCCAGGTAGCGGCCAATGATCCGGCTGGCGAGCGTATCGAGGCTGTCCTTGCCTTCGTCGCGTTCGATCCAGAGGCCGGCGGTGGTGCCGCAGTCCTCTTCGAGGATGATCACATCCTGCGCGACATCGATCAGGCGGCGGGTGAGGTAGCCGGAGTCAGCGGTCCGCAGGGCGGTATCGGCGAGACCCTTGCGGGCGCCGTGTGTGGAGATGAAGTATTCAAGCACGGTCAGGCCTTCGCGGAATGACCCGCGAATTGGCAGCTCGATGACGCGGCCGTTCGGGTCCGCCATCAGGCCGCGCATACCGGCCATTTGGCGGATCTGCGTGATGTTGCCCTTGGTGCCCGAACTGGCCATGTAGTTGAGCGAGCCGTATTCGTGCATCCGCTCCTTGATCTTGGTCTCAACCTGCTTCGTGGTATCGGCCCAGATGTCCACGGTCCCCTGGTAGCGTTCGTCTTCGGTAATCAGCCCCATCTGGAACTGCTCGACGAGTTCGTCCACCTTCTTATCGGCTTCTTCGAGCAGCTTGGCCTTCTCTTTGGGCACCTGGATCTCGTGGATGGCGATAGTGATGCCACTCTGCGTGGCGTAGCGGAAGCCGGTGTTCTTGATCCGGTCGACGACCTCCGCGGTCGCCTCGCCACCGAGCGTGCGATAGCACTCGGCAACAACGCGGCGCAGCGCTGGACGGTCCATACCAAGGTTCTGGAAGGCGATCTCTTCCGGCAGGACGGTGTTGAAGATGATCCGGCCAACGGTGGTTTCAATGAACCGCCGCTTCGGCTTGCCGTTGGCGTCCAGCGGCGCGGCCTCGGGCGGGGCAGTACCCGTACCCATCACTGCGCGGTCCGTGCGGACCCGGATGCGCGCCCGGAGCTCAACGTTGCCCAGGTCGAAAGCGAGTTTTGCGTCTTCGAACGAACCAAACTGGCCGCGCACCTGGGTATGCGTGGAGCCGTCAGACATGGTCTGAGGAATCTCCTCGTAGCGTCCGCGGGAGTGACCGGTCATATCCATGTCGGTCATGTAGAAGCAGCCAAGCACCATGTCCAGGGATGGCGCGACCACTGGGTCTCCACTGGCCGGCGAAAGAAGGTTGTTGGTGGAGAGCAGGATCTGCTTCGCCTCCGCAACGGCCTCGCGGCTAAGCGGGACGTGAACGGCCATCTGGTCGCCATCGAAGTCCGCGTTGAAAGCGGAACAGACGAGCGGGTGAAGCTGGATCGCCGAGCCATCGATCAGCACTGGCTGGAAGGCCTGAATGCCGAGGCGGTGGAGCGTCGGCGCGCGGTTCAGCAGCACCGGGCGGTCGTGGATGACTTCGTCCAGCACGTCCCAGACTTCCGGGCGGGCGCGCTCAACGATTCGCTTTGCGCTCTTGATGTTGTGCGCGAGGCCTTTGGCCACCAACGAGTGCATGACGAACGGCTTGAACAGTTCGAGCGCCATCTTCTTGGGCAGGCCGCACTGGTTGAGCTTGAGGTTAGGGCCGACAACGATGACCGAGCGGCCAGAGTAATCGACGCGCTTGCCGAGGAGGTTCTGACGGAAGCGGCCCTGCTTGCCCTTGAGCATGTCGCTCAGGCTCTTGAGCTTATGGTTACCACTGCCGCTGACGGCACGGCCGCGTCGGCCATTATCGATAAGGCTATCGACGGCTTCCTGGAGCATGCGCTTTTCGTTGCGGATGATGATCTCCGGCGCACCGAGGTCCAGCAGGCGCTTGAGGCGGTTGTTGCGATTGATCACGCGGCGATAGAGGTCGTTGAGGTCGCTGGTTGCGAACCGGCCGCCGTCCAACTGCACCATTGGGCGCAGGTCCGGCGGGAGCACGGGCAGCACCTGGAAGACCATCCACTGCGGCTTGTTGCCGGAGTTCATGAGCGACTCAACAACGTTGAGGCGCTTGGTGGCCTTCTTCCGGCGCATGCCGCTGGCCGTGAGGATTTCGCCCTTCAGCTTGGCCTTCATCGAGTCCAGGTCGACGCGTTCAAGGACGGCAAGCACCGCTTCCGCGCCCATGGCGGCCTTAAACACGTGTCCGAACATATCGGAAAGCTCGCGGTAGCGGGTCTCCGTGAGGAGCACAACCTGGTCGTCGCGGATCGGGTCCTTGAGCTCTTCGAGGTCCTTCAGGCGCTCGCTGTACTGCTGCGAAACTTCGTCGCGGATGCCCTTCTCCTTGACCTGCAACGGGTGCAGTTCATCGAAGAGGGCCGCCTTGGCGTCGTCGAGGGCACTATCGGCGACGAGGGACTCGGCGGCCTTGAGCTTCTCGGTCTCTTTGTCGAAGGCCACGAGGCGCTTTTCGGATTCGCGCTGGACGCGGGTGACCGCCGCCTGCGTGACTTTCACGCCAGCTTCGAGGAGGACGTCTCCGACGATGTTGATCTCGGAGGCGAGGTTCGTGCCCTTCGCCGCTTCAGCCTGGGAGATCGCTCGCTCGGCGGCGGCCCCGAGGGCCTGGCGGGAGATCTGTCGCTCAGCGCCGATCAGCAGTTTGCGCTCTTCGACCTTGCCCTGGAGCTGTTCGTTGGCCTGTTCGAGCTCGCCTTCGAGCTTCTCGCGACGTGGCCGAACATCGGCCACGCGCTCCTCAATGGTGCTGACCATCTCGGTGCGAAGGTGTTCGAGTTCGCGATTGCGGGCGTCGTCATCGACTTCGGTGATCATGTACTGGGCGAAGTAGAGGACACGCTCGAGGTTGCGAGGCGACATATCGAGCAGCAGCCCGAGCTTGCTCGGGGTGCCCTTCACGAACCAGATGTGGCTGACCGCGCTGGCCAGTTCGATGTGGCCCATGCGTTCGCGCCGCACCTTGGCACGGGCAACTTCCACGCCGCACTTGTCGCAGACGATGCCCTTGTAGCGAACGCGCTTGTATTTGCCGCAGTAGCACTCGAAGTCCTTGGTGGGGCCGAAGATCTTCTCGCAGAAGAGCCCGTCCTTCTCTGGCTTGAGCGTGCGGTAGTTGATGGTTTCAGGCTTGGTCACCTCGCCGTAAGACCAAGAGCGAATCTGCTCCGGGCTGGCGAGGGCGATCTTTACCTGATTGAAATCATTGACTTCGAGCATTGAACAGATCCTCCGCTTCGAAGCCGGAGAGATTGATCCCCAGCTCCGGCATGTCGTTCGTG
>JBDSJC010000039.1:0-13864 GCA_039917655.1 Tepidiformaceae bacterium
TCCCGTCTTCTGCGCCTTCGCCCTCCTCGTCGCGGCCTGCGGCAGCGGCGGCGATGGCACGGAACTCACGCGCGTCATCACCCCGGTTGCCTCCCCGTCACCCAGGGGTCCGGGTTTCACGTACGAAGGCGAGCCCACCAAGATGCTCACGGAATTCCGGGTGGCAACGATCAACATGATGAGCCCGGTCTCCCTTGACTCCACCAACACCGTGGCCAGCGAAACGTACGAGCAGCGGCTGGACATGCTGATCGAAGAACTCAAGGCGTTCAAACCGGATGTGGTTGTCTTGAACGAATGGACGAACACCAAAGCGCACGGCAACCCGGCGGCGCGGCTCGGCAAAGAGCTGAAGATGGAGTACCAGTGGGTGCGGGCCAACCCCTGGTTCCCTGGCCAATCAAAGGAACAGAACGACGCCATCGCCGACCAGATCGGCTTTCAGGAAGGTGAGCTGATCCTTAGCCGCAACCGCATTCTTCGCGCCGAGCCGCGTTGGCTGAACCCGCGCACCTCTGAAACCGAGGGCCGGGCGGTGCTTCACGTGGTCCTCCAGGCGCCGGCGCCTCTGGGCGAAGTCGATGTGTATGTCACGCATCTCACCTCCGGCGGAGACAAGGTGCGCGCGGCCCAGGCGCTCGCCGTGGCGGCGGGTATCAAGGAGACGCGCGGCTCGGGCCCGCTGCTGCTGATGGGCGATTTCGGGGACGTCCCCGGCTCGGCGACCATCCAGCCGCTGCTCGATGCGGGGCTCGTGGACCTGGTTGCTGACGCGCCGTTGGTCACTTGCTGCCGGGACGCAGTCATCGGCGAACTGCCGCCGCTAGCGATGCGAACGAGCTTTATCCTCGGCAAAGGGTGGCTCGGCCCGCAGCTCTCCCTGTTCGGCGACAAGCCAAAGAAACGCGCGGACGGATCGCTGCTCTACGAAAGCGACCACAACGGCATCTTTGCCGTCTTCCCGGTGCGCCCCCCGGAGCAGCAGCCGCCGTAGGAGTAAATCGCTGCTGCTGAACGCTCGGTGAGTATCGCCACGTCAGCGAAGCCAGCCGTTGCAATTGGTTCGCGGGGGCGCTGCTGTACTCTGTATCAAATGGCAACGCGTGCGGGCTGAAGGGCTTCTCACCGCCTCCGGCGGCGATGGTCACCCGCCGCGAGGAGGGCGAGCACTTCGATGACGACTTCTCCGATGGACGCCTGGCGCTTGGAAATCGACGCCCTCGACGAACAATTGCTGACGCTCTTCAACAAGCGTGCCCACTGCGCGATCGAAATCGGCCTGGTGAAGCGGCAGCTCGGCGTGCCGATCGATGTCCCCCAACGTGAAGCGCAGATCATCGCCCGGATGGTGGAGATGAACAAAGGGCCGCTCGATGCGGACGCCGTGCAGCGACTCTTCGAAGCGGCGATCGCGGAGAGCCGGCTCTCCGAACGAGCGATCCTCGAAGGCTAGCGCCCGCCTACTTGCCGCCGCCCGGCGCACCGACCATTGACTCGTGCGCCGCGACCAGCTGGTCGCTGACAGCCCTCGCGCCGCGCTCCGGCTTGGCGAAGAGGATAGCGACGGCGGCGGCGTACGTGAGGAGGGCGGTGACTGTGAACGGGACGCCGTAGCCGCCCGTCTGGTCGTGCAGGAACCCCACCCCGAACGGCCCGAGCCCGCTTCCCACCTGTCCGGCGAGGCTGATCAGGCCAAAGATCGAGCCGAACGAGACCATCCCAAAGATCTCGCCGACGAGCAGCGATTGCATCATGTAGATGTTGCCGATCGTCAGCCCGAAGACCAGCGTGAGTGCCCATGTCGCGGCGATGTTCTCGGTGTGGATGATCAGGAGGATCGCGGTGCCCTGCACCACGAAGAGGATGCCCGTCAGCAGCCGTTTATCGACGCCATCCGCGAACACGCCAACCAGCAGCCGGGCGATGATGCTGCCGGCGGCGGTCACGCTGATCGTGAAAGCCGCCTCATTGCGCGAACCGAGCCGCTCTTCGAGAAACGAGACCTGGTGGATGACGTAACCAGTCTGGGCGATGAGGGCGAGCAGGAAGGCGACGAAGATCCCCCAGAATCCGAGCGTGCGGAACGCCTGTGAGCGCGTCCAGGAACGATTCTGACTAGCCAGCGTGGTCCCTCGTGCGGCGACCGCAACGACCCCTTCGGCATCGCCGTCCGGCCGCAGGCCCATCTGGCTCGGCTCCCAGGAGATGACAAGCAGGATGACGGGCATCGCAACCACGATCACCAGTGCCCCAAGCAGCGGCGTGGCGAGCTCCAGCCCTCCAGCAGTGATCAGCCTGGAGGCGACCGGAGCGACGAACACGCCGCCCAGTGAAACGCCGGTGGAGGAGAAGCTCATTGCCAGAGCACGCTTTCGGATAAACCAGCGCGTCATGATCGCGTTGACGGCGATCGCGCTCGACATGCCGTAGGCCACGGCGAACACGAAGTACACCAAGTAGAGCTGCCACAGCTGGTCCACCAGCCCAATGAACACGGCGCTCACTCCGTTCACGATCGTACCGACGATCATGAACATCACGGGGCCCCGGCGATCCACCTGCGGCCCAATGATCGCCGCGGTCAGCCCCGCAATGCAGAAGTAGATGGTGGGGGCCACGCTGACCTGGGTGGTGGTCCAGCCGTGCTCGTCCTTCAGCGGCTTCAGGAAGATCGGCAGGCCGTAATAGCCCACGCCCACACCCACGAACATCAGCAGCGCGCAGGCGACCACCACGTACCAACCGTAAAACACGCGCTTTGGTAGGAACCGGTAGGCGATCGGATACTTCGGCGCGGCGGGCACGGCGGTCATTCGCGCCAGTCTACCGGATGGCCAGATGGCCGGGTGCAGAGCCAATCGCGGGCGGCCCGGAGGCCCAGAGTGAGCGGAGCGGTCGAAAGGGACACGCCCAGGACCGTGCTGCCCAGGGGAATCGTGGGCGCTCCGGTCCTGGCGAGCTCGCTTTGCGCGTTGGTCGTTGCTCTCTACGCTGCCAGCAGTGACGACGCTCGTACACGGCCACCGCAGCGCCCGCAGCGGGCTTGAGCTGCTCGCGGCGTTAACCAACCGCGACTTGCGGCTCCGATATCAGGGCAGCCTGCTGGGCTGGGCGTGGTCGCTGATCCGGCCCTTTGCCCTCGGGCTGGTGCTCACGTTCGCGCTGGGGAAGGTGCTGGGCACCGGCATCACGGCCGTCTTCCTGCTCACCGGGCTGTTCCCGTGGTTCTGGTTCCAGGGGTCTGTGCAGGGTGCGGCGACAACATTCGTGGGCAACGGTGGGCTGCTGAAGAAGCTCGAAGGCTGGCGAGCCGTGCTGCTGGAGGCGGTTCCCCGGGCCGGGACCTATTGGCGAGCGCGGGATTGTCGCTGCTGGCGGTGTTGGTCGGCTGGTTCATTTTCAGGCGGCTCGAGGACTCGTTCGCCGATGTTGTGTGACTACAGGCCCCTACCCTTTGCCCCGTCTTCCACTGCGGAGGGAGATGGGGTTCTGCGTGCTGACTCGCGTGGCAGCGAATGAGTGGAGACGCCGCCGATGCCGGGACGCCGCACGTCGCGATCCTGACTGTCGCGACGAACGCTGCGGGCCACCTTGGGGCGTATTTCGACGCCCTGGAACGCGTGACCTACCTCAACTGCTCGCTCTGGATGGTAGACAACGCCTCCACGGATGGCTCAGCCGAGCTGGCAACGCAGCGGTCGCCCGGCGCAACGATGCTGGTCAACGATGCGAATCTCGGCTTCACGGGCGCGTGCAACCGCGGGCTGCTGGCGATTCTGGACGAAGGCGGCGCGGACTACGTGCTCTTCCTGAACGATGACACCGAGGTGCGGCCCGGCTTCCTGGAGCCGCTCATCGCGCTCGCCGGGCCAAAGACGATGGTCGCCCCCGCGACGCTGCTGCGCGACAGCCCAGGGATGCTGGACGACTCCGCCAGTGACTTCGATTGGTGGCGAGGCACCTGGAAGACAAGGACGCTGGGCCTACCGGCCACGGTGGTAGGCAGCTATCCGCACGCCGTTGAGGTGGCGAACCTCTCGTGCCTGCTCGTCCCGGTGGCTGCCTTCCGTGAGGTTGGCCTGTTGGACGACAAGTTCTTCGTGTACTACGACGACACCGATTTCTGCCGCCGGGCGCGCGACCGGGGCTACCGCATCATCCTCGAACCGGCGTCGAAGGTTGTGCACCGCAAGGGCGCGACGCTGGGCGGACAGATGTCGGCCTTCGGCTGCTACTACCTGACGCGCAACCGCCCGTACCTCATCTGGAAGCACGGCGGCGCCTTGCGGTTTGCGGTGTTCAGCGCCTACTTTCTCGGCACGAGAGTGGCGCGAGTGGTGCTCTGGGCGAAGGCCGGGCGTTGGGACCTTGTGCGGGCGACGCTCGCCGGCCTGCGGGACTTCGGGCTGCGGAGGATGGGGGCCCGGCGGGGAACGTGATTTACGATTCGTACGTTTGTCCGGAAAGTCGGCGAGCATGGTGTTGATCGTGGCCGCGGGCAGCGGACAATCGCCAAAAGCGCCTGCCGGTCGCGGCTCCGATTCGAACCTCCGTTCCCTATGGCTCTTCCAGGTCTCCTGGTTGGAGCGCGTCCCGAGCGCCCAGGGAGGCGCCCATGAAGCGCAGTTCGCGGCCAAAGCGCGTTGTTCGCTCGGCGACGCCCGCGAGGTAAGTGCGCGAGTCCGTGACCTTCACCCACAAGCGCCGGCGCGGCACGTAGAAGGTGATCGCGAGCCCGACGATCGCCATGCCGACGGCTACCCAGATGAACGTGTCGCCCGGGTCCCGCCGCACACTCACGCCCGAGGCTTCGACGCGGCCCACCATTTCGTAGGTGAAGCCGCCGGATGTCCTGACTGCCTGGCCCGGCAGGAGGATGACGTTGTTCACGTCAATTCCGCTGACGAAGAGGTAGGAGTTGCCGGCGTGGTCGTCCACCATCTGAACGGTGGCCACCCCGTCGCCGGAGATCGCGCCGGGCATCTCGCCCACGCGTTGGGCGGGGATCGGCCGGGCGTCGGCGTAGGTAAACGTGTAGCCAGCGTCGGAGGCGGACTGGCCGGCGGCCAGGTTTCGCGGCGGGAAGTTTTCGCCGGTCAGTGTCAGGCGGAGGACGTTGTCCACCACTCGCCAGGCGACCGCATAGGTCACCAGTTCCGTTTCGCCCACCGCTGATGTTTTGGGGAAAGTAAGCAGCGACAGGGCAGCGTCGTCGGCAGGGCCGGGCGCCGTGCCGGTGTCCGTGTCCATCTGCGGCAGCTCCTGGTCGAAGAGGACTGTGCCGCGGGCGTCGGTGACGCGCATCACGGGCACGGCGGTGGTGCGGCTGTCGAAGTCGAGGACGTCGTTGTAGAGCACGCGGCCGTCCGGGCTGGTGACCTTCAGGCGCGCGAGGTCGTTGAACCAGGCAGCCTGGTGGACCTTGTAGCCGAACGCCTTGCAGGGGTCGTTGACCGACGTCTGGCAGGTGACCGTCTGGTCGCCGCGCCGCACCTGAATCGTGCTGTGGAAGTCGATGATGTTGCCCGCGTTATCCTTGCCGCGGACAGCGTCGATCATGGTGACGAAGATCTGGTTGGGGCCGGGGGCATCGAAGATAGGCGCGCCGGGCGTAGTTTCGGCGATGACCAGCGTGCGGTCGAAGCCCCCAAACGTGGTGAGCAGCGCGCCAACGAGCAGCATGAGCAGCGCCAGGTGGCTGAGGAAGGTGCCGTACTGGCTCCAGGAGTAGCGTTCGGCGAAGAGGTAGGTTGTACCGTCTGTTTCGCGAATCCGTTCGACGCGGTAGCGCTTGCGGCGCAGCAGGGCATCGACCGCCGCCACTCCGCCCGTGTGCGAGAAGCTGGCCGCGTGGTGGGCGCTTTCGAAGTAGCCGTCGCCGACGCTCTTCGTTGGGCTCTGGACGCTGCGCAACGTGGGGCGAAAGCGGCTGACGGTGCAGACAGTGACCGCGACGATAATCACCACCCAGAGGCCGTTAAACCACGAGGTGTGGAAAACATCGAACAGCCCAGCGCGGTCCATCGTCGCAGTCAGGCCGCCATAGTCGGCGCGGCGCATTTCGAGCCACGCGGAGCGAGCCGCCGGGTTAGCGCGCATAGGGCCGGGGACCTGAGGGATGACCACGCCGATGAGCCCGGCCACGAGCGCTGCGCCGACAAGGGTGAGGGCGAATTTCACGTTCGTCAGCAGATTCCAGACGGTGCGGAACGGGTCGAGCCCGGAGCGCTGGATGGCTGGCGAGGCGGTCGAGGCAGTTGAAGCGGTCATTGCTTTGCGACACTGCCGCCGCGGGCGGCGAGGGCGGCGAGGGCCTCTGGTGCGATGCGCCCGTAGTAGATGTGCTCGATCACGCCCGCGGGATCCACGAGGAACGAAATGGGCAGGCCGCGGCCGCCGACGCGGTAGGCATTGGAGACCTCGCCCGAGCGGTCCAGGGCGATTGGGTAGGTGACGCCGAATTCGGCGGCGAAGTTGCGCGCGGTGTCCGGCTCCTCCTGCTGGTTGACGCCGATGACAATGAGGCCTGCTTTCGCGGCGTCCGGCTTTGTTGCCGTGTAGAGGGCCTGGAGGTCCGGGGTTTCGCCGCGGCAAGGCCCGCACCACGTAGCCCAGAAATTCACCAGGACGAAGTCGCCGCGCAACTCCGAAAGCTGCACGTCCGGGCCATCCGGTGACCGCAGCTTGAAGTTCGGCGCGGCGCGGCCCTCCTGGGCGGCTGCCGCCTTGCCCGTGGGGTTCAGTTCTGGCGGCAGGGCGACGATGCCGAGGCCGGGCGTGCCGCCTCCGCCGCTACTGCCGTTGTCCTGAAACTCAAAATACCAGAGCGCGGCGCCAACAACGATGACGATGAGGGCCGCGAGGCCGAGCGTGGAGCTAGCGCCGGAGTATTCGCGTCTGCGGGTGGGCCGTTCGTCGGGAAGTTCATCGGGCATGGCGTTGGTGAGAAGGTACCAGAAAGCAGGGCAGCAAAGAGCAAAGAGCGGGGATAGGCTCGGGGCCCGAGTCCCTGGGCCCGAGCGCCAGTGTGCCAAACCCAACGGCCAACGGCCCGCCGCGCTAGAATGCCGCCCGAGGGGGAAGACCTGTGACTTCTGGACCACTCTCCGGCGTTAAGGTGCTGGAGTTCACGCAAATCATCGCCGGGCCGTTCTGCGGCCTGCACCTTGCCGATATGGGCGCGCACGTGACGAAGTTTGAGCCACTTGAGGGCGAGCCCTGGCGGCTGTTCGTTGAACTCGTGCCGAAGGAATCGCGGACGTTCGCCAGCCTCAACCGCGGCAAACGCGGGGTGGCCATGGACATGACCAGGCCGGAATCGCAGGCGGCCATCCACCGCATGGTCAAGGATGCCGATGTTGTGGTGCTCAACTACCGGCCCGGTGTAGCAGAGCAACTGCGGATCGACTACGAAACGCTGAGCGCCATCAACCCGCGGCTGATCTACTGCGAGAACACGGCCTTTGGGCGCAAGGGTCCGCTGGCCAAGC
Source organism: Tepidiformaceae bacterium (assembly GCA_039917655.1). Taxonomy (GTDB): domain Bacteria; phylum Chloroflexota; class Dehalococcoidia; order Tepidiformales; family Tepidiformaceae; genus PNKC01. The sequence continues at coordinate 7,491 of JBDSJC010000039.1, forward strand.
GCGGCGGCTACGACCTGGTGGTGCAGGCGATGACCGGGCTGATGGCCGGCGAAGCGAAGATGCAGGGCGACGTGCCGACCTACGTCTACCCCGCGGTGGCGGACTACGCGACTGGCATCCAGATGGCAAACAGCATCTGCGCCGCGCTCTACTACCGCGAAAAATCTGGCGTGGGACAGAAGATCGATTGCACGCTGATGGGCACGGCGATCGCGATGCAGACCTCGCAGTTCACCTGGATCGACGCCTGGGACAACGAGATCATCCCGCCGATGCTGGAGGGCATCGCCCAGGCGCGCAGTGAGCAGAAGACGTTCTTGGAGCAGGTTGGTGTGCATGCGCAGTTCCGGCCGGCGGCGGCGGGGAACATCTACTACCGCGTCTACCAGACGAGCGATGGCTTCCTCGCGGTCGGCGCCTTAAGCATGGCGTTGCGCATCAAGTTCCTCGCCGCTACTAGCCTGAAAGACCGCCGTTTTCTGCCAGGGGGCGGGTTCGAGATGGCGCCCGAGGGGTGGGACGTCGATGGCCCGAAGCTGGTCGTGGAAGCGGAGGCGTTGTTTCTGTCGAGGACGACCGAGGAGTGGGGCAAGCAGTTCGAAACGCACGGTGTCCCCGCTGGGCCGCTGTTCTTCATCGAAGAGCTGTTCGGCCACCCGCAGACGCTGGAGAACGGGCTGGAAGTGGAGATCGACCACCCGATGCTGGGGCATATGCGGATGGTGGGGCCACCGTTCCAGATGTCCGTTTCGAAGCTGGCGCCGCAGGGTCCCAGCCCGATGCTTGGCCAGCATACCGATGAGACGTTGGCGGCCGCCGGCTACAGCGAGGCGGAGATTGCGGCGATGCGGGAGAACGGGGCGATTCTGTAAGGACGAGTCCTGGTCGCTAGTCCTTGGGGCGTTCCCACGGGTGCTAAGCCGCTGAGCCGCTGAGCCCGAGTTAGCCGCCGATGCGCTGGTGGCGCTTCTTTTCGGACTGCTCTTCGGCGGCGGCGCCCGTAGGCTGCTTGGGTTGCTGGATGCGTTGCAGGCGCTCAACTTCGATCTCGGCGTCGCGCTTTTTTCGCCAGTCGTCGAGGGAGTCGTCGCGCCAGAGGGGCTGATCGGTCTCAGCTTTGTTCTCTCTTTTGCTCATGCGCCAGGCCATGACGGCGCCGATCGCCATTGCGACCGGCAAGCCCACAGCGGAGATCATCCCGAAGAAACCCATGCTCAGAGTTTGCGGCAAGTGGGGTGTCCGCGGCAATGGCCACTGGGTTTGGAGGGCTTTCCGGCGCGAGCCTCACGAACCCCGCGGACGGCCTCTCTGTCGAAAAAGCGTTGCGGCCGCTTGGGTCCCCCAGATTTCACAGCGCCCCCGGTAAGTGAACGGCCTGACCACCGGGTAGGGACTCTCTCGTCGTCAGCCGCGGCTGGTATTCGATGTGTCCGCCTTCGGACCGTTCACCCCACACCTGCGCTAGATCCGTTGGAGCGAGTACTGGGCAGTGTTCATCATCGCTCCGAGCACCATGAGCACGAGCGTCAGCGTCAGGCCGCTCATGCTCAGGACCATGGACTGGCGGCGGATGCTCGCCAGTTCGGCCTCGGGGACCGCTTCTCCAGCGGCCTTCGCTTCCATGTGGCGCAGGAGCTTCGGCCCAGTGAAGAAGGTGTGAAGCGCGGTGATCGCCAGCATGACGAGCAAGATGACCATCTTGATCGAGAAGATCACGCCGTAGCGCAGCTCGTTGAAGCCCAGTTCGTCGCGGCCGGGAAGGCTGTAGTAGCTGCGGAAGCTGCCAATCAGGTAGATTCCGGCGATCAAGATCAGCGCGAGTCCCGCGCCGCCGAGCCAGGCGAAGCGCGTGGTCATCGTGCGCATCGCCGCTACCCGCGTGGGCAGGTCGGCGATGTTCCGCGAGGCCGGCAGCCAGGCGAAGGCGAGCAGGAACTGTGGCCCAACGAAGAGCGCGATGCCGAGGATGTGCATCCAGATGGCGATGACGTGAAGCGTGTTTTCCAAGCGGTGTCCCTTGCGGCGCGGTCTCGCCGCCAGCCGTCTGCGAATTAGACCCTACCGCATGCCGTGGGTGAAGCGCGTTTCGCCTATCGCGCTATTGAAACTACGGCTGAATCTATTGGGAGAGCTGGCGCAGGGCCCCGGCGTTGAGCACCGAGATGGCGCCGCGCGCAAGCGCGATCCAGCCTTCGCGGGCGAACGCGTTGAGCTGCTTGTTCACGCTTTCGCGGCTGACGCCGAGCATCGAGGCGAGGTCGCCCTGGGTCACTTTGATCGGTGGCCGGGCGCCCCTGCCGTCTGGCGTGGTGGAAAGTCGCAGGATCTGCTTGGCGAGCCGGTGTTCGAGGTCCAGAAAGGTCATGTCCGCCAGCGCCTCATCGGTCCTGCGGAGGCGTAAGGAGAGCGTTTCGAGCAGCGCCAAGGCGGCCGACGGGCGGCCTGAAAGCCAATCGACGAAGTCCGTTCGGGTCACAACAAACGTGCGAGTCGCGCAGGTGGCGGTGGCCGTTGCGGAACGCGGCCTGCCATCGAGCAGGGCAAATTCTCCGAAGCAGTCGCCGGTCTCAACGGTGGCCACGGTCGCCTCGTTGCCCGCGCCCGAGAGCACCGTGATCCGCACCTGGCCTTCGACGACCACGTGAAGGGCGTCTCCGGGGTCGCCTTCGCGGAAGATTGCGCTGCCCTGGGCGAAGCGCTTTACGCGGCCACGGCTGGCGAGCGCCTGCAGGTCGCTCTCGGGCAGCCGCGCCAGCAGCGGCAGGTCGCGAATGTACGATTCCTGGGGGCTTTCGCCTTCGTTGTTCACCATGGAGATCTTTATACCAGTTCCCGATGGGGTGTAAAGGATCCATTACACAAGTCGCGGTAACTGTGATTCGCGTGATGGCCAGGCACAGGAGGTGGACCGACTCCGAGCGCGTCCACGGTCGATGCCGTTCACCCCTGAGCTTGTCGATGCGCCGCGCGGCCCGGACCCCCTCGCGACTGAACCTCTCGTCCATCCTTCGACAGGGCCCGTGACGCACGGGAAGGAAGCGCGGCGGGGGGCTCCCGGCCGATCCCGTCCCACGGTCCAGAGACGCCCGTGATGGAGCCCTGCTCCACCGAAAACACCGGCTCCCGGTTAACTGTTGAAGGGAGACCTTTACGATCGCTGGGCGCTGGCAGACGATTCAGGTTCAGCAGGACGATAGGTGCCACGCATATCGCGACATGTATCTCCGTAGTTGTGGAGCGTGGCGCGGACTACCCTAATGGCACTATGTCTGAATGGACGTTCCTCACCAATCACGCCCACGTCCTGCTCTGCCTTACCGAGGATCGGGATATCCGCCTGCGCGACCTCGCCGAAAAGGTCAACATTAGCGAGCGTGCCGTGAAGCGCATCGTCGCCGATCTAGACCACACGGGCTACATCTCGCGCAAGCGCTTCGGCCGGCGCAACCGCTACGAGATTCACGTCGAGCAGCCGATTCGCAGCCCGCTGGCGCGGACGCTGGAAATTGGCGCGCTCCTCGCCATCATGGTGCCGTTCGTCTCGACGACACTTTAGGCGGAACTCAGGCTGCGCAGCACAAGCCGGGAGTGACCAGAGTCGCAAGGTTCGTTGCGCGAAACCGGTGCACGTCTTCCGCCAGTGAGAAGAGCCTCGCCGCGCTCTGATCAAGCATCTCGGCATCGATCCGTGAGCAGCGCAGGCCAACCAGCGCGCGGGCCCAGCTTATCGACTCGCCCACTCCCGGTGGCCGCTCGAACGCCCCGCCGCGCAGGCGCCCGGCAACGTTGCAGAGCTGCCCCGCGAGTCCGCGGCTGAGGCCGGGCACTCGCTCCATCACGATGCTGACCTCGCACTCGAACTCCGGGTAGCCGAGCAGCACCGGGCGGCAGCGTTCCCGCAGCGGCGCCAGCAAGCCGTCAGCCGAAGCGGCCGTGAGCACCACCCAGGGTCGTGGAGCCTCGCTGCCGGAAGCTTCCTCTGTGACCAGTTCGCGAGCCAACTGTAGAAGGCCGCCGTCCGCCGGGCTAACGTCATCAAGCAAAATGAGCGTCGGGTTGGTGTCGTCTCCGCCGGGTCCCACGCTCCCGGTTTGAAGTTCGACGAGGCGGGCACCGGCGGCATTGGCGATGGCCTCACAGAGCGAAGTCTTTCCAACTCCGTGCGGGCCCTGGATGAAAAGCGGGTTGCCGACTTTCGCTGCAAGGTAGACCGCGGTGGCCGTGGCGCGGGTGGCGCGGAAGCGCGCCGCCGCGAGCGCTTCGACGACGTGGTCAACCGAATCGAACATACCGGGCATCGTACGTCTGCACGCCTGCTCCCGGCGGTGGACTGAGAGGGCTCGGACGGTGAAAGAAGCGTAGACGAGGGCCAAGATCCAGGGACTAGAAGATCGGGTTGACGATTACCGCCTGCTCGCGGCTCGGCCCCACGGAAATCAGGTCAACCGGTGTTTCGAGCAGCGTTTCCACCCGGCGGATGAACGCCTGCGCTTGCGGCGGGAGGTCATCGAAGTTACGCACGTCGGTGGTCGGCGTCTCCCAGCCGGGGTGTTCCTCGTAGATCGGCTTCACCCGGTTGAGCACTGATTCGCGCGCGGGGAGCGTCTCAATCGTCTGGCCGTCGAGTTCGTAAGCCGTGCAGATCTTGATCGTCTTGAGCGAATCGAGCACGTCCAGCCGCGTGAGCGCAACGGCGGAGAGTCCGTTGAAGCGCACGCTGTAGCGCGCGGCTACGGCATCGAGCCAGCCGATGCGGCGCGGGCGGCCGGTGGTAGTACCGTATTCGCCGCGGCCGTACTCCTTGCCGTGATCGCGCAGCTGCGTGGCGGTGTCATCGAACAGTTCGGTCGGGAAGGGGCCGTTGCCGACGCGCGTCGAGTAGCTTTTGAACACGCCCACAACCCGCTGGATATCGGTCGGGCCGATGCCCACGCCGAGGGCCGCACCGGAACTCGAACTGCTGGGCACGCTGGAAGTGACGTAGGGGTAGGTGCCGTGGTCGAGGTCAAGGAGCGAACCCTGCGCCCCTTCGAGCAGCACGTACTCCCCGCGACGGTGCGCGTCCAGGACGACAGACTGGACGTCGCCGATGAAGGGAGCAAGACGCTTCCCGAGTTCGAGGTACTTGTCGAAACACTCTTCAAGCTGTAGCGGCTGGCCGCCGTAGACGCCGGTGATCACCTTGTTGGCGTAGCCCAGGGCAACCTCCATGCGCGGCTTCAGGTCCTCGGCGCGGACGATGTCCGTCACGCGGATGCCGCGGCGGGCGACCTTATCGATGAAACAGGGGCCGACGCCCTTGCCGGTGGTGCCGATTGCGGCATCCCCGCGGGCCGCCTCGTCCAGCTGATCGAGGGTCTTGTGCCAGGGCATGATGAGGTGCGCGCGGTCGCTGAGGATCAGCTTCGAGGTATCGATCCCGCGGGACTGGAGAGAATCGATCTCGCCCAGCAGGACCTCGGGGTCCACAGCCACACCGTTGCCGATAACGCAGGTCTTATCGGGGTAGAAGATGCCCGCGGGCACAACGTGGAGCTTGAACTCTCCGCGTTCGTTGACAATGGTGTGGCCGGCGTTGTTACCAGCCGAATAGCGGGCGACAACACGTGCTTTGCGAGCGAGGAGATCGACGATTCGGCCTTTGCCTTCGTCGCCCCACTGCCCGCCGACAACGACGACGATAGGCATGGATGACACACTCCGAGCCTCCCGTAAGCGGGAGGCCCGTTGATTGATGCTACACCAGTAGCGGGGAGCGTTCCACGAAAGGCGCTAGCGCGATCCGCGCAGGCGGGGGTCCAGCACGTCACGCAGGGCATCGCCGAGCATGTTGAAGCTGTACACCGTCATGAAGATCGCCAGGGTGGGGAAGATGACGAGGTGCGGGTAGTTCGAAAGCTGCTGGCGGGATTCGTTGAGCATCCGTCCCCAACTGGGCGTTGGAGGCGGGATGCCATAGCCGAGATACGAGAGCGCGGATTCGATCAGCACCGCGCCGCCGATCTGGATCGAGGCGCCGACGATCACAACGGCCATCACGTTGGGAAGCACGTGGCGGGCGATGATCCGCGAATCGGTGGCGCCGATCACGCGGGCCGCTTCCACGTACTGGTTCTGCTTGGCGGAAATTGCCGCCCCGCGTATGACACGCGAAGACCCTAGGGCGATCAACACCCCCACGGGCATAATTATCCGCAAGGTCACCGGCAGATCTTGCAACGTGGTGACCACCAGGATGATAAATATCAGGCCTGGCAGGGCGATCCCTATATCGACCAGCCTCTGTATCAGCATATCCGCCCAGCCGCCGAAGTAGCCTGAGACCACGCCGAGGAAGGCGGCCAGGATCGAACTGATGAAGACCACTCCAAAGC
>JBDSJC010000040.1:0-9932 GCA_039917655.1 Tepidiformaceae bacterium
CCCGCTGAACGTCCTCCCCGCGAACCGCTGGGTTATGCCAAACGACTGGGCCCTGCTCGCAGGCGGTCCTGCCGACAACGCTGACAACAGCGCTGCCATCGGGACAGCTGAGAACTTCCGCCCTGAGTACGACATCATGATCAACCCTGGTCGTGGCAACCGCGGTCTCGACTTCCCAGAAGGCACGTTCCTTCAGACCGCTGCTAGCCTCGGTGCGGACCTCGCTGTCACCGGCACCACGGTGACCATCAACCTCCCGCAGTCGGGTGCCATCGTTGTTGGCGCGGTTATCCGCGTTGATAACGAAGACATGACCGTCCTGACGGCACCTACTTCGAACGCCCTTGGCACGCTGGCGACCTTCTCGGTCGGACGCGCGATCAACGCCACGGCTCCAGCGGCCCACATAAAGGGTGCGCTTGTCCTCGTGGCCAATGTGGCCACCACGCCGTTCGAAGGCCCGTTTAGCCTGCTCGACCTCGCTGCCCTCGGGCAGTCGGCCGCGCTGAGCAACTTCCAGCCTGGCAACATCCGCGACACCATCTTTAAGGATGGCGATGTGGACTGGTGGGACGCCCCGATGCCGCCGGCCCTCGTGACCGTCGACATTCGCGGCACAGGCTTCATCAAGCAGGTCCTGAAGCAGGACGTGTACTACAACGGCACGGCGAACAACACGCTGGGCCAGACGTACCCGAACCCGTTCTACATCACCAACATCCCGGATAGCCCGTTCATCCCAGCCGTCGCGGCTGGTGGTGGCTTCTACTGGGACAGCTGGGGCAATGATGGCCCGGGTGGCAATGGTCAGGGCGTTTACCGCTTCTGGCAGCCGATCCCGACGCTCGTCGCGTCGGTCCCCGGCCAGAACCCGGTCGGCACCGTCGATAGCTCAGTCTCGTCAGGCCAACTGACGGAACTGACCGCGATCCGCGCGGCCTACGGTGACAACACCATCGCCCGCACCCTCGTTGTCTACAGCGACAACCATGGCGAGTTCATGGTTACCGCCAACGGCGACTTCAAGACCGTCCTCACGGCCTGCTCTGTCAACACGCTCGGCGGTGGTTTCCACTGCAAGCCTGGCGACAAGGTCGGCACGGGCTCGATCTACGCAACCGTTGATTACCCGGACTTCCGCGGTAAGCACTTCCCTGTCAAGTCCAACACTGCCACGGCAACGTGGACGTGGGGCGGCTTCAAGGATGTGACCGTGGAATCCGGTGGCGTCGACCAGTTCAAGTACATCGTCTTCCACGCTCTGGACCGCGATGGCTTCTGCAGCGCCGCCAGCTTCGGCGCCATCAGCCTCCACCCTGTCCTTTCCGGTGCAGCCAATGACACGTTCAACGGCCTGCCGGCGGAGACAGTTGACTTCCTCATCGATTCCGGTGAGGGGATCATCATCGGCACCAGCGGTGGCGCTCTTACCGGCGTCAACGATGGCAAGCAGTTCGCCACTGGCGTGAAGACCTTCTCCACGCTGACCAATGATCCTGCCGTCACCGGCATCTTGGAATTCCCGAACTCGCCGCTGGCAGCAGCCGGTGCGTTGGACGAATGCCAGGCCTGGATCAAGGTCTCGAACAGCCTCCTCGGCGTCCTGAACGCTCTCGTGATCGCTCATAACGACGAAGGCAACGTTGGGTTCGACAAGATCGTTGATCTGACGAACACGACCTCCTACACGCTGAACTTCCGCTGGAGCCTGGTCACCTGGGCCGGCGCGGATGGCATCAGCATCAACGACGCCATCAAGGGCACCGGCACCACCGGCAAGAACCCTGGCGGCAACGACATCTCGGCTTCGGTCACGGCCATCTATGGTTGGGACCAGGCTGCACAGCAGTGGCTCGGGTTCTTCCCGACGGGCGTTAACGTGCCCGGCGCGAACGACCTGACCTCGCTCAAGACCGGCCAGGCCTTCTGGATCGCCATCACCGGGCCCGGATCTGTCACCTGGACTGTCGCGTCCAACGTCGGTTAGCAACTCTGTCCGGTTCCTCCCCCTCTCCCTTCGGGGAGGGGGGCGGACCGGGCCAGGAAGCTGATTGAATTCGGTCGCAATACAGGAATGGAGCAACAAGGCATATGACCAAAGTAATGAAGATGCTCGGCGGTAGCGGTCTTGCTGCGGTGCTCGGTGTAGTCCTCCTCGGTTTCAGTGGCGCTTTTGGCGCAACCACTGTCTCCGCGGAATCTCCCCCGAACCCCCCGTCAAGGTTCGTTGGCTCCGTCAAGGTTGACGGTGCCAACGCCCCCGCTGGGACGACGATCGAAGCGAAGATCGGGACGACGACTTGCGGAGTGGCCTCGGCCTTCACCGCCAGCGGCGAAACCCGCTACGCGCTCGATTCGCCGGCACTGGACCCGGGTGCAAACCCGAACTGCGGCACCGATGGCGCCGTGGTGACCTTCTACATCGGCGGCAAGCTTGCCAACGAGACCGGCAAGTGGGCGAACTACCAGCTTGGCACCGTCAACTTGACGTACACCACGCCGGTAACCGCTACTGTCACCGCCACCCCAGGCGCTGGCACGCCCGGCGCCACGCCGTCGCTCACTCCCAAGCCCCCGGTCGTCGGTAACTCGGCGCCCACGGGCGAGTCGGCAGCCATCTGGCTGTTCGCCATCCTCGGGATGGGCGCCCTCGCTTTCGGCGTGGGTGGCGTAACCGTCGCTCGTCGCAGCCGCTAACCCGGCTCAACCGACACAACGAAAGGCCCCGCGCAAGCGGGGCCTTTCTGCGTGGCGGCGCGCCTGCGGACGCGAGTACTGAGTGCTGAGGTTCTGTGCCGCTCCCGCCTATCCGCTAGCGTCGAGTGTCTAGCGTCGGCACCACGCCGGCATCGCGGAGCGCGCGGTCCAGCCGCTCGGCCGAAAACGGTTTCTGCACCAGGCCTGCTATCCGCCGTTTCACATCAGTATCGATGTGCGCCTCGGCCGCATAGCCCGTGCAGACGATGACAGGCAGGTCCGGCCGCAGTTCAGTCAGGGCGCGGAACGTTTCGCTGCCGGTCATGCCGGGCATTACGAGGTCCAGCAGTACGGCCGCGATGCGGTCTGGCCGGGCCTTCACCACCTGCACGGCGGTCGCCCCCCCGGGAGCTTCCACAACGTTGTAGCCGAGCTCCGCCAGCGTTGCGCTCGTCGTCCGGCGCACCATCTCGTCGTCGTCCACCACCAGGATGAGGTTGCCATCGCCGGGGCTGTAGGCGCCACCCACGTGGTCCATGCCGGGGTCCAGCAGAGGCAGCGTAATGGTGAACGTCGTGCCGCCGCCAAGCGTACTCTCCACGCTGATGTCGCCGTGGTGGCCCTGGACGATGCCATACGTAATCGCCATCCCGAGGCCCGTGCCGGACCCGAGCGGCTTCGTGGTGTAGAACGGCTCGAAGATTCGCCGCCGCGTCTCTTCCGTCATGCCTGGCCCATTGTCAGATATCGTCAGCGTGGCCGAAGCGTCATCCGCGGTCAGCGAAATCGCAATGTGGCCTCCTTCGGGCATCGCGTCCTTGGCATTCAGCACGATGTTTAGCAGCGCCTGCTGCACCTGGCCCGCGTCGCCTTCGATCGAAGCGGCGTTCGGGGCGTACGTCGTGGTGACGGTGAGGGTGCTGTGCAGCGACGGCCCCGCGAGGCGCAACGTGTCATCGATGACCGTGCGCAGCTCCACCGGCCCGAATTTCACCAGGCCACCGCGCGAAAACGAAAGCAGGCGGCCCGTCAGGTCGGCCGCGCTGCGCGCCGCATCCTCGATGAGCCCAAGGTTTTCGCGTTCATCCAGGTCCAGGTTCGAAGAGCGCTTAAGCAGGCCGGCGAACCCGAGGATAGTCGTCAGCAGGTTGTTGAAGTCGTGCGCGAGGTTCCCCGCCATCAGGCCCAGCGATTCCATCTTCTGGCTCTGCACCAGTTGCGCTTGGATCGAACGCCGCTCCGAAACGTCCCGCACCAGCGCAAGGATCGCGTCGCGGCCGCCGTACGTCACCGTCGAGGCCACCACGTCCACGTCTAACAGCGACCCGTCTTTGCGCTGGTAGGCCCGCTCGGCGAGGTGCAGTTCGCCCTGCTGCACCGTCCTCTCTACGTTGCGTAACACATCGTCGCGGTCGGCGTGCACGAGTTGGTCGACATCCAGCGTCAGCAATTCGGCGCGCGAATAGCCAAGCGTGCGCTCGGTATAGGCGTTGGCGTCCACGATCCGCAGCGTCGTGCTGTCGAATAGCAGGATCATCTCCTCTGCCTGGGCGATCAGTGAGCGGAACTTGAGTTCGCTCTCGGCCAACGAACTCAGGGCGCTCGCCCGTTCAAGGGCGATCGCCAGCGGGCGCGTCAGGGTGCCAAGCATCGCTACATCGTCGCCATCGTAACGGTTCGCGGCGCTGGCCCAGAGAGAAACGGTGCCGATTACCGTGTCTCGCACGATCAGCGGCACGCGAATCCCGGACCGCAATCCGTTGGCGGCAAAGAGGCTGCCAACGGGCCCGGGATCCGCTTCCGCCAGCAGATCCTCGATCAATTCGGCGTTGTGCATCGGCCTCACCGCGGCGTCGGACCCGATGGGGAGCGTGGCCGGGAGGTCCCCAGGTGCAAAGATCGAAGTGTCCAGGGCGAGCCGTTCGGCCAGCCCGGATTCATAGTCGTAGGTCACCACCACCGCGACGTCGCATTCGAACAGCGCCCGGCACTCCGCGAGGAAGCCCTCCGCCATGTGGTCCGGCTTGCCTCCAGCTCCGAGGCGCGTCAGCACTCGGTTGATCGCTTCGAGGCGCGCCGTGCGAAGGTCTGCTTCCCGTAGCCCGCGCACGTGGGCGATCGCCACCGCCACCGGTTCTACCGCCGCCGCCAACCGATGGGCGTCGATTTCGCTGAACTGCCCCACTGCCGACGACCCCACGGTGACCACTCCCAGTGGCGCGGCAGGCGGTCCGATGAGCACTCGCATGCTCGAGCGCATCCCTTCGTCCCTGAGCAGCTGCGAAGTGTAGCTCGGTGAATCCTCGGGCTGGGTGAGGTCGGCGATAACATGCACCACGGCGCCGCCGATACTGGGTGACGGAGCCAGCGGCCCGAACGTCACGCTGCTGCCCAGCGGCCAGGCGACCATATAGGCCGTATCGATGCCCGCCACGGAGACCTGCTCGCCGTCCACGATGCCAATTGCGCAGTGGTCTGCCTGGTACATCGCGCGGATCGCGGCAGCGACTGGTTGGGCAACTTCTGCCAGGCTCTCTTTCGGACCCAGCGCGCTGAGCACGTTGAGGACTGCCTGGGTGCGTTGCGTCTGTTCCTGCAGCGAGGTCACCGTCAACGCCCGCTCGATGACCAGCGCCAGCACCGGCGCTACCGCCCACAGGAGCTGGGGCGCATCCCGGTTGAATCGCCGTTCGCTGCCGCAGCCCACGACCAGCATCCCGACCGGCCCGCTGCTTCCATCGAGCCGTACCGAAAGCGCGCTGTGCATCCGCAATCGTGTGGCTGCTTCTGAGAGCCAGGTAGGTGCTGTGGCATAGCGCGGGTCGTTCGCATCGAAGCTCTCGCTCCGCGAATCGAGCATCTCCTGGAAGCTCACCGAATCGGCGAGGCGTGCGCGCGCGGGCAACGTCGTTTCGTAGGCGCCAACGAGCGCCACACGGGTGCGGACGCCCGCTTCGAGGTCGAACGAATGGATGGTTACGAGGTCCGCGCCGATCGTTCCGCGCAACTCTTCGGCGAAGCAGTGTGCCGCTTCTTCAGGGCCAGCGCCCGCATTAAGGGTCGAAAGCATGGTCGCCAGCGCCGTTGCGTCCGTCTGGCGTTCGTTCGCCGCGGCCAGCAGACGCACGCGGTCGACAGCGAGTCCGATCGGCGAGCAGAGCTGCTGGAGGTCCGCCGCCTCGCATGAGCCGAGGTGACCGCGGACCGAACTGGCAACACTTACCAGGCCGATCGACCCATCCGAAAGCCGAAACGGGGCGCGGATGAGGGAGCGAAGTCCGGCTCTCCGGGCCACCTCGGTGCCAGGGTTGAGGACAGCGTTGCCGAGGTCCGGAAACGCCTGCGCCCGCCCCTCGATCGCCTCGCGGTAGGCGACGATGTCCGCCTCCGCGAGCACCGCCGAGATATCGCCCGCTTCCACGACCGTCGACGTAAAGCCCAGCAGTTCACGGCTTCGCTGTTCGAGGTTGACCAGCCCAAGCGCAACATGCTCGGCCGAAAAGAAGGTGCGCAAGCGCAGGCAGATGGTTTCGCACGCCGGGCCGATCGCTTCGGCGGTTGCGAGAGTCGCAAGGATGTCGGCTGAAAGGGAGAGGAGCGCGAACTGGTGTTGGTTCGCAGGTTCAGCGATGGGGGCGATAGCCACGGAGTCCGCGCGACCACAGAACTCGTCGGTCGACGGTTTCACCGCGGCTAAGAGAGAGCGAGCCTCGTACTCGCCCTCGCGTAAACCTGCTGCCACGCATACTCTCCGCGGCTGCGCGCGCACTCCCCACGGCCTGGGGGCACACGCCGTCGTGGTTAAGGAATCCTAAACCGTTGAGTATGTAAAGAGAAATAAGGGTTATCCCGAACATAAAGAAACGTGTTTTGCGAATCTAGCTCAGTAAGCCCACGCCACATTCGCCGATACCTGAATGTAGTACACGGCCCCTGCCTGCAGGCTGGCGAAAGAGTTCACGTAGCCCGGTCCATTCGGTGCGTACTTCTCCCAGATGCCATCGACAGCGTCCCAACGGTAGACCGCCTCCACGTAGCCTTGCAGACTTCGGAGGGCCGCCGTCACTGGCTGAGTCTCACCGCCGTAGGTCACCAGGTTCATCCCCGCTGACAGCCCGAGGCTGATGCCTGAAAGGTTTGTCGGGGTAACCGTTGAGGTGGGGCTGGCAGTCTGCGAAGGCGGGCGCGTTGGCGTGGAAGTTGATGTCGAACTCGAGGTTGCGGGGGATGCTGGGCTGGTTGCGAACGGAGTGGCGGTGGTCGTTGGCGTGTTCGTCGCGGGCGGGGGCGGCGGTGCCCCAGAATCGTCAACGAACCCGAAGTCCGTGGTCCACGCGCTGCCGTGCTGGCCGATCCCGATGACCTTGTACGTGGGATACAGGATGTTCTGCTTGTGCCCCGCTGAGCCCATCCACATGCCGAATATCGTCTCCGCGCCTGTCGAGCCGTAGGCGATATTTTCGGCGGCGCCGGTGGCGTACCCGCAATCCTGAGCCCGTTGAACCGGGGTTCGCCCAAGCGAGTCTGTGTGTGAGAATCCGGCCCCCAGCCCGTTCGACCCGTTGTCAGCAGACTTCCAGGCGGCTGCCCGGTTCAAGTTGGCCGAAAGCTTCAGGGAGGTCAGCCCGGCGGAAGCGCGTGCGCCGTTGATCAGCACGAGCATCTGCTCTTCGGCAGCGTTCATCCCGTCCTCGCTCGTCGTGCAGTTGGTCAACGCCGAGACGTGCGCGCCGCCACGCGGCAGCAACCCCACCGCAAACAGTGCGAGTAACAGAAAACCACCTGCCGTGAAGGCGAAACTGCGCTTGCGCATGGTCCCCCAAATGCGGTGCACGGACACGTCCGCGCGACCAGTCTTCGCACCCTAACCTCCCAAATCTTCGAACGAAACTGTTAGGAAGCTGTTAGAGGGAGGATTTTACGAAGAGTTTACGTTTGGGAGAGGCCCGAAGTGCCGGGCCCGAGGTGCGAGGCCGGGTGGCGGTTGGCCGTTAGCCTCTCGGGCCTCAGCTCCTCGCCCTACCGTCTTTCCTCTATCGTCTAACCATGCTTCGCGTCCGCAAACCGCCCACCCGCATCCTGATCACGCGCCACGGCCAGACCGTCACTAATCGCGAAGGACGCTTCTGCGGACACTTCGAGACGCAACTCACTCCGCTCGGCGTTCGCCAGGCAGAGGCCCTCGGGCAACGGCTCGGCGGCGTCCAGGTCGATGCCGTCTACACCAGCGACCTTGGCCGGGCTGTAGAGACCGCTGCCCTCATCCTCCAGGGCCGCCGCATCACTCCCACCATCGACCCCGACCTGCGCGAACTGCACTACGGCCAGTGGGAGGGCCGCAAGGGCGGCGAGGTGGCGAAGGCCTACCCCGAGCAGTACAAGCTGATGCGCGCCGAAGACCCCGGCTGGCGCCCGCCCGGCGGCGAGACGATCGGCGAAGTCCGCCAGCGCACCTTCGCGGCGCTCAGGCGCGTCGCGAAGGCTCACCAGCATCAGACGGTGCTGATCGTCACCCACGGCACGGCCATCAACTGCATGATCTCCGAGGCCCTGGGCGTGGCGCCCTCGCACACCTTCCGATTCCACGTAGCCAATTGCGGCCTCTCGGAGATCACCATGCGCCGCGCCACGCCGATTCTCAGCCTGCTGAACGACACGGCGCACCTCGTGGGAGTGACCTAAGGGACGAGGCCCGAGGCCGGAATGTTCAGCCCTGCGTCCCTGAGGCAGCGGCTGCCGCGGCGCGTGCGTAGTTGCTGGCGCCGTACCAATCCACCGTCACCACCGGCTCGTCCCCCGGCCCTACGGCGACCCGGCGCGTTTCCAGGTCTCGGCAGATCGCCTCCTCGACGAAATCACCTCACAGCCCTGAGCTCCGAGTCCCTCGTGCCTCGCCGCTCGTGGCGCGTAGACTGCAATCCCAGTGATTCCCATCGGTGACAGCCCGAAATCGCGCACCACGCCGTGGGTGACCTACCTGGTCATCGCGCTCAATGTCGCCGTCTTCCTCTGGATGCTGCGGCTCGACAACGCACCCCCCGATTCCCGCCCCGAGGCCCTCCGCCAGTTCCGCGACCAGACGAACGCCGAATGCTACGGCTTCGAAACCCTGCCATCGGCCGCCGACCGCTTCGTCTGCCGCTGGTCCGTCCAGCCAAAGGAATACCTCGACAACCTCAGCGGCAGGTCCGACGTCCCGCGCCCGGACCGCCCGCTGATCCTGATAAGCATCATCACCGCCCTCTTCCTGCATGGTGGCTGGTTGCACATCCTCGGCAACATGCTCTTTCTCTGGGTCTTCGGCGACAACGTGGAGGATCGGCTGGGGCACTTCGGCTACCTCCTGTTTTACATCGCCGCCGGGATCGTCGCGTCCTTCGTGCAGATCGCGGTCAATCCGGACAGCCTCACGCCGGTGATCGGCGCTAGCGGCGCGGTGGCGGGCGTGCTGGGGGCCTACCTCGTGCTCTACCCCCGGGCCACGGTGCGTGCGATCATCCCGTTCTTCATCCTCATCTTCATCCCTCTCCCGATCCCTGCGTGGGTGATGATCGGCCTCTGGTTCCTCCAAAACCTGGTTTCCGGCTACGCCACCATCGCCGACGCCGCCAACCCGGACGCGGGCGTGGCGTGGTTCGCGCACATTGGCGGCTTCCTCTTCGGGGCGGTGCTCGTCTGGCTGCTCTTCCGCGCCCGCGACCAGCCCATTGGCCCTCTCCGGGACGAGCTGCCGCGGGGGTAAAGTGTACGTAGTTCGCGATTCTGATCCGCCGATCGTCAAGACGGCTGTTTGGCAAGGGAATGACGAACCGGCGGCAGATCCGTGGCTAACTCTCAAGTGCAATATGACGACGAGACGAATGTCCTCTACGTACGCCTTCTGCCCGGAGCCAGAGTTTCTCGGACCCACTCGCTCGATGACATGCCGCCCGTCGATGTACGTCGTCACCCTGCGCGCGCCAGCACCGCGGTAGCCCCTCCCAGCCCTCGGCAATCGCCCAGCCGTGTAAGATTCCCGCCAACCGCCTGTCTAACCGTTAAGCCTGCTGGCTCGACGGCTCGGCGGGCTCTGCCGGGAGGAAGATCCCGGGGCTTCACCAGTCCCGCGCGCGGCGTGGTACGAAGGGCGCAATGGATCAGACCGCCGATGCGGCTCTTGTAGAACTCGCTCAAGCCGGCGATCAGCCAGCGTTTGCCGAGCTCTACAACCGCTACTTCGACCCCGTCTACGACTT
>JBDSJC010000041.1:0-21491 GCA_039917655.1 Tepidiformaceae bacterium
GCAGGTTGAGGTTGAACCCACCGCCAATGTCTGCCCATCCGGCCCCTCGCGCGACGCGGGCGATCAGGGCCGAGACGGCTGGGTCATCTAGGCTGGCTCTAGGTCCGAACCAGCGCGGCAAGGGAGGAGGAGAGGTCGAAGCTTCGATTCCGGTCATGGCAATGGCCCACCAGCGCACCCGAGGAAGGGTCCGCCGGCGAGCACGGCGCAATCTTGCCGCGACGCTATGACGGCCGGCACCCCGCAGCCCTTTCAGCTCGCCTGATCACCATCGTAGAGACGAGAAGCTGGTCGGTCGAGCTACTGGGCACTAGGAGCCTGACTGTTTAGTGCGAATCATCCCATGACGGTATGTGGTTGACCTCACAGAATCGCCGACACTGCCTCGAAACGGCTGTGGGCTGGACGATTTGATCCCCTGATTTCCGCACATAAGACGCCCGCTCCGATTAAACCGGCAGACTCCTCGATAGTGCCGATAAAACTTAAACCGTGAGAATTGAGCCAGGGCAGGCACCTCGAACTCGTGGCCGTCACAGCGCACGGACAGATCCAACCCCACCGTGTCGTTACTGGCGCCGGCGGGCATGTTGGTGAGGCGGCCGATTCGCACCTCGTCAGCAGAAGGCAGCCTGGTTCGGAAGTATGCGGTGAGGTCTTCGCGCCACGCCACTCAGGCGATCTCCGCCAACGAAGCCTCCAACAGCTCCGTCAACCGCTCCCACGTGTACCAGGGCTGCGATTCGTTGAAGGCCATCCATCCGCGATAGATGACCCCGAGTTCGAACAGCCAGAGCGCGCGGAAGTACGCCATGTTCGCCAACTCCCGGCCCGACGCCGCCTGGTAGGCCTGCACGAACGGCATCTGTTCGGCGGGGCCGAAGGGCGCGCCTTTCAGGTGCGACAGCGCCACAAGTTGGCCGACATCCGACCGGGCGTCGCCGATTCGCGCCTGCTCCCAGTCCACCACGGCCACCACCTGCCCGCCCCGGAAGAGGTAGTTAAAGATGTTGATGTCGCCCTGGCAGAGTTGTATCCGACCATCTCCAGGGGCTTTTTCGCGAAGGCTCGCCAGCGCCCGGACGAGCAACTTCTCGTCCTCGCAGCCGAAGGCTGGCATCCGCGCGGCAACGGCCTCTACTTCGCCGAGCACGGCAGCACGGGCATCTCGCGGCACGCCCAGGAACTCCAGGCCGAGCGCCCGCCAATCCAGCTGGTGGACCTCCACGACAGCAGTGGTGAACGCCGGGAAGCTCGCATCCGGCGCGATGCCCATGTGAGGCGCGTCCACCCACTCCATGACGATGAACGGTGCGCCCAGCACGCCGCGATCCGGCTCGCTGCCCAGCATCCTGGGTACCGGCACTGCAGAGTTCGCGAGCCTTCGCAGCAATTCACCCTCGCGGATCACGTCGTACGGCTCGAAGATCCCGCGGTCTCGCTGCACGCGCAACGCCACGGCAGCGAACTCGCCGCCCGAAACCTCGACGCGGCAGGTAATGTTCGAAGCCCCGCCATCAGCAACCGCGATGCCACGTACGGTCGCACCGCCGAAGCCGGGCAGACGCCGCAGCCATGGCTCGAACTCAGACGCTGTTGGGATCATGCGACGCCTCCCGCCGCGGGCGGGCCTAGCCAGTCCCCGAAAGCTTCTTCTTCTTACTCGCGACGTAGTCCACCAGGATGTACTCTCCCAGCTTGTCCGGCGTCGTGTAAAACACGCGGCCCTTGTTGATGCGCGCCACCTGGTTGACGAACTCCTTGAGGTAGTAGTTGCGGTCCAGCATGAAGGTGTTGATGGTGATGTTCTTGGTGGTGCAACGCTTCACCTCTTTGAGCGTCTCACGAATTGTGATCGGGCTCGGCGGGTAGGCGAAGTAGCTGCGCCCCTTCTCCAGGTGCGCGGTCGGCTCGCCGTCCGAGATCATGATGATCTGGCGCGTGCCGGCGGTGTGCTTGGCGAGCAGCTTCTGGGCGATCATCAGCGCGTGGTGCATGTTCGTCCCGAGCACCGATTCGTCCCAGCGCACGTAGGGCAGTTCGTCCGCTTTCAGTTCGCGGGCGTAGGCGCTGAAGCCGATGATGTACAGGCTGTCCCGCTGGTATTGCGACGAGATCAGGTTGTTGAGCGCGAGAGCGACCTTCTTCGCCGCCTGGAAGCTGCCGCGCAGGGCCATCGACCAGCTCAGGTCGAGCATGATTACGGTTGCGGTCTGCGTGAGCAGTTCGGTGCGCGCCACTTCGAAGTCTTCTGGCTTCAGGTGAATGGGCACGCCCGGCCCTTCACGGTACATCGAGTTCATGATCGTTTTCTGGATGTCCAAGTAGAACGGGTCGCCGAACTCGTACTTCTTCGTCTGGTCGGTGCGGTCGCCGCCGGTGCCGCTATCGCGGATTTCGTGCTTGCCGAAGCTATCCTTCTTTAGCGAGGAGTAGATCTCGCCGAGCGCGCGCTGGCCGATCTTGCGCGTGCCGCGCGGCGTCAGCTCCCAGCTGTTGCCCTTCTTGCGGATGTAGCCCGCGTCCTCCAGCACTTCAAGGAACTGCTTGAGTTGGTCGAGGGTATCCCGCGCCTCGGGTCCGAGCAGGTCCTCCAGCTTGTCGGCATCAATGTCATCGATCTCGCCGCCGTACTGGGTGCGTTCGAGCTGGCGCTCGAGTTCATCGATCGACTGCATCTGGTCCATCAGGCCCATCGCCGATTCGAGGTCGATCGATTCCTCACCACGGAACGGGTACTGGTTGCGAAGCTCCCGCATCGGGAACAGATATTCGAGGTTCTGCCCAAGCTCGCTCAAGCCCTGCTGGAGCCCGGGGTCGCCGACCTTCTCTGAAAGCAAGTCCGAAAGCTGCTGGCGCATGTCCCCGGGCAAGCTGTCCATCAGGCTTTGCATCTGGCCCATCTGGTGCTGCATCTGGGCGATCAACTCGTCCAGCGACTTCGGCGGGTTATCGCCAAAGAATTCGCCGTACTTATCCATAAAGCCGTCGAAGTCTGGCTCGCGGCCTTGCATCTTGTCCTGCAGCATCTGGTTGAGGTCCGAGATCATGTTCTTCATGCGCTCGAGTTCTTCGGGGCCCATGTTCGCGATCTGCTCGTACATGTCCTTGAAGAAGGTCTCGGTCATCGCCTTTTTCAGGCTTTCGAGCAGTTCGTTGAACTTCTCCTGGGCCTCGGGGTCCATGAACTCGTAGTTTTGGAGTTGCTTCACCTGCCCGGCAACGTCCTCCGGCAACGCGCCGAGGAAATCCTTCTTCTTGTTCGCGATGTTCCGCAACATGTCCGCGAACTCGCTGGGCGTTTCGCTGGGCTGTTGGCCGCCGGACTGCTGTTGTCCCGGTTGCTGCGGCCCGCCCTGTTCGCCGCCCTGCTGTTGCTGGCCGCGCGAAGGTTGGCCTTGCTGGCCGGGCTGCTGTTGCCCCTGTTCACCCGGTTGTTGCTGACCCTGCTGGCCAGGCTGCTGTTCGCCCTGTGGCTGGCCGCCATCCTGCGGTTTTTCGCCCGAAACTTCATCGAGCCGCCGGTCAAGCGTAGTCGTTTCCATGTTCACGATCTCGTCGAGCTTCTTCTTCAGGTCGTCGAAGATCGAATTCAAGTTGAACTTGTCCAACTGCTGGCGGCGCTGCTGGCGAAGCTGCTGGAGGAGGTCGCGAAGGCCCTGCGTGCGGTCGCCCATGGGGTTGCGCATGCCGCGCTGCATCAGGTTGCGAAGAGCGTGCTGCAGGTCACCGAAGTTCATCAGGTCATCGGTCAGGTTGTCGAGGACCTCGTCCGCTTCGAGCGGCGGTACTTCCTGGGTGCCGTCCCACATCGAATACCGGAAGCGCAGAACCATGGAGACCCTCCAGCGGACGCCCCTGGAGACGCCTACAGAGTACGGTACGGGATCTGAAAACGGTTGTCAGTCAAGCCTTCGCCTGCCAGCCGGTCTCACCTCCGTATCACCGAGATCCGAACCCGAACCAACACACTAATCGACAGGGCTAGACAGGCACCGCGCCGCCGCCGTAGCTGAGCGGGTGGTTGCCGCCGCTAAGGGCGAGGCTGTGGAATCGATGGTGCGTGCGACATGGCCGACCGCGGATCTACCTAACCGTGTAGACCGCTGATTGAAGGCAAAGCAATCGCCGAGGAGCAGTTGCTGGCCCAGCGGCGCTAACGGATGGCAGTTGCATCACAAAACTAACCGTGGCACCGTAACCGCATTCCACATCAGGATTCGCCCTTGACCGTCGAACTGAAACCGCAGCTTACCACCGCCTACTGGAACGACCGTTCGAAGGGGCGCCTGCCTGGGATGCTCGGGGTGACGCTGCTCGCAATCGAGGTCGGCAGGGCGGTGGGCGAAATCGCCCTGCGGCCCGAACTCTGGGCGCCCAACGGATTCCTCCACGCCGCTACGGTGATCGGACTCGCCGACACCCTTTGCGGCTACGCCTGCGTTGCCTCCCTGCCTGAAGGCGCCAGTGGTTTCACGACCATCGAGACGAAGAGCAATCACCTTGGCACCGCCACCGAAGGCACGATCTCTTGCGCTGCCACCATGGCCCACGGCGGACGCACCACCCAGGTGTGGGACGCAACCATCACGCACAAGGAGACCGGCAAGACGATCGCCCTCTTCCGCTGCACCCAGATTGTGCTCTGGCCGCGCTAGGCTGTTGGCCAAGTCAGTAGCGCGCGCATGAGCACGCGGTGGGTTGTGGGCTTGTGCACGGTCGGTAGGCGCAACTCAACGCGGACGTTCGACCCGGACTCGCCCCAACAGCGCCTCCAGGTCAGCCGCCACCAGCGCGGGCTCCGTCAGGATCGCGAAGTGGTTGCTCGCGCGTTCGATCATCGGCCAGCCCATATCGCTAGCCCGGCCCGCAGGCTGCCCGTAGCCCCCGCTCAACTGGAGGTAAGCGCACGGGAGTTGCATCCAGCCCCCGGGCGCCGGGACTGCTTCGGTCCAAAAGTCCACAGTCCGCGGACGTTGCGATGCCAGGACGGCCGCGCGCACCGCCGGATCGTGGACGCTCGACGCAAGATCCTCGTCGCGCCATTGCGGATACCGGCCGCCCGCTTCCAGGTGCGCCGCGAACCCGTCCGCAAAGTCGTTGCCCATCTCCGTTCGGAGCAGATCCAGCCGTGACGCGCCGTCCTCGGGCAGGCCCGCATCGACGAAGAACAGTGCCAGCACCCTCTCGCGCAACTCGTCTGCGATGGCGGCCAACAGCGGCCCCGCACCGCTATGAGCGATGAGCGCCAGGCCTTCGCTATCGGTCCGAAGCCCGCCAGCCACGGACTCCACATTCTGCCGCCAGTACGGAGAGCTTCCAGCGTCTCGCAGTTCAGGCACGGCAACGGCCCAACCGCGCGCCACCATCTCCTGGCTAACCGGCGCCCACGATTCGGGACCGAGCAAGGGACTATGCACGAAGACCAGTCGAGCGCTCACCCGCCCAGTGTGCTACCACTCGAGCGGGCTTGCGAGCGTCCAGCCATCAATGCCACCATGCCCGGACTTAGGACTTAGGACTTAGGACTTAGGACTCAGGACTCAGGACTCGGCCCATGGGCTTCACGTTCGCACCAATCAACCATCTCGCGAAAAACCTGCCAGCGGAGCAGCGCGACACCTTCGAGCGGGAGACGAAGAGGATCGTGAACCTCGTATCCGGGAGCGCGGTCGCCTGACCAGCTGGTCCCTCGTAGTCCTCGGGGCGAACGACAGGGAGCGTCCCGTCAACGAGCGGATCGCATGCGGGCGGTCCGGCTACACTGCTGAAGCCCACGTCCAAAGGAGGTCCGCGTGGAGCAGCCCTGCACACAGAACAGCGGGCCGCCTGCCGGGCGCGGGTGGTGCTCGCGGCAGCTGCGGGGGAGGGCTCCAGCAGCATTGCCCGGCGGGAGGGGGTGCGGACTACCACGGTGGGCAGATGGCGAACGCGGTTCGCCGACAAGGGGCTGCCTGGCCTCCAGGATGAACCGCGCGGCGGACGGCCGACGGAGTATGGACCTCAGGCAGAGCAGCGCCTTCTGGCGAACCCTCGCTGGACCGCCAAGCGCCGCCGCTCCGCCCGTCGCCGCGATAAGTCCGACGATGACGATGCTTTGTCCATCGCTCGCGTCGCTCTCCGTGAGGACCCCGCCCTGCCTCTCGTCAGGCCGCCAGCTGACGGCCCCGAGGAGATCCTCGCCGTCCTCGTTGCTGTCCGTGAGGAGCTCCTCGCCGATGCCACACGCATCTTTAAGCGCATCCATGCCTATCTCCCACTCCTCGAACCTGACTACAGGCGTCTGCTTCCGGACCGCAGGGCGGGTGGGTCCACAAGCAGGTGGCCTTCTCGTCGGTGGCGTCGCCACAGAGGATGCGGTGCTCGCCGAGCAGCCAGAGGTCTCCGGCTGGGTGGTGGGTTCGTCAGGGAGCGGCGGGACCTCGTCCGCCTCGGTTAGGCCGCCCGCTTGGTGAGGGAGTCGAGGAGCTTTGGAGGTCGCGGTTGTCGATGCCGAGGAGGTCGAGGTCAGAGCCGGAGACTCTGAGCTCGATGGTAACGTGACTTTTGTCGCATGACGGCGGCCCACACCGATGCATGCTCTCGGGCATGACGGAGATTCATCTAGATAACCGCGGGCTGGAGCCGCCCGAACCGATGGTCCGGATCTTGGAGGCCATTACCGGGATGGCCCCGGACGATCAGTTGATTGTGCTGATGGATCGCGAGCCTTTCCTGCTCTACCCCGAGCTTGAACGGCGAGGCTTCGCGTGGACGTTTGAAGGTGACGAGGATCAGGTGCTGACAGTGTCCAGGGCAGAACGGGCGTGATGCGGCTGAATGCTGCGAGCAGCCCGCCGTTGGGTCTGGTGGCGCCGTTTCTGCTCGCGGCGCCACTGGGGTTGCTTGCGGCCGGGATTCTCCTTGGGACGACAGAGAACAGTTCACTGGCTGGCATCAACGTGCCGAAGAATGTTGCCGCGACGCACGCGGCGGTGATCGGCGGGCTAACGACCGCGATCATGGGTGCCGTGTACCAGCTTGGGCCGGCGGTGCTCGGGGGGCGGCTTGTTTCGCACCGGCTGGCACGGATGCAGTTCGCTGTTCACGCCGTCTCAGTGCCGGGGTTCGTCTGGGCGCTGCTCGAATGGAACTACGGGCTCATGAGCGCCGCGGCCGTTGGTGTGCTGACCTCGTTTGTCATGTTCCTCATTAACGCGGTGTCGGCGGTGGGTGTCCGCCGCCCGAATTCAGTCACGCGGGCGTACTTATCCGCTTCGTTGCTGCTGCTGGTAGTGACGGCCGCATTTGGGGTTACGTGGGTGGGCGCGCTACAGCATCTCTGGTTCCCAGTGACGATGGGCCGGCTTTCAGGCCATGCTCATCTGGGGTTGCTGGGGTGGCTTGGTCTGACGGTAATGGGCGTTTCTTATCAGTTGGTGCCGATGTTCAACGTTGTGCAGAAGCGCCAACCGAGGTTTGCATGGGCCGCTCTCGGCCTGACTGGCACGGCTGCCGTGGCCGGTGGGTTGCTCCTGATGACGGACCCTGGCCGCGAGGTGCGGCTGGTGGTCGTGGTCGCGATGGGGCTTGGGCCGGCCCTCTGGGGTATCGACATGCTCCGGCTTCTGCTGGCGCGGTCGCGGAGGAATATGGACGTGCAGGGACGGGCGACCTACGTCTCACTTGGCTTCCTCGCAGCGGCGATCCTGCTGGGGATGGTGGTGGCGGTGGGAGGGCCGCTCCGCGACGGCGACCATGCGGGGCGCTGGCAACTGGCGTACGGGATCTGCGGAATTGGCGGGTGGGCGGGACTCACGCTTGTGGGAAACAGCTACAAGCTCCTGCCGTTCCTGGTGTGGTACCACCGCTACCGCTTTCTCGCGGGAAGCCGGGCGGTGCCCATGATCACGGACATCTACAGCGACCGAGCGGCGACCGCCGTGATGTCCGGCTACGCGCTCGGGCTGGCGGTGATGGCGATTGGCGCTGGGAGCGCGGAACTGCTCGTGCTCCGTACGGGCGCCTGGATGTTGGCCCTCTCGGCCGCAGCGCATTTCGTGACGCTTGGCCACATCTTGTTCGTTCCGCACGCCGCGACGGCGCGGCCAGCGCGGTTTGTGAGGGGAGCATCGCCGTGAGAACTGCCGAAGTAGCTGAAGTTTTGCGCGGGGTTTACGATCCTGAACTTGCCATCGATATCGTGTCGTTGGGCCTGGTGTACGGCATCGAGCCGGGGGAAAAGGGGCTAGTAGTGACGATGACGACGACATCGCCCGCATGCCCCATGAGCGACGCGCTGCACGGGATGACCGAGGCGGTACTCGCACATGCATTTCCGAGGCAAGCGATCGACGTAACACTCTCGTATGAGCCCCAATGGAGCGTGGCGATGGCTGACCGCGAGGCGCTGGCGGAGCTGGGCTGGTGAGGCCCTAGAACATCTGGCGGAGTGTGTTCAGATCGCGGACTACGAACTCTCTCCGGCGCACTTCCACGAGGCCATCGTCCTCCATGACCTTAAGAGTCCTGCTGACCACCTCACGGACGGAACCGACTAATGCGGCAAGATCCTGTTGCGTGATCGAGCGAGGGACGACAACGCCTTCCGCCGTCTGGATTCCCTCTTCGCGAGCGGTGAAGTAGAGATAGCGAGCGATCCGGTTTTGGACCGTCTGGAGGCTGATCTGTTCAACAAGCTCCGTGAATGAACGCAGCCTATGGGCGAAGTGACGGAGGAGGGCAAAGGCAACGTCCGGATGACGGGCGATGACGTCCCTGAAGACGGGAGTGGAGATGAACAGGGCTTCCGCGGGTTCCATGGCGTCAACGTTCGCGGGGTTGGGTCCGCCATCGAAAACCGGCACTTCGCCGAATGTGTCACCGGGCGCCAGAAGACGCAGGATCTGCTCACGGCCATCGATCCCTGTGCGATAGATCCGTGCACGACCCTTACGGAGGACGAAGAACCCACCGCACGGTGCGCCGGCGCTGATGATCGTTTCGCGAGCGCCGTAAGAGCGTATTTCGATGTACCCGGTGAGGCGGTGTGCTTCAGAGACGGGGATTCCGGCGAGATGGGGGATCGCCTTCACCTCCTTTGCCGTCAAGGGCGTCGTCATGGGCGAGAGTATGCCTCACCGGGCCATAGTGACGGTAGCGCGGATGGGCCATGCGGCCTGGGGCATTCGGGGGCTAATGGCCATTGGGAGATGCCGGCGGCCGGGCAGTCTGAACCAATGGATCTCGCAAACGCAGACGTGGTGATTAATGTCACATCGAAGAACCCGACTGGGGGGCAGGGTGTCGATGTGGAGAAGCGCAACGCAGTGCAGACAGCGGTACCAGCGATTACCGGCCCGGTGATAGTGGGTGTGCGGGGGCCATCGCGGTCTGGCAAGACGGCACTGGTCGAGCGGCTGATCGCCGAGGCCCACACCGCCGGGTGGAAGGTCGGTTGGGTTAAGCGGACGCACCACCAGATCGATTTGCCGGAGAAGGCATCAGGGCGCGTGTGGGCAACCGGCCCAGCGGCGATGGTGATCCACGCGAGCGACCGGGTGCAGGTGACGCGGCCATCGTGTCCGCCGGAAAGCGCCACGGTGCTGGCGCAGGTGCCCGAGGGTGTAGACCTCATCCTCCTTGAGACGCACACAGCGGAGAGCTTTCCCACCATCCTCTCGGACAGGATGGCGCCGAGCGATGGCGAGTCTATCATCGGGCGGTTTGCGCTGTTCGGCGCCAAGGAGGCGGCCGCTGCGGTGATGCCGGTCATCGCGGCAATGATGCCCCCCGACCGCCGACTGGACGGATTTATGAGGGAGGCACTGAAGCAGCACGGGGGACATGGCTGTGCCGGCTTGGTGCTCGGGACGCGGCTGGCTATGGCCGGAGTCGATGCACTCGGCGTTGCAGCTCCGGACCGCGACAAGCGTCTGACGGTGGTGGCTGAGACCGACCGCTGTGCGCTGGATGGCGTACAGGCGGTTACGGGCGCCCGATTGAGCAAGCGCACTCTGCGGCTTCTCGATTACGGGAAGGTGGCCGTCACGTTCCTGGACGAATGGACTGGGGCGGCGCTGCGGGTTGGCGTGCGCGGGGACCTTCGCGAACGGGTTGGGGACAGCAAGACCGGAGATGAACGGCACGACATGCAACGGCAGGCGTACGCCACTTGGCCGTCATCTGAGCTGTTCCAGATCCGGCCATCTGCGCTGGTCCTCTCCGAGTTCGAGAAGCCGGGCAAGCCGCGACGGCGAGTGCTCTGCGTTGACTGTGCTGAAGAAGTCTCGGATGGGCGCGAAATCGTCACCGAATTCGGAGAACGCTGCCGTCCATGCAGCGCGGAACTGGACATCAGGACTGGAAAAGAACTGAGATTGGCTCCATGGCGATGAATAGGCGGGCCTTCATTAAGCTCACGGCCGGGGCCATGGCCGGCGCAGCCGCTATCTACACGGAAAGCCACATGGCGTTCCTGCAGGCAGCTCCTGGAATCACCAACCCGTTGGCGCAATACCCGAACCGTGATTGGGAGAAGATCTATCGCAACCAGTACGCCTACGATTCGAGCTTCGAGTTCATCTGTGCGCCGAACGATACGCATATGTGCCGCCTGCGGGCGATGGTCCGCAATGGCGTCGTCGTCCGCATCGAGCAGAACTATGACGGCGGTTCGTACAAGGACCCGCAGGGCAATAGTTCGAGCGTCGCCTGGAACCCGCGCGGTTGCCTGAAGGGTTACACGCTTCACCGCCGAGTCTATGGCCCTTACCGCGCCAAAAACCCAGCTATTCGGCATGGTTGGAAGCGGTGGGCCGACGATGGCTTCCCATCACTCTCAGACCATCCCGTGTTGCGATCGAAGTACAGGTTCGATGCGCGCGGCGACGATCCCTGGGTCCGCGTTTCCTGGGATGAGGCGAACGACTACGTCGCGAGGGGGCTCGTCGCTATCGCGAAGACCTATAGCGGCCCCGAAGGCCGGCGTCGTCTCATCGAGAAAGATGGCTACCCGGAGGAGATGCTGGAACACTGGGAAGAAGCCGGGACGCGGACGATAAAGCTCGGTTCCTCGCTCCCACCGCACGGTATTGCCGGTAAGTTCGCACCCTTCCGCTTTGCCAACATGCTCGGACTTCTCGATGCACAGGTGCGCGGCGTTGGCCCCGATCAGGCCATCGGCGCACGGGGCTGGTCCGAATACACCTGGCGAGGCGACCAGGCTCCCGGGTTCCCGTTCGTCCATGGACTACAGTCCACCGAGACCGACTTCAATGACCTTCGGCACAGCAAGCTGCTGGTAATGATCGGCAAGAATCTCGTCGAGAACAAGATGGCCGACAGCCACTTCTTCCACGAGACCATGGAGCGCGGCGGGAAGATCGTCACGATTGTGCCGGAATATGGCCCGCCAGCTACTAAGTCCGACTACTGGATCCCGGTGCGCCCGGGCCTCTCCGACACCGCTCTTCTCCTCGGTGTTGCTAAAGCACTTATCGACCGAAATCTCGTTGATGTGGACTTCGCCAAGCGGTTCACGGACCTCCCCCTGCTGGTCCGGCTGGACACGCTCAAACGACTTCGCGCCGACGAACTGATCGCCGGTTATAAAGTCTCGCTGGATCCTGCCGGCCCTAGCATGGCGATCCACGGAATGACCGCAGAGCAGGCCAGGCAGATCGGTGATCGAGTGGTCTTCGACGCTGCCTCCAACAGCCTGAAGCCGCTCAGCCGCGAAGACGTGGGCGACCGCATGACGGCCAGGAAGCTCAATCCGGCACTCGACTATCGTGGAAAAGCCAAGCTCTCCGATGGCACCGAAGTTGAGGTCGCCAGCGTCCTCACGATGTACCGGGAGCACCTGAAGGATTACGACCTGGACACTGTTGCCGAGATTAGTGGAGCGCCAAAGCATCTGATTGAGCAGCTCATCACCGACCTCGCGACCATCAAGCCCGCCGCTATCCACATCGGCGAAGGTGTCAACCACTACTTCCACGCCACTCTACACAATCGCGCAGCCTATCTCCTCGCAATGCTCACCGGGAATATCGGCCGCTATGGGACCGGCGTCAGCACCTGGGCAGGCAACTACAAGGGAGCAATCTTTCACGCCGCCCCCTGGTACGGGCCAGGCGTCGGCGGATACATCCGTGAAGACCCCTTTAATCCTGTACTCGACCCAGCCGGCAAGTACACCGCCCAAACGAACCGCGAATACGCCCACGACGAAGAGACTGCCTACTGGGGGTTCGGCGACCGCCCGCTCGTCGTCGATACCCCGAAGGCCGGCCGTAAGATGTTCACTGGCGCCACCCACATGCCCACGCCCACGAAAGTCTTCTGGTTCAACAATGCCAACCTTATTAATCAGGCGAAATGGGCATACCACCTGATCAAAAACGTTAATCCAAAAGTTGATCTGATTATCGATCAGGAGATTGAATGGACAGGCTCGACGGAGTTTGCCGATGTCAGCCTTCCCGCCAACTCCTGGCTTGAGACGCAGACGCTCGAGATGGGCGGTTCATGCTCCAATCCCTTCCTGCAGATCTGGAAAGGCGGCATTGCCCCGCTCAATGATACGCGCGACGACATCGAGATCTTTGCCGGCGTAGCCAACGCCCTCACGAAGGTTACCGGCGAGCGGCGCTTCGCGGACTACTTCAAATTCTCGAAGACTCCAGAGGTTTACCTCGACCGGGTCCTGCGTGCCTCGTTTACAACCAAAGGCTACACCGTGAGCGATATCATGGCCGGCAAGTACGGCGTCTTTGGCGGAGCCCTCTTCCAATACCGCTCCTACCCCCGTGTTCCATTTAAAGAGCAGGTGGAAGACAGCCTGCCGTTCTACACGGACACCGGCCGGATGAACGCCTACATCGATATTCCCGAGGCGATCGAATACGGCGAGAACCTGATCGTGCACCGCGAAGCGGTGGAGGCCACGCCCTATCTGCCGAACGTGATCGTCTCGACAAGCCCGTATATCCGCCCCACTGACTACGGCATCCCCCTCGATGCCGCCAGTGCGGACCTGCGTGCAGTCCGCAACGTGAAGATGAGCTGGGCGCAGGTGAAGACGACTACAAACCCGCTTTGGGACCAGGGCTTCCAGTTCTATTTCCTCACACCAAAATCGCGCCACAGTACGCACTCTTCGTGGGCCGTCACCGACTGGAACTGGATCTGGAATAGCAACTTCAGCGACCCCTATCGCGAGGACAAGCGCCTTCCTGGAATCGGGGACGTGCAGGTTCACATGAATCCGGACGACGCCAGGGCACTCAACATCAACGACGGGGACTACGTCTGGATCGACGCCAACCCCGCGGATCGCCCCTACATCGGCGCTGACAACGATCCGTCATTCATGGAAGTAGCGAGGCTTATGGGGCGCGCGAATTTCAATCCCGGCTTCCCACGGGGTGTCACGATGGTCAAGCACGCTTTCAACATGGCAACGCCGCGCACCATCCAGGCCCAGAACGAACGGGCGGACGGCCGCGCACTGGCCGCCGGCACGGGCTACCAGGCGAGTTTCCGGCACGGCAGCCAGCAAAGCGTCACGCGCGGGTGGGCGCCGCCCATGCACCAGACCGACACGCTCTTCCATAAGAAGGCGGGTGGCATGGGGTTCGTCTTCGGCTACGACGAAGACAATCACGCCATCAACACGACGCCCAAGGAGACACTCGTCCGCATCACTAAGGCCGAGGACGGCGGCCTTGCGGGTAGAGGGCCATGGAAGCCCGGAACCTCTGGCATGAGCCCCGGCGCAGAGAGCGATTTCATGAGGCGCTACCTGGCCGGTTCAATCGTCACCGTGAAGGGAGTCGACTAATGGCTGAGAAGGACTTCGAAGACGACGACCCGTTCGAGTTCGTCGCGGTTCGATACCCCGTCGATCCTGCGGTCGATTCGGACGAAGTCATGGCACGCTGCTTCATTGAAGAATATGCGCTCTTTGGCGCCCCGCCCGAGCGCATCGCACAGCTCTTCCGCTCGCCCTTTTTCGCCGGCACGCACGCGATCCTGGAAAGCCGGGGGCCGGAGTTCGTGCAAAGAATCATTGATGACGTGTTCCGCACGGGCTCGATCAAGGAGGCGTCGTAATGCCTAAGGTCTACAACTGGCAACTCGGCCGGGAAATGGAGTATCGCTTCGACAATGGGGCGGCGAAGCGGCAGTTCGCTGCCGTCTTCAACATCAACCGCTGCATCGCCTGCCAGACCTGCTCCATGGCCTGCAAGTCCACCTGGACGTTCTCTCCCGGCCAGGAGTTGATGTGGTGGAACAACGTTGAGACGAAACCGTACGGCGGCTACCCCATGCACTGGGACGTCAACATCCTGGAACTCCAGGAGAAAGCCAACCCTGGCGGCCAGGTATGGGAGCCCGCAAAGAAAGACCCACAGAAGGCACCCTACGGCACCTTCGAAGGCAAGACGATCTTCGAGACGGCTGACGGTGTCAACAACATGGCCACCGGTTACCTTCCCGCCGAGGAAGATTGGAAGACGCCGAACATCCACGAAGACACCAGCACAAAAGTTCCCGCGGGGGGTGCCATGCTCCCCCAACACGAGGGTTGGTTCTTCTACCTGCAGCGCATCTGCAACCACTGCACCTACCCGGCGTGCCTCGCCGCCTGCCCCCGCAACGCTATTTACAAGCGCGAGGAGGACGGAATTGTCCTCATCGATGAAGGCCGCTGCCGGGGCTATCGCAAGTGCGTCGAAGCCTGTCCGTACAAGAAATCGATGTACCGGCCGAGCACGCGGACATCCGAGAAGTGCATTGGCTGCTACCCGCGTGTAGAAGGCAGCGATCCGCTGACTGAAGGGCTGCCAATGGAAACCCGCTGCATGTCCGCGTGCGTTGGCAAGATCCGGCTACAGGGGCTCGTCCAGGTGGATGCGAACGGGGAATGGGTGGAGGATCGGCAGAACCCGCTGTACTACCTGGTGCACGTGGCGAAGATCGCGCTGCCCCTCTATCCGCAGTTTGGCACTCAACCCAACATCTACTACATCCCGCCCCGCTGGGTGCCACGGCCCTACCTCCGGCAGATGTTCGGCCCGGGCGTCGATGACGCGATCGCGGCCTACACCAGCCCCGCGCGTGAGACGCTGGTAGTCCTCCAGCTCTTCCGTGCCACCCAGAAGATCGTCTTCAGCTACCGGATCGAGGAGGGTCCCAAGACGGGCGAACTCACCGTTGCCGGCCAAAAGCACGAGATATTCAACGACACCATCGTCGGCTTCGACAGCAATGGCCGTGAAATCGTCCGCGTCACCGTGGATGAGCCTACCGCCGAACGGCCGGGCCAGCTCAATTCACTCTAGGAGCTTCGGACATGCCACCAATCAATGATGCGACCAATGATGCGACGCAATCCCTCGCCTGGCAGATGGCCGTCACCCGCAGCTTCGTTTACGCGTTCCTGTGCCGGGCACTTGCCTACCCCACTACCGAGCACCACGCCGCTTTGCGAGAGCGGATCGTGCCCGCGCTCGAGCAACTGGACACCACTAAGGAGACCGCTGTGGCGCGCCGCCACATCCCCGCTCAGCTCGATGACATGCGGGCTGAGCATACCGCAATCTTCAGTCTCACAGTCTCGGCCGATTGCCCCGACTACGAGTCGGCGTACAACTCTCGCGACGTCTTTCAACAGACTCAGCAGATGGCCGATGTTGGTGGCTTTTACCGGGCCCAGGGGTTGGAGGCTGGCGGCGCGCAGGCCGAACGGCCTGATCACATCACCACTGAGCTCGAGTTCATGAGCTTCCTCGCTCTCAAAGAGGCCCATGTCATAGAAACGCTGGGGCAGCACGAACTTGACATGACGCGCGAAGCGCAGTGCCTCTTTCTTCGTGACCACCTTGGCTGCTGGGGGCCCGGTTTGGGGGGCCGAATCGAAGCGCGGGCTGGCGCGGCATCCCCGTTCTATGCCGCCGCTGGCGGGCTCCTCACTAACTGGCTGAGCGCCGAATGCGTCCGCTTTGATGTCGTGCCCGCCAACAACATGACTGAACCGCAACTCGAATGGCCCGAGCCCGAGGACGGTGCCTGCGGCGCCGCTGGCGGCTGTTCCCTGATCGGCCTTGATGAGATTGAGGTACAGAGGTGACCACCATGGCCGCGCGTACGTTCCTTCGCAAGCGCGGGGTGACTTTGGGCGTTGCACTGGCGGTCCTCGGCGCCGCCGCTGTGCTGCAATTCACCGGCGTCAACCCGGCCGTCTCCCAGACGCTTTTCCTGACCGCCTACCAGGCTGACCATGACCCAGGGGACCCCAACGCGGGAGTGTGGAAGGACACGCGCGCCGTGCAGGTCCCGCTGAGCGCACAGCTCGGTTCGTACGCGGCGGGTGGCGGCAGCATCGCCACGGTGAGCGCGCAGGCAGTCCACTACAACGACCGGCTCTACCTGCGGGTGCAGTGGGCCGACAGTACGACGGATGACAGCACCACACGCGTTGAGGACTTCTCTGACGCGGTGGCGCTTGAGTTCCCCGCTCGCAGCGCGAGTTCCGTGCCTTCGATCTGCATGGGGCAGGCTGATGCCGGAGTCAACATCTGGCACTGGCGCGCGGACTCAGAGAAGGGGCTCTCGGACCCAGGCAACGTCTACGTCGGTGCCCAGATCGACCTGGACGTGAAGAAAGACACGCTGTTCTACACGGCCCGTGACGCAGGTAACCCGTTTGCAAACCCGGAACTAGGATCGGTCCAAACGCTTGTTTCGCATGCGTTTGGCACGCTGTCTACCGCGAATGTGCAGGACGTGGCCGGCAAGGGTGTGCGTGTGGGCGACGGTTGGGCCGTGGTGTTCTCTCGTAATTACGCCGGCGGGGACTTTGACCAGGCTGCGTTCGCTCCAGAAACCAAGACTGACATGGCTATCGCTGTGTGGAATGGCAGCGAGGACGACCGCAACGGCCGCAAATCGATTTCTCAGTTTGTGACGCTGAAGATCTCAGCTACCGCAACGTCGGCCGGTGGCGGAAACAACACGCTGGTGTTCGCACTGGCAGCCGCATCGCTGATTGGGCTCGCAGCCCTTGGCGTCGGCCTCGGTGCGTACGGCACGAAAAAGACGGGGGACAGGTGATGGCCACGCAGCGCTGGCGCCAGGGTATGGGAGGCGTGGTTCCGCCGGTTGCACCGGTGACCGTGGGGCTGGCAGTAGCCGCAGCCACGGAACTGTTGATTCTGAGGACGTTCACGCGGACGGCGATCCACATTCCGGCGCTGGAGGTGATGAGGGAACCTTACGAGGCGCTTGCCTTCGTGGGACGGTACGCGTACTTCCTCTCGGTTGCCTTGCTGGTGCTCGCGCTCCCCACGCTGGCCTACGGGCTGGCGCGCGACGGCCGGCGGGGCTGGCCCCTTGCGGCCGCGGGAATCGGTGTGTTTGGAGTGGCTGCGGGCGCCGCTGCGGCGGGTCTCGCCGGCCGTCTGCCGCTTGACCTCGCGACGCTGCTTGCCGTGGTACTCCTGGTTGGCGCGCTGAGCTGCCGCTGGAACGTGGCGGCGACTCTCCCGTTCGCCATGCTGGGCGTCGCGTTCGTGACGAACGGGGGATACACCGTGCTGCAGTCCGCCGGTCAGCAGGGGGCTGGCACGGTTGACGCCGCTTGGCTGCTAACGGTGGGCGAGTACAGCGGCGCGCTGTTCGCCTTGGGCCTGCCGCTGGTGGTTCCGAGGCGAATCGACCGGGTGAGTGCGGCGACTGGAATCCTGGTGGGATTGCTGGCATTCGGAATGTTCATCGGCGGGGGTGCAGCCACTTCCCGCTTCCTTCTACTATGGAACGAAGGGCTTTCGGGCACGCTTCCAGCGACCGTCTACGCGGCTGCCGCGGGAGCGCTGGCGTTGACCTTCGTGGCATTGCTCCGGAACCAGCAGGTAGTGGCGGCGATGGGCGTGGCACTGCTGGTCGCCGGGGGAGTGGGGTTGCACAACACGTACCAGACGGGCCTCGTAGTCGCGGGGCTTGCCGCGCTCTGCCTTGCGGGTGGTGGTGGAGCGGCGAAAGAGGCGGGTGAATAGCTGGCAGCACACCAAGGTGCGATTCGATACGTTGTGCGCGAGTTAACGCAGGCAGAGGGATGCCACGCAAAGATGGCAGAGAATGAGCGGAGCCTACCCCGCGCAGGTCGCGGCAAGACTGCTGGAGAAGGGCGAGTTCGAGGAACGTCTCGCCCCGCACCGGGGCGAGCACGGCATCAGCAGAGGCGAACGCGCCGGACAGCAGTTGGGCCAGCCCTTCGAGGGTGTCGTTCCTGATCGTCAGCTTCCGACGCCGACGGGTTCGGATTCTCTCTCAGGAGCCATGGCCTGAATGGTGAGGTGACATACAAAACGCTTATGCCAGTGGGCGAGGGGAGAATGGCGGTTAGACGATCCGGTCAGACGGCGAATCTGCACCGCCGGACGCTTCCTGATCGGTCGCGGCCCGGATTCGATCGCCCGCTTCCTTTCTTCCCTGGCTGGATGCTCGGCCAAGGGCGACCGTTGGGCCCGCTGGTTTACTCAAGGGCGGCGACGCGTTCGAGCAGCTTGATCAGCACGTCGTACGTTGCGTAAGCGTCTGGAAGGGCGCCGTGTTCGCCCATGCGTCCGATGCCGAGCCGGTCGGCGACGTGGCCCAGGTTGAAGCGGTCCACCGTGCCGCCGCCCTTGAGGATCGTGCGGGCGAGTGGCTGGATATCGAGCGCCACCTGGGCGAATGGCCACGGCCGGTTCACGCGCCGGAAGGATTCGGCAAGGAAGGCCATGTCCTGGCCGATGCCCCAGCCTGCGATCATCGCATCGCGGCCGATCTCGGCGATCTTCTCGAAGGCTGCTTCGAGTTCGATAGCGGTCTTCCAGGCTTTGGGGTTGTAGCCGACCACCTTCAGGGCGCCGGGCTCGCCGTTGCCGATGTGCTTTGGCCGCACGCGCGAGCCCCAGGACTGCTCCTCCGGGAGGCCGGGCGTGAGCGTGGCGCGCACACCGCCCACGTCCAGCACTTCGTGCAGTTGCGCGTTCGAGCCGCTCATCTCGAGGTCGATCACAAAAAGGGCGGTGATGCCTGCGAAGTGCGCGGCATCGCCGTGCTCGCCCGTGAGCTTACCTTCTGGCGCAAGCTTGCGCAGTCCGGGCGCGAGGTGGGCGAGCAGCGTTTCCATCAATCCTGGTCTTTCATATGCGGCGCAGTTCGCGTGAGCCGAATGTCATGGCAAGTGTGACCGCCGCCGCGACAACCATCCAACCGAAGATGACATGCGAGGCGCCCCA
Source organism: Tepidiformaceae bacterium (assembly GCA_039917655.1). GTDB lineage: Bacteria > Chloroflexota > Dehalococcoidia > Tepidiformales > Tepidiformaceae > PNKC01. The sequence continues at coordinate 19,272 of JBDSJC010000041.1, forward strand.
GCGGTCGATCATCTGGCCCATGAGCAAGCCGGCGAAGGGCGTGAGGCCCCAGGTCATGGTCTGCAGCGAGACGACGCGGCTACGGTATTCGGTGGCCGCCTTGAGCTGCATCAGCGATGCGTTGAGGGCGGAATAGACGCTGTGGAAAACGCCGGCGAGGGCGAGTACGCCAACTGCCAGCCAGAGCGACGTCATCAGACTGAAAATGCCGACGAAGACGCAATAGAGCAAACAGGCGCCCATCATTCCCGGTCCCATTTTCGCGCGGCCGGAGGTGGCGGCAACGACGGCACCACCGAGCAGTGAGCCGAGCCCAACGGATGCGGCCAGGTAGGCGTAGGCAGACTCATCGCCGTGCAGCACGTCCACGGCGAAGATCGGGAGGAACGTGACGTACGGGTAAACGAGCACACTGGGCAGCACAGCCATGGTGACAATGACCAACATCCGGCGGTCCCGGACCACGTAGGCGAGACCCTGGCCTATGCTCCGGAACATGCCGAGCTGCGCGCCTTTTTCTGGCGGGCTGCTGCGCAGCTTCCAGGTCATGATCACGGCGAACACGAGGCAGACCGCCTGGAGTTGGAAGGTGCCCTGCGTACCGACAAGGCCGATCAGGGCGCCGCCGATGGCCGGGCCGATGACGCGCATCGCGTTCCCGCCCAGGGCGTTCAGGGCGACGGCGTTCGTAAGTTCGTCAGGGCCAACGCTGTCGAACACCAGCAGGTTGCGAATCGGGCCGGCAAGGGCTTCGGCGGCGCCGGCCGCGACGGCGGTGCAGTAGACCATCCAGATCTCAATGCGACCGGTGGCGACGAGCACCGCGAGCAGGCCAGCAATGACGGCGCTGACGGAGGTGTAGAGCATCAGCTGACGGCGGCGTTCAAAGCGGCCGCCGATGTAGCCGCCGACGGGCGAGAGCAGGACGAGCGAGGCGCCGCGCAGGAGGGCGACTGTCGCAAGGTTGGTGGCCGAGCCGCCGAGATCGTGGACGACGAGCCAGCCCTGGCCAATGGTCTGCACCCACGAGCCCACCTGGAGGAGCATGGTGCTAAAGAGAAGGACACGAAAATCGCGGTGGCGGAGGGCGGCGAGGGGGCGCCCACGGGCAGTCAGACCACGCCCCGCGGGGGCCTGCTCGGGTGTGGGGATGGCGCGAGGGGTCAAACGGAATCCTTGGCAGCGGGGCGCTGAGCCTGACTGCCAAGCTACATGGCCGCCAGCGAAGGGGCCACAGGCACACCGCCTCGCGATGGGGCCGCTAGAATCACGGCTACCACCACGTGCGCGTGGTACAAGAACGAGGAGAGATTGACCGTGACCGAAGAGATGAGCTTGCTGGACGTTATGTACAACTGCCGGGCGATGCGCCGAATGACGACGGAACCAGTGGCCGAGGAGCTTCTTCTGAAGCTGGTCGCCGCGGCCAACCAGGCGGCGTCCGGTTCGAACATGCAGAACGGGCGCTGGATTGTGGTGCGCGACCCCGAGCAGAAGGCGAAGCTGGGCGAGTTGAACCGCAAGGTCTTCGAGGCTTACACCGCGCCAGCCGCCGGGCGAGCGGCAGCCCTCCCCCACCAATCAGCCGAAGCGCGGACGCGGATGTTGGACGCCGTGCGCTGGCAGGCTGAGCACTTCGCGGAGATCCCGGCGCACATCGTCGCCTGCCTGGAGATGGGTGGACCGGCCCGCGACTCGTTCTCCGCGGGGGCTGGCGCCGCGGGATCGATCTGGCCCGGCGTCCAGAATCTGCTGCTCGCCGCGCGAGCGCTGGGCCTTGCGGCCACGCCGACGACGTTTGCGATCGCGGACCGCAAGGCGGCCAAGGAGGTGCTCGGCCTACCGGAAACGATGGAGCCGTTCGCCCTGATCCCGGTGGGCTGGCCGGCCGGGAAGTTCGGGCCGGTGAGCCGCAAGCCGGTGGCGGAGATCATGCGCTGGGACCGCTGGAGCTGATGAGTTTGGGTTGGGGATTGGGGACTGATCCAAGACCCCACCCATTCTCGTTGTAACCGGAGCGGGTGGGGTCTTGTCAGGGAGTGTTCGGTTAAGAACATGCGCGTTCGTTCGCCGGGCGGTGAACCCCACCCCAAACCCCCTCTGCCACTGCGGAGGGAGAGGGGAGAATGTCGGCCCCAGCGATCGCCGAACTCGTGCTGCCGTTCTCTGCGAGGTACTAGATAAGGTCGCCGCCGGCCGCTGAGGCGGTGGTGCCGTACT
>JBDSJC010000042.1:0-4396 GCA_039917655.1 Tepidiformaceae bacterium
GCTTCCCGGGGCTCAGGGCCAGTCCCACGTCGTTATCCACGACGCGGGGCACTTCCTTCAGGAAGACAAAGGCGACGAGCTGGCGGCTGCGATCGTCAGGTTCATCCAGGCGAACCCCTCGGCCGAAGCTCGTTTTGCTTCGTGAGCCAACCCGCCGCACGACAGAAGGAGAAAACCGATGACTGAGAACCGACTCGCACCCCGATACGGCCAACCCGACATCGAATACTTTCGCCGGATGGCCGAAACCCCTCCCGATCGGGACGGTCCCGTGTTCATGGTCAACCTGATGAAGTACCGAGAAGTCGCGGACTACGCCGACGGGAGAGGCGACATTCGCAGCGGCCGCGAAGCAGACAACGAATACACCCCGGCAGAGATCCTGCGGGACATCGGCGCGGAGATCGTCTTTGCCGCCGATGTCGAGCGGCAACTCGTCGGCGAGACGCCGAAGTGGGACCGGATCGGCATAGTGAAGTATCCGAGCCGCAAAGCCTTCATCAAAATGCAGACCAGGCAGGACTTCCGCGCGAAGCACGTGCACAAGGAGGCAGGGATGGAGCGAACGATCGTGATCGCCTGCCTCCCGATGCCCGTGCCGGAACTCCCTGAACCTCCGACGGTTACGTGCGCGGAGGGCGACCGCCCCTTCGTCATGATGCACGTCATGAAGTACGGCGAAGCAGGGCCGGCCGGGATGGCCGAATACAGCGCGACCGCGGGAGCAGCGGGAATTGCTCTGGGCGTTCGGCCATACGTGCGTCTCCGAGCGGAAAGGACCGCGGTCGGAGACGGCCGGCAGTGGGACGAGGTTCACTTCAACCGGTTTCCGAACCATGCCATTTTCGACGAGCTGCGTGCGAATCAGACCCACAAGGCTGGGCAGCCGGTGCGGAAGGGTGCCCTTGAGGATTCGTATTCGCTGATGCTGATCCCGATTATCGACAGGCTCGCCGCGGCGATACGAGACTGAGCCGTTCGCACATGCAAAGAAAGGACAGACGAAGTGACCGCATCGGAAATGGCCCCGTTCCTGGCGAAATACACCCAGCGGTTGTTGAGCACGACCGCTCGCTCCATCGATGACTTGAACCTCGAGGAACTCCACTTCCAAGCGCATGGGGATATGAACTCCATCGGTTTCGAGGCGTGGCACATCGCCCGGACCGTCGACAACCTGGTGCATTTCGCGTTCGAGCGAGAGCAGCCGATCTGGCTGCAACAAGGCCTCGACAAGGAATGGAACCTGCCGAAGGCGGACCAGGGCACGGGAATGGAAGGTGCGTTGGCCCACGAACTCCGGTTTCCTGAGGCGAAGCTGCTGGCGCAATACGCGCATGATGTCGCGGAGGCCATCGGCCCGCGAATCGCCGCGATGTCGGCCGAATACCTGGCAACCACCACGACGATCCGGCCGCAGGGAGAAATGGCACGGGCCGACATCATCGCCCAGGTCATCATCATTCACGGGAACAACCACCTCGGGCAGATCAACCTTGCGCGGACGTTGCAAGGCAAGACCGGGCTCGGGTTCTAAACGGGCTCCCAATGAGAGTTGACGAAATCCCGGTCGCCCGTACGCCGCCCGGCGGCTGGCGGGGCGAAATGCCTCCGCCCGTCCTTGAGCTGTGTGACGAACCACTCGCGCCCGGGTTGCCGGACTTCCGCGGTCTTTGGCAAGCGTTCGAAGTGACGGTCGATGGAAACCTGATCGCCGACGTTTCCCACTGCGAGCGCATCGAGCAGGCCGGGAACCGGGTGGTGATCACGGCCGGAGGGGTCGTCCACGATATGCGCGCTGATGGGACTCTTGAGCACGGTGTGAACGATGTCAGCGCACGGGGCTTCGCTCCAATCTCGGTTGCGGCACGATTCGAAGGCGGCGCCCTCGTACTGAAGCCAGAGGACGCGTTCATCGCCGTCACAAGGCACCTCGAAGGAGACCTGCTGGTCTGGAATTTGCTTCCGTTGAAGCGCGTGACGCGGATGCGCCGGGTCGATACGTCCCTGTGAAGATTGGGCTTCAACTTGCATGGGACCCGGCGCACGTGGATTTATTCCTGGCCCTGGCCCGCGCTGCCGACCGCGCCGGGGTTCATTCGCTCTGGGTGAGTGAGGGGTACGGCCACGATGCGTTTTCGGGCTTAGCGCTGCTCGCGCGCGAAACAGATCGCATCATGCTTGGCACCTCCATCGTTAACGTCTACTCGCGGACACCCGCTGCGCTTGCGCAGCACTTCGGTACGATCGACGAGCTGAGCGGCGGCAGGGTCATTATCGGACTTGGCGTCAGCGCCCAAGGTGTCATCGAACGGTTCCATGGTCAGGCCTTCACTGAGCCTCGCCTACGCCTGGCAGAGACCGCGGCGCTGCTTCGCTTGTACTGGAAGAAGCAACGATTCAGCCACGAAGGCCGCGCATTCCGTGTAGAGCGCGCACTCGAACTCGGGGTTCGCCCCGTCCAGACTACGCCTCCGATCTTTTTCGCAACGATGGCACCGGGAAGCGTTCGACTCACAGGGGAAGTCGCCGACGGTTGGCTGCCGACGTGGATCCCGATTGACGCCCTCGGTGCCGAAATCAGCCAACTGCGCGAATGGTCGAGCGCCGCGGGACGAGATGCTTCTGCCCTGACCGTTCGTTCCCCGGGCACTGCGGTCGTCGCCGAGACGTCGGAGGTTGAAGCCGTGCGTCGCGGTCAGCGAGAAACACTGGCGTTCTTCATCGCTCGCAACGGTGAGTTCTACCACCGCCAGTTCGTCCGCCACGGGCTGGCTAACGAAGCCCTTGCGATTCGCGAAGCCTGGACCGCCGGCGGGAGCGAGCGGGCACTGGCGTCAATGCCACGTGGCCTCGAAGCGCGATTTAGCTTCGCCGGGAATGCCGAGGAATGTCGCGAATACCTCGCCATTCAGCGCGACTCTGGCGTGGATATCCAGATGGTTTCGCTGGCTTCTGAGGCGAGGCAGGATGCCGAAGCGGTATTACGCAGACTCTCCACGGAATAGTGCATGAACTCTCCACCCAGCCCGTTCGGGGGAGAACGTGCAAGGCGCTGAGAAGACCTGCGCAGCGCGGCACCGAGACGACGGAGGTTGCTTACCGTCCGAGCTCTCGGCACGATTGTCTCACCAAATCTTAAATGCTTAGGCGAGTAAGCGCATTCACCATTGAACAAACATTTGCATGTGTGTTCGAAAGCGACCAACAGATCCGGCTGCCGGTCACCTTTCGGGCTTCTCGACGCCGCCGGGGGCAGCGTGCGTTCCTTCGAAGAGATGGGCCGCACGTATCTCCCCGATGGGAACGCCGGTTCCCACCACGACGTGAAACTCCTCCAGGTTGTGCCCGTCGTTTCGGCGGTGATGGGATCCGTCGCTGGTCTGCCGGCCGTAAACGCCTGCATGGCCCACTTCAACTTGATGGTCAAAGGCAAGAGCCAGCTCTTCCCCGGGGGACCAGCAGTAGTGAAGGCGGCTCTCGGCTACGATATCACGAAGGAAGAGCTTGGTGGCGAACAGATCCACGTCTATCAGAGTGGCGTCGTCGATAACCTCGCCGAGGACGAAGAGGACGCCTTCCGCATCATGCGCCGCTTCCTCAGCTACCTGCCCGCCAACGTCTGGGAGATGGCGCCCCGCATCGAACCCACGGACGACCCCGGGCGGCGCGACGAACGGCTGCTCTCGATCATCCCGCGAAATCCGAAGCGGGTGTACGACGCCCACAAGGTGATCGATAGCGTCATGGACCAGGGGTCGTTCTTCGAAATCGCCCCGTTCTATGGCCGCGCGCGGATCACCGGCTTCGCGCGCGTCAACGGCTACCCCGTCGGCGTCATCGCCAACAACGCGATGTTCGGGGGCTCAACGGACATCGCCGGGGGCAGCAAGGTGATCCGCTTCATCCAACTCTGCGACACCTTCCACCTTCCCCTGGTCTGCCTGACGGACGAGCCGGGGTTCTCCGTCGGACTGGAGATGGAGAAGCAGGGCATCGAACGGGCGGGGGCTCGCCTGGTCATCGCCACGTGCGAAAGCCAGATGCCGTGGATCACGGTCATCATGAAACAGGTGTACGGCGTCACCGGGCAGTGTTCTCAGCGCCCGAGCGGAATGTTCCGGCGCTATGCCTGGCCCTCCGGGCAATGGGGCTCGATGCACATCCAGGGCGGGACACACGCCGCCTATCGCCGGGAAATCGAATCCGCCCCGGACCCGGCAGCGAAGCTCGCGGAGATCGAAGCCCGCCTCCAGGCGATCGCATCGCCCTTCCGGACAGCGGAGGCCACCGGCCAGGACATCATCGACCCGCGCGAGACCCGCCCCCTGCTCTGCGAATTCGTGGAGGAGGCGCAACGCATCCTGCGCAGCCAGCTCGGCCAGACCTCCGTCCC
>JBDSJC010000043.1:0-21475 GCA_039917655.1 Tepidiformaceae bacterium
CGGTCAATGAAGGGTCGGGGTCACGCAAGACGTTTCCGTCTCGTATAGATTCAGAATTTGGTAGGCCCGGAGAGATTCGAACTCTCGACCAATGGATTAAAAGTCCACTGCTCTACCAGCTGAGCTACAGGCCCACGTTGCGCGCCGGCCGCCCGGCGCCGCCGCTTCATCCTATTGTCAGGGCCTCTAATGCCCAACAGCCCTCCACCGGCTGAACCTGGGACAGCGTTCAAGCGCTATTGGGTTGCCACTTGGCGACCTCTACTCCGGCCGCTAGGCTTTCGCCATGCCTCACGTTGAACGTCCCGACGGCGCCCAGATCTACTACGAAGTCCACGGAAGCGGCTTTCCACTCCTCCTGTTCGCTCCCGGCGGGATCAACAGTCAAGTCAGTTTCTGGCCGCGTAGCGCCATCAACCCGTTCGATTTCGCAGACGAGTTCATGGTCATTGGGATGGACCAGCGAAATGCCCAGCATTCGCCAGCGCCCCTCAAGGCTCCGACGTGGGCCGAGCACGCCGCTGACCAGCGCGCTGTACTCGATGCGCTCGGCATCGAACGCACGCTGCTCTACGGTGGCTGCATCGGCGTCGCCTTTCTCCTGCGCTTCATCCAGGAGGCGCCCGGCCGCGTGGCGGCGGCTGTTGGGCAGGACCCTGTCGGGTTCGCCGAAGGGGTGAATTCGCGCGAGACGTTCTTCGCAATGTTCAAACCGACGATCGAACTGGCGCGATCCGGTGGAATGGCGGCCGTCGTCGAGTCAGCTGTCGCCAACTCCACGTTCGTGCTCAACAACGGGGGCGGCCCGTTCGCCGCGCGAATGGCCGCAGACCCAAAGTTTCGCGAGGAAGTCCTTGCGCTGCCTGCCGCCGACTATGAGCGCATGATCGTTGACTACGATGCTTCGCTCTGGGGTGCGCACCTGCCGTTCGCCAGCGTAGACCAAACCTTCATCGGCGAGTGCCCTACGCCCTTGCTCATCCTCCCGGGCAACGATCCCTTCCACCCGACCGCCATCTCGCACCGGATCTGCGGCGAAGCGCCCAACGCGACCTGCCTGGACATCGACTGCCGTTCGACCGGCAACGTGGAGGCGACGAAACAACGCATCCGTGAGTTCCTGCGCGAACACGGGCGTTAGACCATCCGCGCCAGTCGCTCCTTCAGCCCTTCCGCGCGCACTCGGGCTTCGCCCATGGTCGCTTCCATGCCGGAGATGACGCTCGCTGGGGCTTTCGCGCGGAACTGCGCGTTGCCGAGCTGTTTGCCCAGCCGTTCGGCATGGGCCGCCGCTTCGGCCAGCTCTTTTTCGAGCCGCGTCCGTTCGACCGCCACGTCCACCTCGGGCAGCGCCACCGCGACCTCGGTGTCCGCCACGCGCCCGAAGCCGTATTCGGCGAGCGGGAGTTCGTCCTCCGCCGCTACCACGCTCGCGTCCACGCGAGAGGTGAACGCCGTCGCCGCCAGAGTCTCCTCAAGCGCGGCCCGGTAGCTGGCGGCGCGGAGAAAGACCACTGGCCTGGCGCCGGCTTCCAGCTTCTTCTCCGTGCGGATATTGCGGACCGTGCGGTTGACCTCAATGACGTGCTCCATCGCCGCCTCGGCCTGGGCATCCTTCCAGTTCGCGGCGCTCTTCGGGAACCATGCGACGATCAATTGCGAGGCCATGTCGCCGTCGATCCGTTCGCGCACCGCCTGCCACAGCTCTTCGGTCACGAACGGCATGAACGGATGAAGCATCCGCAGCCCGTGGTCCAGCACGTGCAGCAGCACCGCCAGCGGACGTTCATCGCCGGCCGTCAGGCGCACCTTCGTCATTTCGATGTACCAGTCGCAGAACTCGTTGCGCAAGAACTCCTCGATCGAACGCGCCGCCTCGCCAAGCTGGTAGGCGTTCATCGATGAGTCCACTTCGAGTTCGAGTTGTTCGAGGCGCGACATAATCCAGCGATCCTCGAGCGCGTAGCTCTCGCGATCGGCGGGATGTGGCCGCTTTATTTCCCGTGGGCCCACCTTGCCCAACACGAATCGCGCCGAGTTCCAGAGTTTATTGGCGAAATTCCGCGCCGCCGCCAGCCGTTCGTCGCTGAACTTCTGGTCCGCGCCCAGCGTCGCCCCGGTGAGGATGGCGAACCGAAACGCGTCCGCGCCATAGGTTGAGGCCACAGTCAGCGGGTCTACCACGTTCCCCTTCGATTTCGTCATCTTCTCGCCATTCGCATCCCGGATCAGGCCGTGGAAGAGCACCTTGCGGAACGGCATGGAGCCTTCCGGCCCGCGTTCTCGCATGTTGTACAGGCCGAACATCACCATTCGCGCGCACCAGAAGAACATGATGTCGTAGCCCATCTGGATGTCGGCGGTCGGGTACCAGTAGCGCAGCGAGTCCGTGTCGTCCGGCCAGCCGAGGTCGGCGTGCGGCGCAAGCCCGGATGAGAACCAGGTATCGAGCACGTCTTCGTCCTGGCGCAGCGCGCCCTGGCATTCCGGGCACGACGCCGGGTCCGCCACCGCCACCACCGTGTGCTTGTTCTCGCAGTACCAGACGGGGATCTGATGGCCCCACCAGATCTGGCGGCTGATGCACCAGTCGCGGATGTTATCCATCCAGTGCAGGAACACCTTTTCGAATCGTTGCGGCACGATGCCGATCCGCCCGTCCCGCACCGCCGCCGCCGCGTCACCCGAAAGAGAGTGTCCCGGCTCGTACTCCTTGCGTGTGTCGAGCCACCACTGTTCGCTCGGCAGCGGCTGGATCACGGTGTTGCAGCGGCTGCAGTGGCCCACGCTGTGGGTGTAATCCTCAATGTGGTCGAGGAAGCCTTCGTCTTCGAGGTCTCGCAAGATTGCCGCCCGCGCGTCTTCGCTGGTCATCCCCGTGTATGGCCCGGCTTCGTCGTTCATCCGGGCCTGGAGGTCCATCGCGATAATCACCGGCAAGTCGTGGCGCTGCCCGATCTCCCAGTCATTCGGGTCGTGGCCGGGTGTCACTTTGACCGCGCCCGTGCCGAACTCGGGCTTCACCGCCTCGTCTCCCACCACCGGGATCTCGCGGCCCATGATCGGCAGCATCAGCATCCGCCCGATCTTCTCCTCGTAGCGGTCATCCGAGGGATTCACGGCGACACCAGTGTCCGCTACCATCGTTTCGGGCCGCGTCGTCGCCACCGTCACGTAGTCGGGCAGGGGCATGCCGCCTTCGCCCACGATCGGGTAGCGAATGAAGTAAAGCTTCGCCGCTTCCTCTTCGTAGTCCACTTCGAGGTCACTCAGCGCTGTTTCGCATCGCGGGCACCAGTTGATGATCCGCAGACCCCGGTAGATCAGCCCCTTCTTATAGAGGCTTACAAAGGTCGCCCGCACGGCCTTCACGATCTGCGGGTCGAGGGTGAACACGCTGCGGCTCCAGTCGGCGCTTGCCCCGAGTTTGCGATGCTGGTCCGCGATCCGGCTGCGATACTTGCGCACCCACATCCAGGTGCGCTCGACGAACTTCTCGCGGCCCAGGTCCTGGCGCGTGAGTCCCTCTTTCGCCAGCTCCCGTTCGATAACGTTTTGGGTGGCGATGCCGGCGTGGTCTTCGCCCGGCAGCCAGAGCGTGGGGTCGCCCTGCATGCGGTGCCAGCGCACCAGCGCGTCGGTGATCGCGTCTTCCAGCCCGTGGCCCAGGTGCAGCTCACCGGTCACATTCGGCGGCGGCATGATGATGCAGTACGGGTCGCGGTCCGCTGCTTCCCGTGGCTGAAAGTGTCCGGCGCGTTCCCACATCTCGTAGATGCGGCCCTCCACGCTCGCCGGCTCGTAGGCGGGGGGGAGGAGCGAGCCGGCCGGTGGCGTAGTCATGAAACGTCCTGGGAGAGAGATGAAACGATGGCCTCACGGCCATTCCGTGCAAGTGTACCAGCCACCCCGGTTTCGCCCTGTCGCAGCGAGCGCGGACCCCATTTCCATTCGAGCGGCGGGCGCGACCGCAAGCGGATCGCCGCGTACGTTTCGCTTATGCGGCCTGCGATTCTCCACTTCATTGCCAATAGCCTCCGTTCGCAATTCCCGGCCTGCCGCGGGATCGGTGTTGGCGAGGCCGCGTGAACACCCGTCAGGTGGTCTTCGGTACCAAAGGACTGCGCAGCTTCGGCGATGGGATGATGAGCGTTGCCCTTGCGCAGTACGCTGACGCCATAGGGTTCAGCGGGTTCGAAGCGGGGCTTGTCGCCACCAGCGCGCTCGTTGGCACTTCTCTGACGACCTGGCTGGTGGGTCAGTATGTCGAACGGATCGGGCGGCGGCGGCTACTGATCTGGGCGGCCTTCCTGGCGATCGCCACCGGATTGGCTTACGCCGCCAGTTCGTCACTGGCGATCCTCCTCGGCGTTGCATTTATCGGCACTGTGAACCCGACGTCCGGCGACGTGTCGTCCTTTCTGCCGATCGAGCAGGCGATCCTGGCGCAGGAGAGTGCAGCGCGAAACCGGGTGGCGATGTTCGCCCGGTTCAGCGTGGTGGGATCGCTTGCCGCGGCCCTCGGAGCGCTTGCGAGCGGGTCTACCGTACTGCTCGCACATCTCCCTGGAGTCGGTACACTCGGCGCCATCCGGCTGCTTTTCGTCCTCTATTCAGTGCTTGGCGTGGCCACTTTGTGGCTGACGGTGAAGCTGACTCCAGCCGCTGAGCTGGTGAAGAGCGAACGGCCGACCGGTCTCGGCCCTTCGCGGCGCAAGGTGTACACGCTCTCCGCGCTGTTTGCGACCGATGCCTTCGCGGGCGCCCTGGTCGTGCAGAGCATCATCGCCCTCTACCTGCTGCGAAAGTTTGAACTGGACCCCGCAACCACGGGCGCGGTGTTCTTCGGGACGGGCGTCTTAGGTGCGGTCTCGTTCATGGTCTCCTCGCGCCTCTCCATGCGCTTCGGGCTCGTCAATACAATGGTCTTCACCCACCTGCCCTCGAACGCCTTCCTTGTGGGCGTCGCGTTCGCCCCGAACGCGGCTACGGCGATCGCTTTCTTGATGGCCCGCTCGATGCTCTCCCAGATGGACGTGCCCCCGCGCACGGCGTTGATCGTGAGCATGGTTGAGCCGGAAGAGCGGGCGGCGACGGCCGCCGTTACCAACCTTTCGCGGAGCATCGCCTCGGCCGGTGCGCCGTCGATCGGCGGGGCGCTGCTGAGCAGCAGCTTCGGTGGTCTCCCGTTCCTCGTCTGTGGTGGGCTTAAATCCGCTTACGATGTCGCGCTCTGGGTGCTCTTCCGCAAAGTTGAGGTGAAGTGACAAGGTCGCGAAGTAACGGCCGACGAAGTGGGAAGCGCGAAGTGCTTAGTCATTTCGATGTGAGGACACGTATCGCGTGAGCGATCTCCGCCCCAAAAGTCCCGCTACAGTTTGAGTTCGCTGCCGCCAGTGCAATTGCCTGTTCAAAGATCCGTATTCAGTAACCTTTACTCAGCACTCAGCACTCAGCACTCAGCACTCAGCCGGCTGCCGTTACTGGCAGCTCGTAGCCGGGGACGAACTTGCGCCACTCTTCCTGCGAGCCAAGGTACTGGAAGAAGCCGTGGTAGATCGAAAGGCGAGGCATCGCCGGCTCGTGCTCCATCGCCATCCGCGCCTCCGCGGGCGTGCGGCCAGCCTTGTGGTGGTTGCACGGCTTGCAGGCCGCCACCAGGTTGTCCCACGTGTGCTGCCCGCCGCGATGCCGGGGAACGACGTGGTCGAGTGTCAGGTCGCGTGTGCTACGGCCACAGTAGACGCACGCCCAGCCATCGCGCGTGAAGATCTCCCGGCGGGTGAGACGGACCTTTGGGCGCGGTCTTCGGATCATATGGATAAGGCGAATCACCGAGGGCAGCACGTAGGTCATCCGCGCGGTGCGAAACGCCGCGTGGGCGCTCTCAATTACTTCTGCCTTGCCGCGCAGCACCAGGACGAGAGCGCGCCGCACGTTACAGACGTTCAGCGGTTCATAGTTCTGGTTCAGCACGAGAACGGATACCCCATCCATTCGCACGGCCGCCTTTGACTGATACTACCAAACGCGCATCCGGATTCGCAATTAACGGCGACCGGCCTCAGCCGACATGTGACGTGTGCCGGCTCCACAGCTTCAGTGTGTCCCGCAGTTGCGTCATCGTCGCCGGGTCGATAGTCGTTGAGTCCAGCACGCAGTCTTCAAGATGGCGGTCGAGGATCAGCAAACTTGCCGATTCCAGCCCCGAGCGCGCCGCCAGCATCTGAGTGAGCACGTCCTCGCAGCAACGTTGTTCTTCCAGCATCTTGCGCAGACCGCGCACCTGGCCTTCGATTCGGGCCAGGCGGTCAAGCAGCTTCTTATTCTCTTCGGCGTCCATAGTTCCTTGCTCCGGGGGTTGACGAACATACCCACTGGGGGTATCGTTGAATAACCATACTACGGGATCTGGGTATGTCAATCTCCACGGCGAGCGGACTCCACGGAGAGCGGCGAAGCCAAAGGTCCTGAAGGGAAGAACACAATGGCTGAAGTACGCGACACCACCGATCTCACCTGGGACGCTGACGTCCTCAAAAACGAACTGCCCACGCTCGTCGATTTTTGGGCGCCGTGGTGCGGCCCTTGCCGCATGGTCAAGCCGATCGTTGAGGAACTCAGCGAGGAGTACGCCGGCAAGGTCAACTTCTACAAGATGAACACGGACGACAACCCGCAGGTCCCGAGTAAGTTCGGCATCCGCAGCATCCCGTCCCTGCTCATCTTCAAGGACGGCGAACTCGCCGGCACCATCGTTGGGTTCCGTCCCAAGGGCGACCTTAAGAAGCGCATCGACGAAGTCCTCGCCTAACCCGCGACCGCGCGACTGAAGGAAAGGCCGGCCAGGGTTCTCTTGGTCGGCCTTTGCCGTCCACGCGAGCTGCGCTCCATTGCAAGCGCCGCCGAAGCGCCCGGTGCAGTGACGTGGCCCACGGTGCCGGCGAAAGGGATCTGACCTCATGAGCGACTACGAAATCGCGATCATTGGCGGCGGCGGCGCGGGCCTCACGTCCGCGCTCTACGCTGGCCGCGCCGGGCGAAAAACCGTCGTCTTCGAGCAGATGATCACCGGCGGCCAGATTGCGACCACCAGCCTGGTCGAGAATTATCCGGGCTTCCCGGAGGGAGTGGACGGCTTCGAACTCGCCCAGAGCATGCTCAAGCAGGCCGAGAAGTTCGGCGCCGAGGTCCGCTACGAAGGCGTCGAAACGCTTGTCCGGCGCGATGACGGACTTTTCGCATTGGGCGTGGGCGATAGGACGATTACCGCGAAGGTGGTCATTGTTACCGCGGGCGCGGCTTACAACCACCTCGGCGTACCGGGCGAAGAACGGCTTACCGGCCACGGTGTGAGCTATTGCGCCACTTGCGACGGAGCTTTCTTCAAAGGTCAGGACGTGATCGTGGTCGGCGGCGGCGACGCGGCCCTGGATGAGGGCCTGTTCCTGACGCGCCTCGTCCGCGGCGTCACGGTAGTCCATCGCCGTGACAGCTTCCGAGCAAGCAAGGTGCTCCAGGACCGGGCTATGGCCGACCCCAAGTTCTCGTTCGTGTGGGACAGCGTCGTTGAGGAGATCCTTGGCACGGACTCAGTGACCGGCGTCCGGGTGAAGAACCTGAAGACCGGCGAAATCAACGAGATGCCGACGGCCGCGGTGTTCATCTTCATCGGCCAAACGCCGAATAATCACCTGCTGAAGGGACTCGTCGAACTCGATTCAGGCGGCCACGCGCTCGTCGACCTTCGCATGCAGACCAACGTCCCGGGGCTCTTTGTCGCGGGCGACCTTCGCGCGCAGGCGGCCCGCCAGCTGGTCGCAGCCTGCGGTGACGGTTCTACCGCTGCAATCTCCGCCGAGCGCTACCTGGCTGACGGCGACGAGTGAGTCCAGGCTCCCGCGAGCATCGTGAATTCTTAGAGGTCGTCGGGTCCCGGCAAGCCTTTCGAAAGGCTCTCGTAACGCCGGGCGTACTTCCCCACGTCGGGCTCGGGGCCCATGGCCGCGTCCACCTCTTTGCCCCACCTCGCCTCAGCCGCCGCCAACTGGTCGCCCTCGGTCAGGTGTCGAGAAAACTTGCTGACGATGCGCTTCATCTGGTGCCCCGTCTCCTCACCCGATTTCGGGCAGGGTGGAGCGGGGAACTCCGTGTGCATGGAACGCTTGAACACTTCTTCCCTGGATCCGCACTTCGGGCACAAAAACTCATACAGCGGCATGCCGTAAGCGTACACGAGGCTCGCCCGCCCCGCGATGGCCAGGCGTATCGTGCGGGATGCGCGCTTCGCGCTAGCACTCGCTCCCGCCTATACTCGCTGAATCCGGATCCGCTCGGGAGGTGCGACGTGAGTGAGACTTCGAACTACCGTTCAGAGCTGACGTCAAGGCTTCGAGCAGCTAGCGACGACCTCGCCTGGATTGTGCGCGGCGTCTCAGGGGCGGACGCCACTTACAAGCCCGCCGAGACCGATTGGTCGGTCCACGAGCACATCGCTCACCTTCGCGACATGGAGCAAGAGGTCTACCTGCCGCTTCTGCGCTGGGCCACCGTGCCCGAGATGCTGGACCCGCTCGATTACAGCCGCCGCGATTGGCACGACCGCCGCTACAACACTGAAGAGCCGCTTTCCGAGATTATGAACGGCCTCTCGCGCATTCGCGATGAAGAGCTTGCCATCTTCCGCAACATGCCGGACCACATCTGGACTCGCTACCGTACAGACACCCGTTGGGGCCCGATCACCTGCCAGTGGCTCGCCGAGCTGATGTATCGCCACGCCCTCGACCACCTACAGGGGATGATGGCCCTCCGCCAGGACATCCACCTGTCCGGCCTTCAACCGCCCGCCGTGGTGGTTGGCGGGTACATCGGGGGGCAGTCCTAACTCATGCTCTTCAGAAGCATCGCGCTTGTCCCCGCCCACGGCGCAGGGCTTGAAGAAGCCATCGCTTCCACCGCCGACGCCGTCGCATTCACGCTTGCTGACGCCGCGGTCTCCGTGCGGGACCTGCGCCGCGCCGCCACCGAGGGTCTCGTCAGGGTCACCGACTGCGGTAAAGCCGGCTTCGCCATTCTCAACCATCCGCGCACTCAGTTGCTGCGAGACGACATCGACGCCGTCACGAGCACCCACCTCAAGGCGGTCATCTTGCCCCATGCAGTCGACCCCCAGGACGTGCGCGACCTGGCGGTGCTTCTGCGCGAATTCGAACTCTTGCGTGGCCTTGAGCCCGGCGAGATCGCCGTCTTCCCGGTGATCGACACCGCCAGAGGCCTGGTCCGCGCAGTCGAAATCGTGCAGGCGGCCCCTCGCGTGGGCGGTCTCGTATTCGACGGTGGCGCGTATTCAGCCGATTGTGGCGCGCGCGCCGAAGAGAATGGGCCGCGGCTCGCCTATGCGCGCGGCGCGGTGGTCGCCGCCGCCCGGGCCTTTGAGAAGCGTCCCCTGGTGGTCTCCGAACCGCTGCAACTGCCGCACCTCGCCCAATACGGCTTCGCGGGCGTCCTGCTGCCGGACTCCCGCGCGGCGAGCCTCGCGAACGCCGCCTTTACGCCGGCCGCGCTGGTTGTCGAACTCGCCCACCGCCAGATTGCGGCCTACGAAGCGGCGCGCACCGAAGGCGCCTGGGTCGCTCGCCTGGGCAGCCATGTCGTGGATGCGCATACGAATCGCAAAGCTCGCCAAATCATCGAGTAGCCCCCGTACGCAGGCCGTTACTGCTCTTGCGCCCACCGCGCCGCCAGCAACGCCAGCAACGATTCGGCCCCGGCCATCGCCCGCGTCGCATCGGGCTCAATCTCCAGCAGCGTGCGCACGGCGTCGCCCGCCTGCGCTGACCTCCCGGCGAGCACCACCCACGGCTTCTTCAGCTCCTCCGCCATCGCAATCACCCGTCCCGTCACCTTACCCAGCGCTGATTGCGAATCGAAGCTCCCTTCGCCTGTTACCACCACGTCGCAGCGCTCCATCCGCTCTCGAAGGCGCGTCGCCTCGGCAACGATTCCGAAGCCGCTGGCGATGCGCGCCTGTAAAAAGGCAACCAGCCCGGCGCCCAATCCGCCCGCCGCGCCCGCACCCGGCAACGCTGCAACATCCACTCCCAACGACCGTTTGAGGACCGCCGCGTAACGCACCATCGCTGCCTCAAGCAGTTCCACCTGCTCGGGGCCGGCGCCTTTTTGGGGCGAATACACCGCCGCCGTCCCCTGCGGGCCCGTCAACGGACTGGTCACGTCGCTGGCGACGACCACCTCGATCTGTCCGACCCATGAGGGCGGACGCCAGTCGATCCTCGCTAACCTGGCCAATGGCGCGCCGCCCGGAGGCAGCGCATTGCCCGCTTCGTCCAGGAAAATCGCCCCGAGCGCCCGCGCCATGCCGCTGCCGCCGTCGGTGGTTGCGCTGCCGCCCACCCCAACGATGATCCGCTGTGGCGCGTCCCGTGCCACTTCCGCGATCAGTTCGCCGACACCGGCGGTGTCCGCATAGAGAGGGTTTAACTCCTCCGTGCGCAGATGAAACAGCCCGTTCGCCTGCGCCGCCTCGATCAGGATGTCGCCCGAGTCGCGCAGCCGCACCCAGCGGCCAAGAACCGGCCGGCCCAGAGCATCGTGCACCACAGTCGCCGAAGTGTCCGACTTAGCGGCCTTGCGCAGCGCCTCAAGAAAGCCCGGTCCGCCGTCCGAAAGCGGCAGGAAGTCGACCGTCCAGCCCGGCCGGGCGCGGCGCAAACCCGCGCGGATCGCCGTCGCGGCCTCGTCCGCCGAGAGACTGCCCTTAAACTCTTGCGGTGCAACCAGGACCCGCATGCCCTAAAACCTTTCGCGGTAGAGCTGCACCAGCGCCAGGCCGAAGACGACCGCGATATACACCCAGATTGCGTTCCGGCCGACCTTCAACAGGTCCCGCGCCGATTGCGACCGGAATGCCACAGCCATCACGGCGAGCAGCAAGAAGCCTGCGATCACCGCCCAGACCAAGAACGTTCTCACGTTAGCATCCGGCCAGCGCGCAGCCCGCGGTCAGGCGTCAGCGGTGACCGTCCGCCGGGCAAAGCGCCACTCGCTGCCGACCTTCACCAACTCATCGTTGTAGATGGCCGTGGCCATGATGTTCGCCGGAGGCTTTTCGCCGGGCGTCAGACGGAGCAGTATCAGGTAGCAGCTGCCTTTCGCGCCTTCCCCGGCAGCGTCCAACACCAGGTTGTTCGTCCAGTGCCGCGCCTTCAGTTGTTTCGCGAACCCGTTCGCGAAGCCGGCCAACTGTTCGGCGCCCGTGAAGGTGCCGTTCCCGGAAGAGAACACCCCTTCCGGCGCAAACGTGGCAGCCCAGGCGTCTCCCTGTCCCGAATCGATTGCGTGGTTGTAGTGCGCGTAAAGCTGTTGAATCGCCAGTTGGTCTTCGGTCGAAAGGCCCACAATCTGTCTCCAGGAGGGAATGCCCGAAGCATACGCGGCAAGGCGCCTTTCCGCAGGCGGGCGTTGGGGTCCGGTACCGCAATCCTTTCGTGCCGTACCATACCGTTCATCCGGTGTGCCGATGTGAAGGACTCATTTGATGTTGATGCGAACCACCGCGCTCCTGCTCGGCGCGATGCTCTTCTTTTCCGCCTGCGATAACGCCCGCGGCTACCCCGAAAGAGGCGACGAAAACTACGACCTCAAGGCGATGTCGATCACGAAGGCGGATCTCCCGGCGGGCTTCAGCGAGCAGGATCTGTCCGGGGTCGATTTCGACAACGACACCTGGGCGGGCCTTTTCGATGGTGTGACTGACAAAAACGGCGACATCGACCGAGACGCTAAACAGGCCAAGCTCGCCCAGCTGGATGCTCAGAAGCGCATAAGGTCGAGCGTCTCCAGTTTCGACCCTCCGGAACTTGGGAAAGTCTTTGGCGTCACGGCAATTTCGACGCTTTACGAAAACGACCAGGCTGCCCGCGATGCGCTTTCGAAGTTCGCTTGCGGGCTGCCGCTCGACATCAAGGCGCCGCTTGAGGAGTTCTCCGTGCCGACCATCGGGCAGGGCGCTAACGGGTTCTTCTACAACAAGTCGGCCAGTTCTGGGCTGCACCTGGTGGATACCACGATCTGTTTCCGGACGGGGAGAGTCATCCATTCGGTGCAATCGACAGGCCTCCCCGGCACCGAGGACGTGGCGCTCACCGTCCGCCTCGCGGAAAAGATGAACCTCCACGTCAACGCGTTCTTCGATGGCCGCGCCCCGGCCGCCACGGCAGCGCCCGCGAAGAAGCCTTAGGCCGGCTCCTGCCTGAGGGCGTAGATCGTGCGACCTTTTGCACACAACTTGCCGTCTTCGCCGGTGATCGAGACCTCGGTCACCACCGTGGTGCGGCCTTTGCGCAGCACCGTCGCTTCGGCGTAAACCGTCGCTCCAAGCGCCGGGCGAAGGTAGGTGATGTTCAGGTCGACCGTCCCCGCAGTCTTCTCGTTTTCGCGCAGCAGCGGCACCAGCGCCTCCAGCATCGCGATGTCTACCATCGCCGCCAGCAGGCCCCCGTGCACACTCCCGCCAACGCCGCCGAGCGTCACCATGCTCGTGGTCAAGCAAACCCGCGCGTAACCCGCCCGCAAGTCCTCCAGCGTCAGGCCCAACACCTTGTGCAGGGGAAACTCGTCAAATTCGCGCTTGTCCTTCGGGAAATCGATTGGCGACAACGCATCCTTTGGCTGTGTTTGCCCGCGAGTGGCAGCCTCCATCTGAGGCGTTTGCGCAAGTGGGGGCTCGGCGCCGACCTTCTCCTTCGCCCAGTCCATCATCCGCTCTCCCCACGGCCGTTCGGCTGCGCCTGTTGGCTGCTCTGGCTCGTCGCTCACCAGGCTGCACCCGAAGGCCGCACGGCTCCCGCCGGGGCGCTGGCGTAGTCTTCGAACGGGCTGTCGCGCCAATCGAGCGCCGCCTTCAGCCCCTTCTCCCGCGCGATCTTGCCGAACTCCGCGCCGCCCGGACGCACCCTCCCGAGCTCCTGGATGTCGCCGCCGACCGCGAGCGACGTGCGGATGCCCATCACCTCGTAGACCCGGTTCACCTGACGCTTGGTCATCTGCAGCATCGCCGAATCGACGTTCGCGATACGCTCGGCGAACGCCTCGGTCACTTCAGCGAGCCGTTCGATCGGCACCGCGCGATTAGCCCATCCCAACTCCACCGCCTCGACGCCGGTCACGCTGTCGCCTGTGTAGAGCAGTTCCCGCACCTTCTTCTGATGCATGTGCCACGGGTGGTAGACGATGTCCACGGGCGTCATCGCGCGCACCGGTGGATAGCCGATCACCGCGTCTTCGGCCACGAACATCAGGTCGCACATCGTCGCCAGTTCCGTGCCGCCGGCCAGGCAGTAGCCGTGCACCATGGAGATCACCGGCTTCGTCAGCTCCCAGATCTGCCAGTAGCCGCTCAGTAGATGCTGCGGCCACTGCCCTTGTCCGGGGTGAATCGGACCGACGCTCGGCAGCCCGCTTCGGCGCTCCACATAATCACGGTCGTCCGCCGTCGTCGATATGCCCGAAAGGTCGTACCCCGCGCTGAAGGCCCGCCCGGACCCGCGGATGATGATCACCCGCACCTCCGGGTCCACTTCGAAGTCCTTCAGGGCGTCGAACAGTTCGGCGCGCAGGTTGTGGCTCAGCGCATTCATCTTCTCGGGCCGGTCGAGCTGGATGATCGCGTGGCGATCCTTCTTGAACGTTTTGATGTCAGCGTAGTCAGTCATGCCGCGATTCTGCTGACCCAGCGCTCACTTGTCGATGAGCGCGCTGTTCAACCTGGCACGGTGGGCGCCGCAGCTTCCGTCCGCCCGAGCTTGCCCCGAGCCCACTCCTGGGCGGCTGGCCGGTAGCGTTCGATCAGCCAGGCGATCCCGAGCCCGGCGAACGAAACCACGCCGCCCGCCACCGCGTCCACAATGAAGTGGTTCCCGGTCATCACCACCGAAAAGAACATCGCGATCGGCCAGAGCGCGCCTAGTAGCCAGAACAGCGGTCGCTTCCCTTCGTACGCCACAATCACGCCCAACAGCAGCGACCAGCCGAAGTGCAGACTCGGGATGGCCGCGAATTCGTTCACGAACGCCTTGGTCTCCTGGGCGTTGTAGCCCACCCGGTCGAACGCCGCCATGGTGTCGATGAACCCGCCGAACGGGATCAGCCGCGGCGGCGCCACCGGAAACGCCCAGTAGATCACCACGCCAATCGCGCCAGAGGCCAGGAACGAGTTTCGAGCGAGCCGGTAGGCAGGCCGGTGCCTCGCGTACAGCCAGACCGCGGTCACCACGATTACTGGCATGTGCCCCCAGAAGTAGATCCCGTTCATCAGCTTGATCAGCCAGAAATGATCCAGAATCCACGACTGCATGTCCAGCTCCCAGTAGATGTGCAGCCGTTGTTCAAGGTCGATGACGTTGAAACCGCGCACCATCGCTTCGCCGGCGCGTCCCACCACCAGCCCGCGAATCAGGAAGTAGATCAGGAAGGCGGAGACCACCACCACGATCTCATGCACCCCCACGCGGGCGCTCAACCGCCAGGCGCGTCGCGCTCCCCTGACCCGTTGCGGTTCGTCCGCAAGCGTCATCCCATCTCCACCGGTCGATTTTTCGAGTTGCCCATTCGCGCCGTCCACTACACTCTCCACCTGCACGGTAGCAAAGATCGGTTTTGGAGTAACGACACGGTGGAATTCACAGTCACTGGCGGGGATATCACGCGGTCCACCGCGGACGCAATCATCGTCAATCTTTTCGAGGGCGTGACGGTGCCGGGCGGCGGCACGGGGGCCGTGGATCGGGCCCTTGGCGGGGCGATCACCCGGCTCATCTCTCAGGGAGACATTCGCGGGAAGGCAGGCGAATTCACCCTCATCCACACGATGGGCAAGATCCCCTCTCCGCGCGTCGTCGTCGCTGGCCTCGGCGCTAGCAAGGATTTCGATATCGACGCCGTCCGTAACCTGGCCGCGAACGTCACGCGTTTCGTCCGCAAGCCGGGAGTGCAGACGGTGGCAACGCTTGCCCACGGCGCAGGCATCGGCGGACTCGATCCCGCGGCCTGCGTGCAGGCCATCGCGGAGGGCTCGCTGCTCGGCGCCTACCGCTTCACCCGTCACAAGGCTCCCGACGCCGATCGCTCCGAACTCACGTCCGTGGCGGTCGTCGAATCCGACGCTGCGCGGCTGCCGGGCATGCAATCCGCCGCCACCCGCGGCCTGGTCTTCGCGGAGGCCACGAACATCGCCCGTGACCTGGCCAACGAGCCCTCCAACCACCTCACCCCCACGGACCTCGCAGACCGCGCGGCAGCGCTTTCAAAAGACGCCGGGGTCGAGTTCGAAGCGCTCGAACGCGCCGACATGGAGGCCAAAGGCATGGGCTCTCTCCTTTCCGTCGCGAAGGGCAGCGCCCAACCGCCGAAGCTGATCCGCATGTCCTACCGGGGCCGCGGAGGGGATGGCTACGACCTGGCGCTCGTCGGCAAGGGGATCACCTTCGATACCGGCGGCATCAGCATCAAGCCCGCGGCGAACATGGAAGCGATGAAGGCCGATATGACCGGCGCCGCTTCGGTGGTCGCCGCTTTGGCAGCAATCGCGAAGCTGAAGCCCAGGATCAACGTCGTCGCCATCGCGCCCTGCACCGAGAACATGCCCGGCGGCAACGCCTCAAAGCCCGGCGACGTGGTCACCGCCATGAACGGCCGCACGATCGAAATAATTAACACGGACGCCGAAGGCCGGCTCGTGCTGGCCGACGCGCTCTGCTGGGCCAAGGAGCTCGGCGCGACCCACATCCTCGACGTGGCTACCCTCACCGGCGCCGTGACCACCGCCCTCGGCGATGTCTGCGTCGGCATTATGACGAACAACGATGTGTTTTGCGCTCAGCTCGAAGCGGCGTCCGCCCTCGCCGGCGAGAAGACCTGGCGGTTGCCAATGTTCAAGGAGTACGACGAGTACATCAAGAGCGATGTCGCCGACCAGATCAACACCACGAAGCGCGGCGCCGGCACGATCGCGGGGGCAAAGTTCCTCGAACCGTTCGTCGGGGACACTCCGTGGATTCACATGGACATCGCCGGCGTCGATAACATGCCCGCCGACAAGGGCTGGATCGCGAAGGGCGCGAGCGGCTACAGCGTCCGCGCGATGATCAACCTGGCACTGGCAATGGCGGAGTAAGGTTGCGGCGACTCGCGTTGGCGTTCCTCCCGCGAGTACCTTCAGCCAGGCAGTAGCGTTCGCGGCGGCTTGCGAGCTTCGCCGGACGCGCGAATATCGATGCGCACGTACGCCGTTTGGCCTTCGAAATGGACGTCGGTGGGATAGCCCGAGTCTCGGAACACGGTGAGCATCCCCAGGTTCTCTGCGAGCGTCATCGCGGTCAGCCGTTCGATCTTTTCGCCCTGCGCATGCTCGGCGAGCATGCGCAGGAGCACGCCGCCGATCCCAAGTGACTGCAGGTTGTCTTCGACCACGAAAGCGACCTCCGCGGAGTGCTCGCTTTCGCGTTCGTAGCGGCCCACCCCGCGGATCGCATCCTCGCCTGGGAAAGAGGCCACGAAAGCAGCGCGGTCGCAGAAGTCCACTTCGGCGAAGCGTTCAGCCATCGTCTCCGAAAGGTGGGGCATCGCTGTAAAAAAGCGCAGTCGGGTGGTCTCTCGGGAGAGCCGCTCATGAAACGCCTGTAGCCGCCCCGCATCATCTGGTTCGATGGGCCGGAAGCACATCGTCCGCCCGTCCCGAAGCTGGGCGCAGCGCGGCTCGTGCCGTTCACCGGCAGTCGCGCCGTTCACATTGGCGTCGTTCGTCCTACTCATCTCTTTCGAGTGTAGCCCAGGGATGTCGCAAGCCCATTTGTTCGCAGGTCGAGGCGCCGCCTCTGTTCATCCTTCGACAAGCTCAGGACGAACGGGGCGAGCGCGCACAGACGCTGGCGGTCAGAGCTTGCGTTGGAGGTAGTCCAAAATCACCTCGAAGCGGTCCTTACGGTGGCTTGGCCGCCCGGCGCGTGAAAGTTCGTGGTCTTCGTCCGGGAACCGCACGAACTCCACCTCCTTTCGCCGCTGCTTGAGGACTACGAAAAGTTGTTCGCCCTGCGAAATCGGGCAGCGCAGATCGTTTTCCGAATGGAGGATCAGCACCGGCGTTTCGATGTTCTTCGCGTAGGTCAAGGGAGACTGACGCAGCAGCAACTCCAGGTCGTCCTGGATCGTCGCCCCTTCGCCAAGATACTGGCGGTTGAACGTCCCGCCGATGTCACTGGCGCCCTGCATGCTGTACCAATCGTTGACTGCGCGCTCGCTGATCGCGGCCTTGAAGCGCTGCGTGTGACCGATAATCCAGGTGGTCATGAACCCGCCGTAGCTTCCGCCCATCACTCCCAGCCGCGACTGATCGGCCCACGGCATGCGCTCCAGCGCGGCTTCGAATGCGGTCATCACGTCGTGGTAGTCGGGGCCGCCTATGTCGCCCACCAGCGCCCGTGAGAACGCCGTGGTCTGCCCCGAACTGCCGCGCGGATTGCAGAAAACCACGCCGTAGCCCGCGCCCGCATACACCTGAAACTCATCGAAGAACGTCTCGCCAAACTGCCCAAACGGGCCGCCATGGACGTTGAGGAGCACCGGGTACTGCTTCTCCGCTTCGAATCCGGCAGGCTTCATCAGCCAGCAGTCCACTTCCACGCCCTCGGAAGACGGGACCACGAAGTGTTCCGCTTCCACGATTCCGGCCGCGGCGACGAACTCCCGGTTTAAGTTCGTCAGTTGGCGCTCTACGCCGGTGCGAAGGTTCAGCAAGCGAACCTCAGCGGGCGTCGTGATGTCCGTTGAGGTGATCGCCATCCATTCGCCATCCGACGACACTGAGTACCAGCCTACGGATCTGCGCTCGCGGCTGAGCCATTCGGTCGGCGTACCTTCTTTCGCCCGAATCGGGGCGACGATTCCGCGGTCCTGCGCCGCCGAGAGCAGACTGCCGTCAGCGCACCACACCGGGCGGGTCGAGGACATGGGTGTGCCGAGTCCGGTTTCGCGGTCGAACGTCGCATCCACGGGGCGCAGGTTGCCGCCAGCGGAATCCGCGAGGCACAAGGTGCCGTTCGAAGGCCAGACCGGATGGTTGATGTAGGCCAGCGATTTTCCGTCCGGCGACCACGAAGGCGCGGCGCAGCCGCCCTTCGTGCCGGTGACTTGCCGCGGCTCGCCCCCGGCGGCGGACACCACCCACACGTCCGAGTTGCTGTCATACTCCCGGTCGGCGTGACGCGCCGAGATGAACGCGACCTCAGCCCCGTCCGGCGACCATGCTGGCTGTGTATCGTCCCAGTCACCGTCCGTGATCTGCGCCGGGTCCCCGCCATTGACGTCTACGACGAAGAGATGCCGCCGGTGGTCGTAAGTGAAACCTTCACCGTTGATCCGGTACTTCATGCTCGTGATTCGGCGGTACGGCTTGGCTTTCTTGGTGTCGGGATCAGGCGGCTCGCCCGTCTTCGCACTGAAGACCAACTGCTGCCCGTCCGGCGACCAAGCGGGCGCTCCGGCCCCGAGCGGCAGCTTCGTCAGCATGCGCGATTCGCCACCGAACGCGGGCATCACGCAGAGCTGCGGCTTCTCTTCGCCGCGCTCCGAAAGGAACGCCAACCACTCGCCGTCTGGCGACCAACGCGGCGCGGAGTCCCGCTTCGCCCCGGTGGTGAACTGTCGCGGCTCTCCACCATCGGCATCGACCAGCCAGATCGCGGAGCGGTAGCTGTCGTCTGAACGCTCCATTTTCGTCGCCACGAACGCCACCCGGCCCCCGTCCGGCGAGATCTCAGACTCGCCTACCCAGGTGATGTCGTACATATCCTCTGGCTTCATCGCTTCGCCCTTCCCTTCTTAGACGTACTGCAACAACTGCATGCCGACGCCCGACATCTCGCTTGCGGGGATGGTCGCGACCCGTGTGCCCGGCAGAACGCCCTTGGCCGGGTCGTTGGGGCTGAAGCCCAGCTCTCGCACAGCGGCAACCACTGCATCGACATCCGGGACTTCGAACGCGCACATGCTGGCGATTCCCGCAGGGCGGCTGTGCAGACGGCTCTCCGGCCCGTCCGGCCCTAGCAGTTCGAAGATCGCGTCGCCCACCTTCATCTGGCGGATGATCATCCCCGGGCCACGCACTTCGCCAAACACCGGTACTTCCAGGACATCCGTCCAGAAGCGCGTCGCGGCCTCGAGGTCTGGGGTCACTGCTGCCAGGTGGTCCAGGCGCTTTAGCGGCAACCTGTGCTCGAACCGCCCGGCCGCCGCCCTGCGCGAGTGCCGATCGGCTGGCGACTCGCCGTACTGAACGAGGCCCAGCGCGAACCCGAGCGCCTCCACGCCGTCAATTGGCGCGACATCGCAGATCTTTCGTCCGTCGCCGCCGATGACTTCGCCAACCTCAGTCGTAACGCCGCGCTTTGCCAGGGTGGCAACCACGCCACGAATATCTGTCACTTCGAGCATCAAGCGCGCGATTCCGCCGTCCATCCG
Source organism: Tepidiformaceae bacterium (assembly GCA_039917655.1). Lineage (GTDB taxonomy): Bacteria > Chloroflexota > Dehalococcoidia > Tepidiformales > Tepidiformaceae > PNKC01. Next base: position 19,537 of record JBDSJC010000043.1, read on the forward strand.
CTCGAGGTAGAGCGTCCGTCCGGCGTGCTCCGCCTCTTCGCGATCGCGGATGCCAAGCAGCTCAACGTAGAAATCGTTCCCAGAACCCACGAAGAACACCTGGTTTTCGGTGCCGATGTCCCGGTGGGCAGCGCGCGGCGTCAACGCCAGTCCGAGCTTTTCGTACGGCGCCGCAGCATCAGCGAGGGAGGAAACAGGCGCCACAACGTGGTCGAAAGAAGTAACGAGCATCGCCGGATTCTACTCCCCTGGGGCGCGGGTGGTTGCGCCGCGATTCGTCTACACTTCGGCCACAGTCCCCGCAGGAGAGCCCAAGCATCGCGACCACCGGCAGCGCCTTCTTCGATTCCAGCAAGGGTCGCCACATCTTCGAGCAGTGGTGGCGGCCCGACGGCGACCCACGGGGCGTGGTAGCCATCTGCCACGGGTTCGCCGAGCACAGCGGTCGCTACGGCGAGGTCGCCGAATACTTAAACAGCCGCGGTTACGCCGTTGAGGCGCTGGACCTCCGCGGCCACGGCCGTTCGGACGGCGTCCGCGTTCATGTGCGCTCCTTCAACGAATATCTCACTGACCTGGATCGCTTCCTGAAGAACGTCCGCACCCGCAACCCCGGCCTGCCCGTGGTACTCCTCGGCCACAGCATGGGCGGGGGCATCGCGGCTCTCTACGTTATCGTTCGCCAACCCGGTCTGGCGGGCGTCATTCTGAGCGGGCCCGCGGTCGGCTCGGGATTGCTCGCGCTTCCCCGTCTGCGCCGCCTGATGCTCCGGGTGATGTCGCTCACGCCGCGGTTGAGGCTCCCGAGCCTGCCCGCCGCCGCTGTCTCCCGCAACTCCGAAGTCGTCCGGAAGTACGAGGAGGACCCGCTGGTCTTCCGAGGCGGGTCGACCGTCGCACACGCCCGCGCCTGGTTGCGCTCGCTTGCTCGCAGCTCCCGCGAGATGGAACTCTTCGAGTGCCCGCTCCTCATCGTCCACGGCAGCGATGACAAGCTTGTGCCCACGGCCGGAAGCGAGGAACTGTACAGGCGCGCCCAATCCTCGGACAAGACGCTCAAGCTCTACGAAGGCCTCTACCACGAAGTACTGAACGAACCGGAGCGCCTCGAAGTGCTTGGGGAGATCGCCGCCTGGCTGGACGAACGACTGACCCCGCCGGTAGACCAGGATCACGTTCGTGCGGACTGAATTTTACGAGGCGGACCCCTTCGGGGGCAGCCGCGGCAACCTGCTCGTCGCCATCGACTCCGACTATCGATGGGAGAAGGGCGACGAGGTCTGGGTTCAGACGGGCGATGAGCGAATCAAGCTTCGCGTGACCTGGGTGAACGTCACCGTGGACAACCGCGTGCCTTCCAGGGAGTTGTTGGGGTTGAAGCTTTGACGGCCCAACCGGATTCCGCATCCGGCCGCGCCTGGCTACTGCCCGCCAGCGTTGCCGTGATCGCCGTCGCGGTCGCGACGATCACGGTGGGACTGGCGTGGGCGCTGAATCGCGACAACCTTCCCCCTGCGCCCCCGGCCTTCCGCGCGCCCGCGCCGATCACCCCCGTAAACGTCTACGAGATCAAAGAGGCGAACGCGGCCGGGCTCGTCCTTGGTTCCGCCGATGGGGCCACTGACATTCGCGTCCCTCGCCCCACGACTATTGACACGGTGCTGCAGGGAGGCTCCCTTAGCGCAGGCGATTGGGTGAACGTCATCGGCATCGTCGATGAGGTCCGCAACTTCTCGATTCGCGCCATCCTCGTGCTTCCCGAGCACGGCGCCGCCGGCGCGGACGGCGTGGCCCGCACACCCGCGGGGTTCAGCGGGCTCGAAACTCGCCGCGACCCGGCAGAGCGGATCATCATCGGTGGGCAGATCGTCCGCGTGGATGGCAAGTCGGCCACGCTCAACGGCCCCGCGGGCGAGATCACCCTGACCATTACGAAGGA
>JBDSJC010000044.1:0-2594 GCA_039917655.1 Tepidiformaceae bacterium
CTGCCTGGCGGGCGTCTGGGCGCACAACGCGGTCTCCACAGGCTTCTTCGTGAGCCTCACCGACCAGGACATCGCCGACGGTCTGGACGCCGCCGCCACAGTCGGCGACGACCGCATCCAGAAGGAGTTCCAGGGCAAGGTCAACCCCGAGACCTGGACGCACGGTTCTTCGGCGCAGCGCCAGAAGTGGTTTAACACCGGCTTCAAGGCCGGCAGCATGGATTCCTGCGACACCTTCAGCGGCGGGATCTAACGGCTCCGCGCTTCGAACACTCCAGGCTGAACACACGCCTCTAGCAAGGGCGCGGTCCGAGTCTCTTCGATGTCCCACAGGCGTTTCCCCGGGACGTTGGCCCGGGAGATCGGCCATGAATGCACCTGCCGACGCCAGCCGTCGGCCCACGGGAACCGAAGTTCAAACGACAAGTCGCCTTGATTCTGCGAATGAGCTGGATGGGTCAAGTCCAAGGTGGGCTGAAAATGGGTCTGGTGTAGATCCGAAATGGCTACGACCTTCCACTCGGAGTTAACTCCGAGTGCTGTCACCCGCCAAACCACTGACGGCGTCCAAGCGCCGTCGGCCTTCTCGACCCGGAAAGCAGGACTGAAGGCGTTCTCAGTACGGGTCAGCCCATTTTGCGCGACATTGAACTTCGGGTAGTCGGAATTCCATCCCCCTCCATCGCCGCCTTTGCCACCGGCACCGCCGGCTCCACCACCTCCTCCGCCGCCGCCGCCACCTCCACCGCCTCCTCCGCCACCGCCGCCACCTCCACCTCGCATGGCGAAAGTGAGATTCAAGTCCTCGGGATTGACAAGCGCGGCCACGGTCGTCGCCAAGTGTTGGAACACGAGCCCGCGCAAATCGTCTGGAGTCTGGAAGGTTTGCACGAGGCCGCGTTTGGATACGTCCGAGACGAAGTGTCGCAGGGCCATAAGTTGGTCGAGGTCAGCGCTCTTCGGCACATCGCGCTCGCAGGAATAGACAAGAACGGGCTTCCCCGCAGCCATCGCCCTTTCGAGCTCCTCCACCGTTCCAGAACTAAACTCACCTGTTGGAGACCCGAGGCGAGTCCAAAAGATGCAAACGACCAGATCGCAACCGTCGGCGAATTGGACATTGACTAAAGCCTGAGGGCTACTGCCCATCGCCGGCGTCGCGGATGTTTCCCAACGGCGGCCGACCAGCGTGATGCCCAGGGAAGATGCGTGCGTGGCGTTCCACCGGGAGATGGCCTCCTCCACGGCATGGCGTTCTGCGAGGACGTCGCCAGGCGACGCTATTAATACCTCCAGAACCGTCGCATTTCGCGCCATAATCCCTCCTGTTTCGATTGTAGACGTTGTCCGGGCCCCAACAAGCCCGGAGAACACGGTGCGTCGCATCACGGTCGAGCGGGTATAGTCCCGAAAACACTCGATTTGAGGCGCCTCATGACCACTTCCGCGCTCGCCAGTCTGATGGTTGACGCCGCCAATGCCTTCCTTGAGGCGCTCTCGGACGAACAGCGCAAGGCTGCCCAGTTGCCGTTCGAAGCGACGCAGGAACGCCAGCGCTGGTACTACACGCCGAACGCGCGGCCGGGGATCTCGCTGATTGAACTCGATGCGCCGCAGCAGCAGCTGGGGCGCAGGCTTTTGCGGGCCGGGCTAAGCGCCGGGGCGTACAACACGGCAGCGACGATCATGAGCCTGGAATGGGCGCTGGCGGACACCGAAGGTTGGCCGGCCTCTCGCTATACCGGTTACCCCGGCCCCGGCCGTTCAGTGCGGCGCGACCCAAACATGTATTTCGCAGCGATTTTCGGTCAGCCGGGGGAACGCGCTACGTGGGGATGGACGTTCGGCGGGCACCACATCTCGGTCACGCACACGATCGTCAACGGAGAGATCGGGCGGCCCACGCCTTCGTTCTTCGGATCGAACCCGGCTGCGCTGCCGCTCGGTCACGGACACAGTTTGCGGCCGCTCGCGCCCGAGGAAGACCTTGGGTTCGAACTGCTCAACGCCCTCGACTTGGACCTGAAGCGCGCCGCGATCATCAGCGACCGGGCGCCTTCGGACATGGTGCAGTCGAACCGCCCGCGGATGGAAGACGGGGCGATCCCGTTGAGCCCGGAGGTGATCATGGGGATCGCGCCAGACCCGGCGATGGACGCCGCATTGGCACGAATGAACGCAAGGAACGCGATGACCGACGAGCAGCTTGCGCCGCTACGCTACTCGGCCAGCGTGCCGGCGGGCCTCTCCGCGGCGCGCATGAAAGGGAGCGAGCGCGAGCTGCTCGACCGCCTGGTCCAGCGGTATATCGAACGGATGCCCGCGCCGCTCGCCGAAGTGGAGTGGGCGAGAGTCTCGCCTTCGATGGGAGACCTGCACTTCGCCTGGGCGGGTTCGATGCAGCGCGGCCAGGCGCACTACTACCGCATTCAGGGGCCCGGCATCCTCATCGAATACGACAACCCGGACCCGGACGGCAACCACATCCACGCCTGCTGGCGAACCCCCGAAGGGGATTTCGGCGCGGACCTGCTGGCTGCGCACTACGCAGCGGAGCACTGAGCACTGAGCACTGAGCACTGAGCACTGAGCAG
>JBDSJC010000045.1:0-19695 GCA_039917655.1 Tepidiformaceae bacterium
CGAGCGCGTCCCGAGCATTCCCTGGGAAACGGTGCGCGCGGAGCTTTACGAGCGGATCAATGAGTATCGTACGGGTTGACGTTCGACCCGAGGCTCGGCTTGACCTCGCGGAAGCCGTGGTTTGGTACGCCCAGCGAGACGTGGAGCGCGCCGTCCGCTTCGTGAAGGCGTTCGACGACCGGCTGGAGCGCATACGACGCTTCCCGAAGTCGGGTGAACCTTTCGAACGCGGTACGCGACGCCTTCTTTTGACCGGTTGGCCCTACCAGATGATCTACCGCACGGTCGAAGACTACTTCGAGGTTGTCGCGGTTTCGAACACGGACCGGGACCAGTCGTACTGGAAGGACCGCCTGTAACCGCGCTCGCTACCGTCTCCGGCCGCGCACCGCTACGCTTGGGCCATGACCACCGAGGCCGCTTCCGCCCCCACCACCCAGACCGTTGTCGGCGATTACAACCGCATCCTCGAGCCTGACTCGAAATGGGCGATCGGGGCGTTCCCGCTGCCGGATGGCTCGGTCTGGCAGTACAAAGAGCCGGGCGCGGTGGTGCTGGTGCGCAACGGCTGGCTGCAGGTCGCCGCGGTGCCGTACACGCGCGGCAACGACCGCGTCCAGATCCTCGACAACGCCAAGCACATGTACTTTTCGAAGGAGCGTTTCGCCGTCCCACCGGGTGGCCGCATCACCTTCGAGATCCAGATTGCGGCGCGCACGATCGGCACGCAGCCCGGCAATCTGTACGACGGCTACGTCTCCTGGAACCTCCTCGACCTGACGACCGGATGGGCGCTCGATTTCTTCACCGGCGGTGATACCGTGGCCACCGTCTACGGACGCCTGCCCTTCCCGGGCGCCGCAATCCCGGATACAGGGGAGGCGCGCGCCTTCTGCATCTTCAACGAATTGAAGGACCTGCCCACCGCCCAGGGCCAAGCACACGCCTACCGCATCACCTACGACCAGGCGACCGACACTGTCGAGTTCGAGGCAGACGGCAAGGTCGTCGACCGTTACGAGCACATCCCCGACAAGCTGACTGGCTTCACTGCCGCACTCGGCCTGATGTCGGAGATCGACATCGTCGACGGCAAGTCCGTGAGCTGTCACGGGCAGGGCGTGATCGGCCGCTGGAGTCCGATGACGGTGATCGCCGAACCAGCCTCCGGCTGACCGCCCCGGTCACCCTACGCCCGCCGCAACAGCCCCGTCACAGCGAGCCCGAATTCCGAGACCACGCCGTGGTTCTCGAAGTGCCAGCCGGTGGAGAGTAGCGCCTGGGAGAACGCCCAGCCGCGTAGACGCTGCCGGTCCATGCCCAAGACCTCGGAGAAGATGTCGAGCCGCCGAGAGAGCACCGCGCGAGCATCGGGTTCGGCCACTATCTGCGCGCGTGTGTTCCGGAGGTAGGCGCCGATTTCGTACTCCCGCTCGCCGACCACGCCCTTGGGGTCGATCGCCAGCCACGGTTCTCGCTCGGCGCTCAGGATGTTGAAGTGGTGGAGGTCACCGTGCAGCACCACTGGCTCAGCCGAGGTCGCGAGCAGCGCCGCGAACGTCTCTTCGGCTTCGGCCAGCATGTCTGCGGGAAACGGCCCCGGCTCCTCGGCTGATTTCGCGTGAAGCTGTTTCAAGCCCTCTCCCCAATCCGCAACGGTCGGGAAGTGGTGGTCAGGCGGGGCCGGCCGCCAGAGTTGCCGCATGACACCAACGGCGATCGTGGTCGCCTCCGTTTCGTCTCGAACTGAGTCGAGCATGGTCCCCGGCTGAAGCCGCTCCAGGAGCAGCGCTCCGTAGTCCGCATCGAATGCCAGCAGCCGTGCGATCCCGCGCCCATCGTAGACGCGCAGAGCCTCGATCTCGCTTCGCAGTTCGCGGCAGGGGAAGCCCACCTTCAGCACCACGGGGACGCCGTCGTTCCGCGTCGCGGGCGCAACCCAGTTGTAGCTCAGAGGCTCGAACGGCTCACTGACTTCGAGCGACCAACGCCCGGCACACGCAACAACAATGCCGGGCAGCCGCGCCAGTCACGCCTCGCCGTCGGCGCCGTAGACATCACGCATCGATTTGGCGAAATTCGCAGGGATCGTCAGCACCCGGCGCGTTCCAGCGGAGTTCACCGTTCCTGCACGACCTGGCCGGCCTGGAGGATTTTATCGACCCGAATGAGGACCGCCACGCCCTTGCGCTCGGGGTCGCGGCTCAGTTCGAACTCGACCGTGCGGTCCATGATCCGCTGACGCACGGGGCCTTCTTTGAGAAGCTGGGCAACGCCGAAGAACTTGAAGGCAAGCCTCGTCTGCGGGTTGCGGTAGATCAGGCAGACCTGTGGGTTCTCATCCAGGTTGCGAAGTGTCTGGCCGTGGCTGCGCTCCCAGAAGGCCAGGTGGTCGCCATCAAACGCCATGGTACTGCCCTTGTAGGCCATGTCCGGCATCCCGGCCTTCGATGCGGTGCCCACGAGTAGCGCCAGGCCGTCCGTGAACGAGCTGTTGATGGCTGTCTTCATCTCTTCGGTGAATTCGATCAATGCACATTCCTTAGCCCGGAGTGGGCGTCTTCTTACCAGGATTCGCGGTGGACCAGTTCTTCGAGCGGCAGCCGTTTGCGGGCCACGCCAGGCGGCGCCGCCGCCCGCTCCGGGTTGATGTAACCAAACCCGATGACGCGGTTGATGAACAATTCCGGCGGGATGCCCAGCAGCGCCCCCAGCGCGGCCTCTGGGAGGTGTGCCGGGCACGATCCAACGCCGTCGTTGTAGGCGGCGAGCATCATGTTCTGCGCGCAGCGGCCCGCATCGAATTCGTGCTTCTGAGTCTGCACCAGCACCACGATCACGGCGGCGTCCGCCAGCCATTTGGCCATCGCACTGAGCACCGCGACCTCAGCCTTGCGCCCCTCCTGGGTCACCACCACAAACCGGTTCCGCTCCGCGTTTTTCGAGCTGGGCGTCATCCGCCCTGCCTGGAGGATTCGGCGCAGCGTCTCGTCCGGAAGGGTTTCGGGAAGGAACATTCGGCGGTCGCGCTTGCCAATCGTCCCCTGGTACAGGTCCATCGTCAGGATTCTACGCAATCCTTCCCGGCCCGTCCGTCGGTGGGCCACGGTTGACGCCCCCTGACTCGTGGGCAAGACTCGTCAGGCTCACCGCGGGGGACACACATCGTGAAGGAATCACAACTGGACCAGTTGATCGACGTTGCCGCGCTCGAGCGCTTCGTCAATACGCATACCGAAGGAAACTCCGGCTCGATCGAGGTCGAGAAGCACATCGCTGGCTTTTCGAACGAAACGTTCTTTGTGACCCGCGGCGAAGACCGCTGGGTGCTCCGCCGGCCGCCACGCGGCCCGTTGCTGCCAACCGCGCACGATGTGGTGCGCGAGTACCGCTTCATCTCGGCGCTGTACGGAAAGGCGCGCGTCCCGAAGCCGATCGCTGTTTGCGAAGATCCCTCGGTCATCGGTGCGCCCTTCTACTTGATGGCCCGCTGCGACGGCGAAGTGATTCGCGCCGAGATGCCAGCGGCCTACGACACCGTTCAAGGCCGCATGTCGGTCGCCGAGGAGTTGGTCGACGGCCTGGTCGAACTGCATGCCGTTGACTGGCGCGCCACCGGCATCGGCGGCAAGCCTGACGGCTACCTCGAGCGCCAGATCGGCCGCTGGAGCAAGCAGTGGGGACTTACCCGTCCGCGCACCCGTGAGCTGCCGGGACTGGACGCCGCTACCGCTTGGCTGCGCGAGAAGATGCCCCAGTCTGGACCCGCTACCATCGTCCACGGCGATTACAAGCTCGACAACGTGATGTTCGCCCGCACCGAGCCCCGCTTGATTGCTGTCTTCGATTGGGAGATGGCGACCGTCGGGGATCCGCTCGCCGACCTCGGCTACATGCTCTCCACCTGGGGCGACCCCGGTGACCTACCGCCGCCCGCTGGCGTGAAGTGGGTGAGCGAAGACCGTGCCCGCCTGACCAGCGAGCCCGGTTTCCCCAGCGTGAACGAGCTGCGTGACCGCTACGAGGCCAAAAGCGGCCGTTCGATGCGCGATTTCACCTTCTATCACGTGCTTGCGGTCTACAAACTCGCCATCATCCTCGAAGGGCTGTACATGCACTACCTGGAAGCAACCGCCTCAAACCCCGAGAGTGCGACGTTCGAACACCAGGTGCCAATGCTCATTGTGCGGATGCAGCGCCTTATGAATGGAGGATCTTGAGATGCAGAAGCGCTGGTCGATGTCCGTCCCGCTGGAGGGCTTCTCGCTCACCGAGCACGTCGAAATCGCTCGCGAGGCAGAACGGCTTGGCTACACCGACGCCTGGTCGTTCGAAGTAGACGGAGCCGACTGCTTTACCCCGCTGGCAGTGGTCGCCGGGGCGACGCAGATGCGCCTCGGCACGGCGATCGCCAACGTTTACACGCGCGGCCCAGCGACGCTGGCGCAATCCGCGGCGAGCATCGCTGACCTTGCGCCGGGCCGGTTCCACTTCGGCATCGGCTCTGGCTCGCAGCCGATCGTCGAACAATGGAACGGCGGCACGTTCAGCAAGCCGGCCACCCGCGTGAAGGAGATGGTCCAGTTCCTCCGTCCCGCTCTCGCCGGTGAGCGAGTGGTATTCGAAGGCCAGACCTTCTCCGTCAACGGCTTCCGACTCTCTCGGCCGCCCAGCGAACCGGTGCCGATTCATGTCGCCGCGCTGCGCGCGGGGATGCTGGCGGTCGCGGGCGAGGTTGGCGATGGATGCATCATCAACTGGCTCTCCGCAGAGGATGTGAAGAAGTCCGTCGCCGTAGTGCGATCCGCCGCTACCGCTGCTGGCCGCGATCCGGAGGCGATCGAGATCACCGCCAGGCTGATGGTGAACGTTGACCCCGTCACGCCCGAGGCTAATGTCGGTCGGCGGCGGCACATCAACGCCTACCTCAACGTCCCCGTGTACAAGGCGTTCCACCAATGGCTGGGACGCAGCGAGGTGCTCGCGCCGATGTGGGAGGCCTGGGAGGCGGGGGACCGCAAAGGCGCACTCGCCGCCTTGCCCGAGCACGTTGTCAGCGACCTCATCGTCAGCGGCACTCCGGAGGAGCGGAATGCCCACGTCAAGCGTTACATGGATGCGGGCGTGGATACCGCGTTCCTCTCGCTCTTCTCGTTCGACCCGGATCCCGCGGTGCGCCGCGAACTCATCCTGAAGGCGACCCGCGAAATGGCGCCGCGCTGAGCCTCATGCCCAAGGTCAAAGAATGGGTAAGACTCCTAAGCGATTCCCGTGGCAGAATGGCGCAATGAGTGGCACGAAACTCGTGGTCGGGCTGGTTGGCGGAGCACTTCTCCTCGTGGTGGTGTTCCAGGCGCTCAACCAACTCGCTTAGGGGAATCGCCGCCGAGAAGTTACACACCGTTTACATCCGTCCCGTCTTGACGGCGCGAATGTTCGTTGACCCTACTTGTACGCGGTTCTTACACTGCGAGTAATGAGGAGTGTATCCATGAAGCGAATTCGAATCCGTCCGCTGGCGCTTTTTGCGGCGCTAGGCGTGGTGATGCTGATCCCGGTCGCCGGTGTCAGCGCAACGAGCGGTGCCAGCACCCCCCAGGAGATTCGGTTCGGCCGTGGCTTCTCCAACGTTGAGGTGCTTCCCGCCCTGTTGCCAAACAGCAAGGAAAACACCAGCGCGATCGCCCAGAACAATGGCACCGCTCCGGCGACCATCGTGATGGACATCTACACTCCCGCTGGCGTCCTGATCCCATCGGCGAGCGTCCCGTTTGTGAACGTCCCGGTCGGTGGTACGCGCGTCTTCGCGCAGGCCATCAACTCCGGCCTCACTCCGGGCTTCCGCGGCGTCGGCGTGCTCTCCAGCGACCAGCCGATTAACGCCCTGCTCGTACGGGACATCGAATCGAACACCGGCGTCAAGTCCTACTCGATCCACAACGCCTACCCCACCGGCGGCTCCAAGGTCACGCTTCCGTACGTCGCCAACGCGCTGGAGAACACGTACAACACGCGCTTTGCGATCGCCAACACCGGGACGGCCCAGGCCTGTGTGACAGTCCTCTATTCGTTCCCCGGCGGCAGCCGCGCGCCGGTCAACGACGCCGGCCCCGGCGGCACCGGTTGCGCAGCAGGCTACCCGATCCCGGTCGGTGGCCAGATCACCTTCGGCCCGCAGGCCAACGCCGCTGAGGCCACCCAGGCGATGCCCTCGTCTACCTCGAACGCGATCATGGCCGCCACCCTTACCTCCACCGGCTCGACGATCACCGTGGGCGTCGATGCTTACCTGACCGGCGGCCTTCGCAAGCTCGCCTCCTACGATGGCTTCGTGGTGGAAGGCGGCGTCTCTGACATCGGCACGACCACCTCGATCCCGCTCGCGCTGAAGGTGGACGGTTACTACAGCCAGATCCTGCTGTCGAATCCCGGCGCCACTGCCGCAAATGCCACCATCACCTATACGGGCAACAGTGGTCCCTACACCGTGACCCTCTCGGTCCCGGCCGCTGGCACCGCCAGCCACAGCGTCTACGAAGCCGTGGGCGGCATCCCCGAGGGCTTTATCGGCGCCGCCAAGGTTGTCTCCGACCAGCCGCTCGCCGCAGTCCTCTTCCGCTCCAAGATGACCTCGCCCGGCAGCTACATCGATGAGGATCTCTATACCGCCGTCAACGGCGTACCGATCGCCCGCGCTACCACCAGCGCCAAGTTCCCGCTCATCTTCCGCCGCGCCTATAAGGCTGGCGGGCTGGACGGCTACAACACCTGGGTGAGCGTGGCCGTCGCTAACGGGGGCACCGCAAACGTCACGATCACTGCCATCAACGACACTTCGAACGGTGTGGCTGGCTGCAACGGCGCAGCCACCTACACCGCCACCAAGCAGGTTGTCGGCTCGTTCGTGTTCTATCAGAACCTGGATTCGCCCGCTGATAACGGATTCGGCGCCACACCGGCCTGCTTCTGGGGTGGCATGGTCATCACCAGCGACACGCCAATCATCGCCATCGCTGACGCCACCAACGACCTTGCGCCCGGCGACAACGACGGCCTCTACAACGCGTTTAGCAACTAGCCAAACGCCCAACAACACAATCCGAAGAGGGGCGCCTGAAACGGCGTCCCTTTTTTCGCGTCCGCCTCCCGTAGCAGAGGGCTGACGTAGGATGATCCGGATGTCGATAGCCTACGGCGGGATTATCGCCTTCCTCTTTCGCGGTATGAACCTGGTGGTGGCGCTGGCGACCGTGGTGCTCACGTCGCGCATCCTTTCGTCCGCGGATTACGGCCTCTTTGGCCTCGCGCTCAGCGTGGTGGGCTTCGTCAATGCAATGACCGGCGGCCTCGCAGCGGCGACGGCGTACCAGATTTCGAACCAGCGCCGTGCACCAGCCGTGGTGGTGCTGAACTCCGGAAGCCTTGCCTTGGGGCTCGGCGTTGTGGCAGTGGCGGCCGGGATCGTGGGCGGGACAGCGCTCAGCGACGAGGTCAGCCGGGTGGCGCTGGCAGTCGGGATCGCGGCGGCCGCGGTCATCGCCAACAGCGTTGTCTCCGGCATGTTCCTCGGCCGGGCTTCGTTCATTCGCTACAACGTGACGCTTGTCGGCCCGCCGTTGGTGGCGCTGCTTGCGATCGCCGTCACGGTTTTTGTGCTCGACCGCCGGACGCCGGAGGCAGCCCTCGGCGCCTACGCCGCCGGCCAGACGTTTTCACTCGGCGCCATGCTACTACTCGGACGAGGCTATCTCGGACGGCACGTCAGCTTTGACGGCAGCCTTGCCCGGTCGGTCCTGCGCTTCACGTTGCTTGCCGGCGTCTCCAGCGGCATTTCGTTTCTGAACTACCGGGCGGACCTTTTCATCGTCGACTACTTCGAAGGCAAGGAAGGTGTAGGGCCCTACCTGCTCGCTGTGTACATCGCCGAGTCTGTCTGGCAGGTGAGCGGCTCGCTCGCTCTCGCCACCTACGCGCGTGTCGCCTCGCTCTCACGCCCAGAAGCGGCGGAACTCACCGCCCGCGTCATGCGCCACACGGTCGTCCTTCTCGGCTGTGTCTGCGCGTTCCTCTTCATCGTGGCCGATTTTATCGAAGCGGCGCTTGGCGGCGACAAGTACGCCGGGGTGGCGGGCGCGCTCCGCTATCTGTTGCCCGGCGTACTGGTCTACGGCCTCGCCCAATCGTTCTCCGGCTTCTACACCTACCAGCGCGGACTGCCCTGGGTTGCCGCCCTAGTGGCAGGAACGGGACTGATTCTCGATGTGGCACTGGCAATTGTCTTGGTGCCGCGCATGGGCATCAACGGCGCGGCGCTCGCCAGCGCTATCGCCTACAGCGCGGCGATCGTCGGCGGGCTTGTTGTCTTCGCTCGCCGCGAACACCTCGGCGCGCAGCAGATCTTCCGCTTCGGCCGTGCCGAGTTTGAGGACTACCGCGGGCTCTTCAGCCGCCTTCGAAGCGTCGTCGCACGCTAGTTGTAGTTCCCACGAGGGTTGTAGACAGAGGAAGGGTCATTCGCTGGGGCGCTGACGGGGAGCAGGGCGAAGGAGCCCTCGGACCTCAAGCCTCGGGCGTCGAGAATCAGCGCTCCGCAGCGCGCTCGCGTATGCTCCGCTCTCAATTGCGGCACGTCCGCGCGGGAGGATGAGATGGACAAGCTGAGCCCGAATTCGAGTGTAGAAGCCGTCTCAAGCGTGCTTGAGCGCGACGGCTTTGCGATCGTCGAAGGCGCCTTGACGGCTGCTGAGCTTAAGGAGAAGCGCGACGAAGTGTTGCGTGTACTCGCCCTCACGCCGCGCGGCCGCAACAACTTCGAAGGTTTCGAAACGCAACGCGTTTACGCTCTGTTCGCCAAGACGCGCGCCTTCGATGGGCCCGCCCCCATCCGCTCGTCCTCGGTGTGCTGGAACGCCTGCTCGGCAGCTTCCAATTGAGCGCCCCCCAGGCGATTCAGATCGGGCCTGGCGAGACCGCCCAACCTCTGCACCGCGACGATGGCGTTTACCCCATCGCCCGCCCGCATCGCGAACTGATCGTGAACACCATGTGGGCGCTCGACGATTTCACCGAGGCGAACGGCGCGACCCACGTGGTTGCCGGTAGCCACCGCTGGCAGGATGAGCGCCCGGAGGAGGGCACGCCCACGTTGCGCGCCGTGATGCCCGCGGGCTCTCTGATGTTCTTCGTTGGTGACGTTTTTCACGGCGGCGGGGCGAACACCACTGATCGCCCGCGGCTCGGGGTGATCCTCGAATATGTGGCGGGCTGGCTGCGGCAACAGGAGAACCAGTACCTCGCGGTACCGAAAGAAACCGTGCGGCAGCTCCCTCAACGGCTCCAAGAACTGCTCGGCTATAACGTCCACGGCAACCTGGTGGGCAACGTAGATGGCCGCCACCCGTTGAAATCGCTCGCCGAGTAGGCACAGGTGTTGAGTGCCGATGTGCCGGGTGCGGATGCTCGGAGATGGGTAGCTCAATTAGGCGGCAGGGGGAAGCGCCGAGCGACCGTGCGTGAGCTGGCAAGCCTCCGCTCCCGAGTAGTCGCCTTATTAGGCGGGCGGTGGGCTGAAGCTTGCCAGCCCGCGCGGGACCGGTCCCTACCTGGCGTCCAGCGTCAGGTAGGGAGCGTGTCAGCGGGCGGCGGGGGCTGATGCCAAGCCTACTGTGCGGCCGCCATCGACCACGAAGACCTGGCCGGTGACGTAGCTGGAATCGTCGCTGGCGAGGAAGGCGGCCATGTTGCCGATGTCCGATGGGAGCGCCATGCGGCCGAGCGGGACGCTGGCGGCCATGTTTTCGCGCATGCCCGCTTCGAGGATGCCGGGCATGCTGAACATCTTCTCCCAGATAGAGGTATCGACGAGGCCGGGGGCGATGGCCGAGACACGGATCCCGTGGGGCGCGAGGTCCAAAGCGAAGCACTTCGTGAGCTGTGCGACGGCGGCCTTGGAGGCGCAGTAGGCCATGAGCATGGGAGAGATGCCGTTGAGGGCGGCGATGCTGGCGATGTTGATAATCGAGCCGCCGTGACCTTCGGCGATCATCTGGCGGGCGGCGGACTGGTTCGAAAAGACCACGCCCTTGCCGTTAATGTCCATGGTGCGGTCCCAGTCTTCTTCGGTGGCATCAAGGGCGCGGTTGCCGCCGATTGCGATCCCGGCGTTGGCGACCATGATATCGATGCGCCCGAACTTCGCGGCGGCAGCTGCCACCAGAGCATCGACCTCGGCGCGCGTGACTACGTCGCATCTCATTCCCAGGGTCTTGGCGCCCGTCTCTTCGGCTATTTCGTTGGCCGCTGCGCGGGCGCCGGCTTCATCGATGTCGCCGAGAACGACGGCCGCGCCATCGCGGGCGAACCGGTAGGCGATCGCCTTGCCGATGCCGGCCGCCGCACCGGTGATGGTGGCCACTTTTCCTTCGAGTCGCATGGGTATACCTCTTGGTTGGAGTTGGGGTTGAGGTTCGAAGCCTACTGGAGGGCGGCCCTTTCTGCTGAGGGGAGTTCGTGACAGCCATCTGGTTGGCGATTGCGGGGTTTCCCTGAATCACAACCGGCAAGACGTTCAGCGCAGTGATCTGCCCGCCGATAGTTGAGGGGATGGCAATGGACGCTACAGCCCTGCTCGAACAGATCGACGACCTTCCCCCGTTGCCCGCGGTGGCCGCGCGGGTGATGGGCATGGCCGATGACGACCGCACCAGCGCGATGGATATGGCTCAGGTGCTAAGCACAGACCAGGCGTTGACGGCGAAGCTCATCCGCGTGAGCAATTCGGCCTACTACGGATTCGCCCGGCGGGTGAGCACGGTGCGCGAGGCTGTAGTGATGCTGGGCTTCAAGCAGGTCCGCCAGGTGGCGGTCGGGGCCAGCCTGATGAACGCCTTCAACACCAAGAAAGACCCGAACGACGTTTTCGACCTGGACCTCTTCTGGGGACACAGCGTGGCCGTCGCGGTGGCTGCCGAGAACCTCGCGAGAAAGACACGATCGGCCAGGCCCGAGGAAGCTTTTACGGCGGGAATCCTGCACGACATCGGCCGGTTGGTGTTGCGCAAAGTGATGCCAGTGGAATTTCTGCAGGCCGTAACCGAGGCGCGCCGAGGGACGTACACGCTGGGTGAAGCGGAGCTGGAGTTCACGGGATACAGCCACGACGAGCTCGGGCGGGCGCTTGGCGAACGCTGGAAGTTCCCCATGCACCTGGTTGAAGCGGTGCGCTGCCACCATGACTACACCCTGACCCCGGCCGGCGATGGGCTGGCGGGAGTGGTGGCCCAGGCTGACCGCCTGGCGCAGCACTATGGACTCTATTGCGGGTACGACGTGGCGGGCGCCGTATTGAATGAGCTGCCGGCCGATCTTGTGGAGATCGAAGCCGCCTGTGGGGGAATTGAGCGCGTGCTGGAGAAGGCGTTCTCGTTCATCGAGAGCGCATCAGGCACGCCCGAGCACTGGTTCGCGGCGGCCTGAGGGGCGGTGGCGCTGGCTGGCGCGCGAGCGTCGGGATATCGGGCTGTGGGCGCGACCGGTGCGTGGGTTGGGCGGTGAGCCCTGACCAACGGGTAGGACTCTCTCGGCAGCCGATATTGCGCGAAGGCTGTCGCCACCACGACAGTCGCTCGGAAGACCTCGCCGTACTCGCAACCAGCGACCTGACGCAGTAACCTCCGCAAGCGCGCCGGTCGGTGAACCGCGCGCGAGGAGCACGATCATGTCCACCGCCGCCGAAGCCTACGCCGCCCTCGTTGATACCTTCAACCAACAGTTCACCACCTTGAGCGCTCCCCGCGGTGACCTCTGGGCGGCGCGCGCGGCCATGTTCCGGCTCGACCCACGGCGCACCCTGGAGGCGAACACCGCGGCGGTGGCAGCGTTCGTAGGCCCGGATGACGTAGTCGTGGACGTTGGCGGCGGTGCAGGGCGCGTCAGCCTGCCGATCGCGCTTCACTGCGCCCAGGTGATCAATGTCGAACCCTCCGCCGCGATGCGGACAGAGTTCGACGCGTCCGCCGCTGAGGCGGTGATCAGCAACGCGCGCTGCATTGATGCGGACTGGCCCACCGGCGCGGAGGGTATCGAGGGGGACGTGGTGCTCGTCGCGAACGTCACCTATTTCGTGCGCGACATCGTCCCCTTCGTTTCGGCGCTGACCGCGGCAGCGCGCAAACGGGTGATCATAAGTGTCTGGAGCGTCCCTCCGCCGAACGACGCAGCGAGCCTCTTCGAATTGGTCCACGGCACGCCCCAGGCTCCGGCGCCCAACCATCGCGAGTTGCTCGCCGTGCTCTGGGACCTGGGCCTCCTACCTGATATTCGTACGCTGCCCGACGAGTTCCGCTCCGCGCGCATGCGCCCGCCAACGATGGACGACGCGGTCAAGTTGGCGCTCAACGTGTCATCTGGCGAGCGACTTGGGGGCGCGGAGGAGACGATTCGCTCACACTTCGACGAACTGTATTCACCTTCGCCGGAAGGGTTCATTCCCCGCTGGCGACAGCCCAGCCGGGAGATGCTCATCACCTGGGAGACTGGCTGATTGTTCGACCTCGGCACTGACTGGTGGGAGATCGCCCTGCGCTCGGTGGTGGTGTACGCCGCCCTGTTAATTGGGCTTCGGCTCACGGGAAAACGCCAGATCGGGCAGATGGCGCCGTTCGACCTTGTTGTCATCCTCCTGATCGCCAACGCCGTTCAGAACGCGATGGTTGGGCCAGACACGTCGCTGGTTGGTGGACTGATTTCGGCTGGGGTGCTCCTCGCCATCAACCTGATCGTTGCGGGGTCGCGAGACCGCATTCCGGGCCTGCGGCGCGCGCTCGAAGGCCAGCCGGCGGTCCTCATCTCGGACGGTAAGTTGATTACCCGCGTGATCGCCCACGAACAGGTAGACATGGAAGAACTGGTGCAGGCGATCCGGGAACACGGCATAGAAGACCTGGCTGATGTGAAGATGGCCGTGCTGGAGGTTGACGGTACGATTAGCATTGTGCCCATGGGGACGGAGACGATCCGCACCCACCGCCGATTCCGGCAGCAACACCACCAGAATTGAGCCGTATTGCCGCCGCCGGGCCTTACGTCTTGGGCGGGGATGACGAGTTGCCCGATCCGGTGCGTTTCCCCAACGGAGGCTCGCCAGCACCGCCTCGACGTTCCGGTTACATGGGATTCAGATTCAAATTGGCCTAGTCGGACTCCTCGTACTTGAACGATAGGGCGACCTTGGCCCGGTAGAGCGTCACCTTCCCGTCCTCCACCTGGAGGTCAAGCTTGACCTCCTCGGCAATCCGCAAGTCGCGGAGCGAGCCGGAGGCTCGTTCCACAGCGTTTGCCGCGGCTCGCTCCCAGGAATCTGTGCTGGTGCCGACGAGTTCGATGATCTTGTAGACGCTGTCTGCCATCTCGATGCCACCTCAAACCTTGGAATGCTTCGACTGTATACCCGCCGTCAAGGCGTCAGCCCGAATGGCTGGCCGAACGAGGGAAGGCTAGCACCGAGGCGCTCCAGAGTCGCCGCTACCGCACCCCTTCGCTACCATCGTGCGACACCACAGCCAGCAGCTAGTAGCTAGCGGCTAGAAGCTTTGAGGCCCCACATGCAGCTCGCCAAGCGCGTCGAGTCCCTCCCCCCGTACCTGTTCGCCGAAATCTCCAAGAAGATCGCCGCCAAGCGGGCACAGGGCCACGACGTGGTCACTTTCGGCATCGGCGACCCGGACCTGCCGACGCCGCCGCACATCCTGGCGGCGCTGCACAAAGCCGCCGATGAGCCGATGAACCACCGCTACCCCGAATCGGAAGGCCTGCCCGAACTGCGCCAATCGATATCCGATTGGTACGAGCGGCGCTTCGAAGTGAAGTTCGACCCGCAGAAGGAGGCGCTCCCGCTGATCGGGTCGAAGGAGGGCATCGGCCACATGGCGCTCTGCTTCATCGATCCCGGCGACATCGCGCTGGTCCCGGACCCGGGCTACCCGGTGTACGAAGTGGGGACGATGTTCGCCGGTGGGGAAAGCTACAAGATCCCTTGCACTCGCGAGGGCGGCTGGAAGCCGGACTTTGACAAGATCCCGGCGGACGTGGCGACAAGAGCGAAGCTGATCTGGCTGAACTACCCGAACAATCCCACGGGCGCGGTGGCGGACCTTGATTTCTTCGAACGCGCCGTGTCCTGGGCGAAGAAGTACGACGTGGCGATCATGCACGACAACCCGTACTGCGACGTGGCCTACGACGGCTACAAGCCGATGTCCATCTTTCAGGTGCCTGGCGCGCGGGATGTCGCCGTGGAGTTCAACAGCTGGTCCAAGATCTACAACATGACGGGCTGGCGAATCGGCATGGTCGTTGGCAACGCGCAGATGGTGGACGCCTTGATGCGGGTGAAATCGAACATCGATAGCGGTATCCCGCAGGCCATTCAGCGGATGGCGATCGAGGCCGTCTACGGCCCCCAGGATTGCATCGACGAGCACAACGCGATCTACCAGCGCCGCCGTGACCGGATGGTCGAAGTGCTGCGAAAGACGGGCCTCGAAGTCGATACGCCAAAAGCCTCGCTCTACGTTTGGGCGAAGCTGCCGGACGGCGTAAAGAGCGCCGACTACGCGGCGCGGCTGATCGAGGATTGTTCGGTGGTAGTGACGCCAGGACGCGGCTACGGTCTGAACGGCGAAGGCTACATCCGCCTCTCGGTGACCACCCCGGACGACCGCATGGAGGAAGGCCTGAAGCGCATCGGGGCGTGGAAGGGGATTTAGCGTTGTGCCTACGGTGATGCGGTCCGGACCCTATCGGGTTTTGTTCTACAGCAACCAGCGGGACGAACCGGCACACTTCCATGTCGCGCGCGATCGATAGAGCGCCAAATTCTGGCTGGATCCAGCCGCGATCGCGCGCAACTTCGGCTTTTCTCCGCCCGAACTTGGTATATTCGAGGCGGTCGTCCTTAGAAACCGGGACGCACTATTGGAGGCGTGGCATGAGTTCCACCGGGCTTAACCCTGGCCAGGCCGTGAAAGACCTGCGTTTCGACGACTACAGCCTGATCGTCGATCTCGTCGATGGCCGCACGATCTCCGTGCCGCTCGTCTGGTTTCCGCGCCTGCTCCACGCGACTCAAATTCAGCGAAACAACTGGCAAGTCGGGGGCGGCGGCTTCGGAGTCCATTGGCCCGATATCGACGAAGACCTGAGCACCGAGGGACTGCTCGCGGGAATCCCGGCGGCGGCGCGGTAGCCTTGAGCTTAAATTCGGGGTGCAGGAATCCCCGTCTCGAGTGATGGACTATGATGGTTCAGTCATGTTGCTTACGCACCGAGTGAGCACCCATCCCGGGGAAATCCTAAGCGAGGGCATTCTCGTGCCTCTCGGCAAGAGCGACGGCGCTCTTGCCGCGCATAACCAGGAGCCGGTCAGCCGAGTTGAAGCCATCCTCCGATGTGAAGAACCCGTCGATGCGGAACTGGCTTGGAAACTCGCCATGGCCTTCGGCACCACGCCGCAGTTTTGGCTCAATCTCCAGTCCGCCCACGACCTCACCCGAACCCGCCCGGAGCGTACCCTGGCGAAGCTGGTTGGCTAGGGCAGTTCCACTTCAGTCCGCTCTGAGTCAAGAAGCGACATCTGGCGTGCGCATCGCCCCAGTGACGCGTAACCCGCTTCACCCGTAGACGAACTCCGGACCATCGAGATCGATCACGGGCAATTCGTCCTTCTCCCGCCAGTAATCCTGCGAATGCTGCCATTCCGGTTTTTCGCCGCGCTTGGGCAGGAGGTCCATGGCGCGCATGAGATAGCCGGGGTTGAAATTCTCCGGGTCCATCCACGGCAGGAGCTTCATCTCCTTGTCTTCCGGGCGCAGCGCGACTTCCACCTGCTTGGCGCCCTTCCGCTCCATGTGCGCGAGGAGGCGGCAGACGAAATCAGCCAAGAGATCGGCGCGCAACGTCCAGCTGGCGCGAAAATAGCCGAACACCCAGAGCATGTTCGGCACGCCGGTGAACATCATGCCGCGGTAGGTAACGGTGTCTGCGAAGACGAGCGGCTTGCCGTCGATCTCGAAGGCGATGTCCCCGAGCACGTTGAGATTGAAGCCGGTGGCGGTGATGACGATGTCCGCTTCGAGCTCTCTGCCGGTTTTCAGCAGGATGCCCTTCGGCGTGAATGTGTCGATTTCGTCAGTGACAATGGACGCCTTGCCGGCGCTGATGCCGCGAAAGATGTCGCCGTCCGGCACGAAGGCGATGCGCTGGCGCCAGGGCCGGTAGTGCGGCGTGAAGTGGGTCTCGATGTCGAATTCAGGGCCCAGGTAAGCGCGCACGCCGGCGATCAGTTCCTGCTTAACCGTTTCCGGATCCTCAAGAGCGCGCCGCGTGAAGGTAGCCTGGTCGTACAGAATCTTGCGGCGGACGATCTCGTGGATCCACGCTTCATCGATCTCCAATTCGCGCAGCGTGTCGGCCAAGTCGTTCTGGTTGCGTCCGGGAATGAAATAGGTGGGCGACCGCTGCAATACCGTGACATGGCCGCAATCAGCCGCGATCGCGGGCACGAGCGTGGCCGCCGTCGCGCCTGAGCCGATCACGACCACCTGCTTGCCGGCGTAATCGAGGTCTTCCGGCCAGGATTGCGGGTGCACGAACTGCCCCTGGTACTGGTCCATCCCGGGCCATTCGGGGGTGTAGCCTTCGGAATGGCGATAGTAGCCCTGGCACATCCAGAGGAATTTGGCGGTGAAGCGCTGCGTTTCGCCGGTGTCTGTGCGCGTGGCTTCGATAGCCCAACGATTGTCCTTGCTCGACCACCGCGCGGACGCAATCATGTGCTCGTAGCGGATGTGCCGGGCGAGGCCGTTCTCGTCGATCACTTCGCCCATGTACTTCAGGATTTCTTCGGCGCTTGCGATCGGCGCGCTCGTCCACGGCTTGAACCGATAACCGAACGTATACAGGTCGCTGTCGGAGCGGATGCCCGGATAGCGGTGCGTCCACCACGTTCCGCCGAAGCTATCGAGCGCTTCGAGCACGACAAAGCTCGTGCCTGGCCGCTGCTCGGTCAGGTGATAGGCCGCGCCCACCCCGGAAATGCCTGCCCCGACGATCAGCACGTCGAAGTTCTCGGTTTTCGCCGGTTCCGGCCTGGCGAGCGTGTCGGTTGCTGTCATTGAACCTACCTGTCATGACGGCGACGAGATGTTGCCGCCTGCGCGGGACGATACCATCCGGGGACCCCGGTAGCCACGGCCACACGTACCCATTGGTCGGGCCCGATCGGCCCCCTGACCTTCGGACGAGCCATGCTCGTCAGGCTGGGGGTCGGGACCGGGGGAACTACAACTAGGGGAGGCGCCGGGACATAAACCCTGGCCAGCAATCCACCTCTTCCGGCCACGTCGCCTGGGGCTAACCCGGGAGGGGCGGCGGTTTCGGCATTCACTGGCCCGATGTGGATCAAGACCTGAGAACCGAGGGGATTTTGGCCGGTATCCCAGCGACGGCGGCGCGGTAGCTTCCGCCGCCCGAAGCGCACCTTGGCGGGACTCAGGGCTCGAGCTTAGCGCGTGGCAGTAGACGAGACCTTATACTCGCTTCATGCGAATGGAGTTCACGGCAATCATCGAGCCGGCGGACGAGGGCGGATTCTGGGCAATCTGCCCTGAGGTGCCGGGCGCGAACGGACAGGGCGAGACTATCGAAGAGGTGAAGGAAGACCTCGAAGCGGCGATCAAACTCATGCTCGATGTCATGCGCGAGGATGCCCTCAAGAGGGCTTCCCCCACCGCGCGCCACGAAACTCTAACCCCCGCGTGAAGCGCACCGCACTAATCCGCCACCTCACCGCGAATGAGTGCTCCTTCCCGCGCCACAACGAAATCAAGAACCAGTTGGCGCGCCACATTTGCCGGAGCCTCGGAATCCCGGATCCACCCGGCTGACCATCGCGTCGCGACGCTCTGGCGGCACTGACTACCCACCACTCAGGACTCAGGAAAGCGGCTACGCCAGCTCGACGAGCACGTCCCCTTCCCTCACGACATCCCAGTCAACTACGTTGACCGCTTTCACTTCCCCTGCGGACGGCGCCGTGACTCGGTGCTCCATCTTCATCGCTTCGAGCAGGAGCAGGGCCTGGCCCAGCTCGACTGTATCGCCGACGGAGACGAGCACCGAGGCTATGGTGCCGGCAAGCGGGGCCATGACGACCGTCGAACCTGCGGTGGTGGCTTGGGCGCGGCGTGGGAGGGGTGGCGGGGGCATCAGCGTGAAGGCCCACATCTGGTAGGCGTCTGGCGCGGTTTCGTAGACCTGGATATCGCCGTGCGCCACGCGATACGTGTTGACGCCAAGTTCCACTGCCGGGTCACCGACCCGCACCGTGAACTGACCGGCCCCCTGGGGCGTGAGGCCGTAGCGCGCGCCCGCCGCCTGCCCTTTGATCATTCCCGCAGAGGGCGTGGCTGCGCCAACTTCGATCCGCCGGGTTCCGTCGCCGTCGCTCAGCCAAATGGTCGAGTCACCCGCCCCGAGCCAGGTTGCCGAACCGAACGGCGTTGCTGCCGGACCCGTGGCGGTTGCCACAAGGGCTGCGGCCGCGGCGGTCCAGGCCGCTTCGGGAACGAAAGAAGTTTGGAGCAGGCCGGGCAGTGCACCTTCCAGCCAATCGATCGTCGCCTCGCCAGACTGAAAGCGATCGGAAGCGACGATCGCGCGGTGGAGCTGCACGTTGGTCCGAATCCCGGCGACCGCGCAGTAGCCCAGGTCGTGCTCGGCGACCGCGAGCGCGTGGCCGCGGTCGCTGCCGTGGACGACTGCCTTCGCAACCAGCGAGTCGTACTGCGACGGTATTGCGTCGCCCTCAGCGAACCCTGCATCAAAGCGCTTCGAGCCTTCGCCGATCGAGTGGATTCGGCCGGTGCTTGGCTTGAAGCCATCGCGCGGGTCTTCGGCGTTTATGCGGAACTCGATTGCGTGGCCACGGAACTCGACCTCGTCCTGGGTCATCGGGAGCGGTTCGCCAGCGGCAATGCGAAGCTGTAGCTCGACGAGGTCGAGGCCGGTGACCAGTTCGGTCACCGGGTGCTCAACCTGGAGCCGGGGATTCACCTCCAGGAAGTAGAACGCCCGCTGGCCGCTGGCATCTGGCGCGGCCACGAGGAACTCGAAGGTACCAGCGTTCACGTAGCCGATCGCCCGCGCGAGGCGCAGGGCGGCGCCGGTCAGTTCGGCACGGAGGGCGTTATCGACGATTGGGCTCGGCGACTCTTCGATCAGTTTCTGGTGGCGCCGCTGAACCGAGCAGTCGCGTTCGCCGAGATGGATGGCGTTGCCGCGGGCGTCGGCGAGCACCTGGACTTCCACGTGGTGCGCGCCGATGACCAGCTTCTCGATCAGCAGGCCGGCATCGCCAAACGCCGCTTGGGCCTCCCGGCGGGCGCTTTCCATCGCGGCCGGCAGGTCTTCAGCAACGGACACATCCCGCATGCCACGTCCGCCGCCACCGCCACGCGCCTTGAGCATCACCGGAAAGCCGATGCGCGCTGCTTCCCGGATGAGGGTCGTCTCGTCGTCTTCGCGGTCCCAGCCAGGGACGACTGGGACACCGTTCGACACGGCCAACTGCCGTGCCGCCGATTTGTCGCCCATACCGCGCAAGACACTCGGCGGCGGCCCGACGAAGACGATCCCCGC
>JBDSJC010000046.1:0-30181 GCA_039917655.1 Tepidiformaceae bacterium
CAGTGCATCCAGGTGGATGGCGGAATGGTGATGGCGTGAGTGGCGCCACGCAGCGCTCGATCAGGCAGTTAGTCCTGGAGGCGCTCTACGAATCGGAGTCTTCTGAGCACGACCCGGCGGTGGTGCTCCAACGTCGCCTGGCGGACGCAACCGAGGAAGATGCGGCGATCGGCGAGGGCAAGGTGCAGCGCCGCGCCGCCCGCATGCTTGACGGCGTACTCCAACGGCGCGACGCCTCCGACGCCTTCATCTCAGCGGCGGCGCCCAAGTACGACCTCGATGCGATGGCAATCGTTGACCGGAACATTCTGAGGCTTGCAATATGGGAACTGCTTTCTGACAACTCGGCGCCGGTGGCGGCAGTCGTCAACGAAGCCGTCGAACTAGCCCACCGCTACGGTGGCGAAAGCTCACCGGCGTTTGTGAATGGAGTGCTGAGGACCGTAAGTCAACGAATCAGCGCTTCCCGCGCCGCCGAAACGGCGGCAACCCAGGAAGAAACCCAAAACTTAACCATCCAGGAGTCCCTCCCCGTGGCAACAGTCTTTGAACGTGTCCGCGCAATCGTCGTCGAACAGCTTGGTGTCGAAGATGACGAGGTCATCCCCACGGCCTCCTTCGTCGAGGACCTGAACGCCGACTCGCTCGACCTTGTCGAGCTCATCATGTCGCTTGAAGAGGAGTTTTCCGGGGATGCCGGGGAGCTCGAAATCAGCGATGAAGATGCGGAAAAGATCGCGACGGTGCAGGACGCCGTAGACTACTTGAGGGACCACGGGATCGAAGACAAGTAGGCGTGATGCCTGACGGCCCGTGGAACGGGGGAGGGTGAAGTGGAATTCCTGGGCGTCGGTTACCAGGAGCTTCTCCTCGTGCTGATCTTGATGCTGGTAGTTGTCGGGCCCGAGCGGCTCCCGGCGATGGCCTATCAGATCGGCAAGGCGGTGCGTACGCTGCAACAGTACGCGCGTGCGGTCCGCGATGAGTTCAGCGACGAGATCGGCTACGTCGAAGAACAGTACAAAACGCTTCGCGGCGAGGTGGACGCCACCCGCAGCACGTTGCGCGAAGAGCAGGCAAAGATGAACGCCGAGTTCCGTGATGCGACCGAGCCGATCAGGCTGGCGGCGCAGGAAGACCCCTTCGCTGGTCTGACCACTGTGGGAGCATCGACACCGACTTTCTCGGCAGTGAGTGGCGACACTCCGCCCCCGGCGACCGCCGTAACTAAATCGACGCCGGAGGCTGAAAAAGCGCCTCCGCTGCTGTTTTAGCGGTCATGAGCGCACAGCCAGCCGACCCGCCAACCACGTTGCAGAGCATTCCTGGCGGGCACCAGGGCGGCCCCGAGATGACGCTGCTCGAGCACCTCAAGGAGCTTCGCAACCGGGTTATCATCTGCGCCCTGGCGCTGGTCATCGGGATAGTCATCTGCGTTTTCGCCTGGCAGGTAATTCTTGGCTGGCTACTGGCTCCCGCCCGCGCGGGCCACGCGGAGTTCAAGCTCTACGTGTTTTCGCCCACAGAGACCATCGGAGTGTTGTTCAAGGTCGGGCTTTACGGCGGGCTGATTCTCGCCTCCCCGGTATGGATCTATGAACTCCTGGCGTTCATCGTCCCGGGGCTCACGCCGCGCGAGAAGCGGATGGTCTTCCCTGGCATGGTGGGCGTTGTCTTCTTCCTTCTGCTGGGCATGGCGTTTGCCTACTGGATTATCCTCCCGGCGTCGCTCGGGTTCCTCCTCGAACTCGGATCCGAGAACTTCCAAACGGCCATCGGCGCGCCGCAGTACATCGGCTTCGCGACTCGAATCATCTTCTGGGTGGGCGTGGCCTTCGAGTTACCGATGGTGCTCACCCTGGCGGCCCGCCTGGGAGTGGTGCGCGCCGGCCAGCTGCTGCACTTCTGGCGCTACGCGATCATCGTCATCTTCGTCCTCGCGGCGGTGATTACTCCGACTCCTGACCCGTTCAACCAGACGCTCGTGGCGGGCCCCTTGTTGTTCCTGTATTTCGTCGGCGTGCTGATGGCGAAACTCGTTCAGAAGCCGAGGGAGCCGGCCACCGTCAGTGCATCGTAACCACCGGAAGGGTGTTGCCACGGCGCTGGTCACTGGCACGGGCGGCGGTCTGCTCAGCGGCGTTCTCGGCGGCGGCGGCGGCGCCGTGATGATCCCGCTGATGACAGGCGTGATGAAGATGCGCCAGCACGTAGCGCACGGCACTTCGCTCGTGATCATCACCTTTGCGGCGCTGGGCGGCGCGATCACCTATTCGCTGCAGGACCACGTGGACTTCCAACTCGTGGCCATTCTCATCGCGGGTTCGGCCGTCGGTGCGTACGTCGGCGCTCGGGCAAGCACGTTGTTGCCGGGGCTGCGGCTACGGCAAGTGCTTGGCCTGTTCCTCATCGTCGTAGCGCTGAGGCTGCTGGTAATCCGGAGTGTGGAGCCCCTTTTCAGCGTGACAGGTGGCCCGGAAGCGTTGATCGGCGGGGTGATCGGGCTCGTTGGCGGGCTGGCGTCCGGCGCCCTGGGCGTGGGTGGCGGGTCGATTTTCGTACCTGCCCTCGTATTGCTGTTGGGCGTGGGTCAGCACGAGGCCCAGGGCATCTCCATCTGGGTAATCGTCGTTTCCTCGGCGATCGGAGCAGTTGTGCACTACCGCCAGGGGACCGTGGACATGGCGGCGGCGAGGTGGATCGTGCCCGCGGCGGTGCCGGCGGGCGTCGTTGGTTCGCTGGTAGCGACCTTGCTCAATGCACGGCAGTTGCAGCTGCTGTTCGCGGTCATCCTGGTTTGCCTCGGGCTTCAGATGCTGCTCACTGCTACCCGCCGACTGCGCCAGGACAACAAACAGGCGATACTGGCGACGGAGATTGAACCGGCATGACCACCCAGACGAGCGCCGCCGAAGACCTGTACAGCCGCGTCCGGACCTGTGTGCGTTGCCCGCTTGCAGAGACGCGTACGAACGCTGTCCCAGGCGAAGGTCCGTTGACCGCTGAAGTGCTGTTTATCGGCGAAGCGCCGGGGATGAACGAGGACAAGCAAGGCCGGCCGTTCGTCGGCCAGGCCGGCACCTTTCTGGAGGAGCTGCTCGCAGCGGCCGGCCTACAGCGTCAAGAGGTCTACATCTGCAATGTATTGAAGTGCCGGCCGCCTGCCAACCGTGACCCCGCTCCAGGCGAGATCGCGGCTTGCCGCGACTACCTGGACGAGCAGGTTGCCCTTGTCGATCCCCTGGTAATCGTGACGCTCGGGCGATTCTCGATGGCGAAATGGTTTCCCGGGCAGACGATTTCGCGGATTCACGGTACGGTGAAAGAAGACGGTGGCCGGTTCGTGATCCCAATGTTCCACCCGGCGGCTGCGCTCCACCAGCAGAACCTTCGCCCCACCATCCTCAACGACTTTCGCACCGTTCCGGCGGTGCTCGAGCGGGCGCGCCGATTGCGCGCGCGCGAAGCACACCCAACCACGAGCCGCGCCGGCTCGCCCGAGCGGACCGAAACTCAGTTCGCGACGAACGGTCCCGGCGCAGCTTCGACCATTGAACAGAAACGTCTTTTCGACTGAAGGAACCGATGTCAGAAACAAATCTACGAGTCATTCCCCTTGGCGGCCTGGGAGAGATCGGCCGCAACATGATGCTCATCGAATACGGAGACGACATAATCGTTGTCGATGTGGGTCTGATGTTCCCGGAAGAGGAGATGCTGGGGGTAGACCTGGTCATCCCCGACTTCACCTACCTGCGTGAGCACAAGGAGAAGCTGCGGGCCGTTTTTCTGACTCACGGGCACGAGGACCATGTCGGCGCCCTGCCCTACTTTATGCGCGAATTCAACGCGCCGATCTACTCGGCCAGGCTGACCGATGGGCTGATCCGAGTGAAGCTGAACGAGCACCGGCTGCTCAAAAATGCCGAGACGCACGTCGTGCCGACAGGCGAGATCACGAAGGCCGGCGTTTTCGAAGTCGAGTTCTTCTCGGTGGCCCACAGCATTCCGGACGCTTGCGGGTTGATTATCCGCACGCCGCTCGGGCTGCTGGTGCACACCGGCGACTTCAAGCTGGACCACACGCCGGTGATGGACCAGCACACGGACCTCATCCGCCTCGCGCAGGTCGGAGCCGAAGGCTGCCTCTTGCTGATGGCAGACTCCACCTACGCCGAAGTGGACGGCTACACACCGAGCGAGCAACTGGTGGGCGAAGCATTGCGGACGATCTTCGTCAACGCAGAAGCGCGCGTGATTGTCGCCACCTTCGCGTCGCTGATTTCCCGCGTGCAACTGGTGGCGGACGCCGCCGTGTTCACGGGACGCAAGGTGTTCGTCACCGGCCGCTCGATGGTCGATAACGTGGCGATGGCCCGGCAGATGGGTTACATCAACGCGCCGGACGGGGTGTTCATCGGCGTCGAAGAGATGCGGAATACACCGCCTTCAAAGTTGGCGATCGTCACCACCGGCAGCCAGGGCGAACCGACGAGTGCGTTGACGCGGATGGCGAACGGCGACCACCGGCACATCACCATCAACAAGGGCGACACAGTCGTGTTGTCATCCAGCCCTGTACCTGGGAACGAGCAGGCAGTCTATCGCAACGTGGACAACCTCTTCCGGCTGGGCGCGGATGTGCTCTACAACCGCGTCGCGAACGTGCACGTTCGGGGTCACGCGAGCCGCGAAGAGCTGAAAATCCTCCAGGCCGTCTGCCAGCCGGAGTACTTCATGCCCGTCCACGGTGAGTACCGCCATCTGGTGGTGCACGCGCGGTTGGCCGAATCCGTTGGCGTGCCGAAGGGCAACGCCTTCGTGCTGACGGACGGCGACGTGTTGGAGATCGACGACCAGTCGGCCTGGCTCGCGGACCGGGTGCCTGCCAGCTACGTGTATGTCGATGGGCTCGGCATTGGCGACGTTGACCAACACATTCTTCGCGACCGTGCGCACCTTTCGACAGATGGCGTGGTGGTAGTGATGGTGCAGGTGGACAAGCAGACCGGTGCGCTGGAACGGCCCCCGGAGATCCTGGCCCGCGGATTTATCGACGCTGGGGACGGCGACGAGCTCCTTGAGCGGGCCAAGAAAGTGGCGGCGGACTCCCTCAAGGGTGACAAGCACTACGCGGAATTTGGGGACATCAATAGTCGTATTCGCGACGCAGTAAGCAAGTTCCTCTATGATGAGACCCGCAGGCGGCCCATGGTGTTGACGGTGACTGTCGAGGTCTAATCAGCAACAAACCGCCGTGCCCGGCTGTCGCTCGCGGGGGCGCTTCACGGGTGAGAAGGAGTGGCTGCCATGACGGCACGCACGCGCGCGAGGCCCCGCGGTACTCGCGCACCCCGAACGAATCGTAAAAAGCGCAGCCGCTTCTCGGCCGCGCCTCTTAAGCGTCCTGAGTTGCTAGCGGTCATGGCCGGCGCCGTGCTGCTGGCCGCCTCGCTCTTCCTCTTCGATGTCCCGGCGGTTGCCGCGGATCTCCGTGATGCGCTCTTGCGAAGCCTGGGGCTGGGAGTGGCGATCCTGGTGGGTTGGGTTTCGTTCGCAGTCTTCGCCTTCGTCCAAAAGAGCCAAAACCAGCCAAAGAGGCTTGCAAGGCGTGCCGCGGGGTTCCTTGCGCTCGGGCTCTTCGTTTGGGGTTCGCTAGGGTTCAATCGAGCCCAATGGACGCTCGGAGCGGTGGACTTCCATCGGTCAACGCTCGGCGGAGAGGTTGGCAACGCGCTCATCTCCGGGTTCCTCGGCAAACTGGCCTGGCTGAGCCTGCTGATCGTGGCGATGGCGCTGCTTGCGCCGGGACCGACTCGTTGGCTGGCTCGGAACGCGCCGCAGTGGGTTCAGCTTTCGTGGGAACGGCGGTACTGGCACCGCGCGGCCTCGGGTTTTGGCAGGTTCGTTGCCTTCGCGTTTCGCAGGCCTGTGCAAGCGGAAAGCTCGGAGATCGTGATCGGTTCCGGCGGTTTCGAGCGGATCGAGCCTATGGGGCGGCTGGCGCTCGAAGATGGGCCCGTGGTCTACCGGCCGTCGATTGACCCAGGGTCGCCGAGTTCCCCGGTCGGCGCCGGCGCCGCGGCGCACTTTGGCGCGGGGACTATCGAAGCACCGGTCGAGGCGGTAGGGGAGATGCCCGCCAAGGCGCTTGAGGAGGCGGACGCTGCCGAGTTCGATGAGCCGCGGCAGTTGGGCCTCGAGTTGGAGCAGAAGAGCGGATGGCAGTTGCCGGCGATCGAAATGCTCAACGCACCGATCCCCAGCGCCAGCCGCAAGCACGACAACGCCGCCCGCGCGCAGATGATCGTGGACACGCTTGCGAGCTTCGGTGTGGACGCAAGCGTTGTGGAGATTAACGAAGGTCCGACGGTCACCCAGTTCGGCGTCGAACCGGGCTGGGAAGTGCGCTACAAAGATCTCCAGATCAAGGACGAAAACGGGCGCACGATCATCGGCGGCGACAACCGGCCCACGACTGAGCGCGTGGAGACCTCCCGGACGCGCGTGCGGGTGAACAGGATCACGGCGCTCCAGAACGACCTCGCGCTTGCGTTGGCGGCGCCCAGCCTGCGAATCGAAGCGCCGGTGCCCGGGCGGGCCATCGTCGGCATCGAAGTCCCGAACGATAGCGCCACCGTGGTCACGATGCGCACGGTGATGGAGACCAAGGAGTTCCAGGACCTGGCTTCGAAGACGAAACTCGCGCTCGCCCTGGGCAAGGGCGTCTCGGGTGTCCCAGTGGTCGCAGACCTGGCCAAGATGCCCCACCTGTTGATTGCCGGAGCCACGGGCAGCGGCAAGAGCGTGTGCATGAACGCCGTGATCGCCGGCCTCATGATGAACGCCACGCCTGACCAGGTGCGCTTCGTGATGGTTGACCCCAAGCGTGTGGAGCTAACGGCCTACACCGGCATCCCGCACCTTGCTTTCAGCGAAGTGATCGTGGACATGGACAAGGTGGTTGGGACGCTGCAAGCCGTGGTCGGCGAGATGGACGGTCGCTACAAGAAGTTCGCGAGCCTCGGAGTGCGGAATATCGATTCGTACAACCGCCACCCGCGGATCCTCAAGAAGCTGCCCTACTGGGTGATCATCATCGACGAACTCGCGGACCTGATGATGGCCGCTCCGTTCGAAGTGGAGAAGCTGCTCTGCCGGCTGGCGCAGCTCGCGCGGGCCACGGGAATCCACCTGGTGGTCGCCACGCAGCGCCCCTCGGTGGATGTCGTCACGGGCCTGATTAAGGCCAACTTCCCGACCCGCATCGCCTTTGCCGTCACCTCGCAAATCGATTCCCGCACGATCCTGGATATGGGCGGCGCCGAGAAACTGTTGGGCCGCGGCGACATGCTCTTCATGCCGACCGACGTTGCGAAGCCGATCCGCATCCAGGGAGTCTACGTCTCCGACCCGGAGGTCGAGCGGCTGGTCGAATTCTGGAAGGACGACCGCTTCCGGGCGCTTGCCCCGGAATCCGCCGACGCACTGCTGGAACAGGCATTAATCGAACAGCACGGGGGCGAAACAGACATCGACCTTGACTCCGAAGACCCGATTGTGGAGCGCGCGCGGGCACTGACGGCGCAGCATCAGCGGGTTTCACCGTCGTTGTTTCAGCGCCGCTTGCGGATCGGCTACCTCAAGGCAGCAAAGCTGATCGAACTGCTCGAGGAAGAGGGCATGATCGGTCCTCGCGAAGAGGGTGAATCGCGCCGCGTGTTGGAGCGCGCAACGGATGATGAGCTCCCTTGGTAAACTGTCTGACGTGAAGAGTCTGAAATCCATGCTGCGACGGACGGAGCCGCCGGAAGAGGCGCCCGGCGAGCCGCTGCACGAACACTGCCTCTCCTGCGGAGCGGACCTCGAAGGTTCGCGTTCGTACGAGCGCTACAGAGTCTGCCATTCGTGCGGTTTCCACTTTCACCTGAGTGCCCGCGAACGGCTGGCTTCACTGCTGGACGCCGGCAGCTTCCATGAAGACGACCGCGGAGTAACCGCGATCGACCCGATCTCCTTTCACGGCAAACAGTCCTACCGCTCGCGGATTATCAGCGCGCAGCGGCGCACCGGCCTGACGGAATCGGCGCTGACTGGCACGGGAGCGATCCTGGGGCGAGACATCGTGATTGCGGTGCTCGATTTTTCGTTCCTCGGTGGGTCGATTGGGGTGGTCGCTGGTGAGCGGCTGGCGCGGGCGTTCGAAAAGGCCGCCTCCAGGCGATCCGCCGTCGTGGTGGTCTGCTCCACATCCGGTACGCGGATGCAGGAGGGATTGTTGGCGCTGATGCAGGCCCCGCGAGTGGCCGTCGCCGTGCGCCATCACGCTCGCAGCGGCCTGCCGTTCGTCTCGGTCCTGACGGACCCCACGACCGGCTCGGCATACACCGGGTTCGTGAACCTTGCCGATTTCATCCTGGCGGAGCCGAACGCGCTGGTTGGCTATGCCGCCCTGCGCGCGCTTCAGGAGACGCGCGGGAGCGACCTGCCGGCCCACGCCCACACCTCGGAATCGCACCTTGCGAAGGGACTGATCGACGCCGTCATCCCGCGGCCGCAACTGCGTGACGCGCTCGCGGTGATGCTGGACCTGCTCCTCAACGACGTGCAGGTTACCGCGCCTCGTGATGTCCGCGAAGGACGCGCAACTCATCCGCAACTGGCGGCGTGGCAGCAGGTGCAGATCTCGCGGCACGAGCAACGTCCCACGGCCTCGGAATTCATCGCCCGGATGACCACGTCGTTCATGGCCTTGCGGGGCGATCGAACCGGTCAGGATGACGCTGCCGTGGTTGCTGGCATTGCTTCGCTGAATGGCGAATCGATCATGTTCGTGGCCCAGGACCGCGCGCACGATGGCAATGGCAGTGACGGGTACATCCGCGCGGCGGGCTTTCGCAAGGCCACACGGGCGATCCGGCTTGCCGGGAAGCTCAAACTACCCCTCGTGACGCTGATCGACACCGCTGGCGCGCATCCCACGTTGGAGAGCGAAGAGGGCGGTATCGGCCATGCAATCGCGCATTGCATGGCGACCATGCTGGATGCTCCTATCCCGACGCTGACGGTGATCACCGGCGAGGGGAACAGCGAAGCAGCCGTCGCGCTCGCCGTCGCCGACCGTGTGCTGATGCTGGAGAACGCAGTGTACGAAGTCATCCGGCCCGAAGATGCCGCCACCATCCTCTACCAGGAGGCCGGACGGGCGGGCGAGGCAGCAGAGCGGTTACGTCTGACGTCCCACGATTGCCTGAAGCTCGGCATCACCGACCGGACGATCGCCGAGCCTCGTGACGGGGCCCACACAGACCACGGCGAGGCCTCTGAACTCCTCAGGCGCGGCATCTTGCGGGAACTGAACGCGATCCGGCGGGTGCGGCCCAAGCGGCGGTTAAACCGCCGCTACGCTCGCTACCGCGAAATTGGGTCGACGCGTTCATGGTTGCGCGGACGGCTGGAGCGGCGAATGGCGCACTTCTTTGACCGGCTTGGGGGGATGGCCGATCGGGTGCGGCTGCGCGGGACCACGGGGCGGCGGCGAATGGACTTCGGCGACCACCCGGACATTCCGGTCTAGCGTTTCGTGTAGGCGCGGAGGCGGGCAGACTCGCTTGCGTGGGCGGGTTCAGGGAGCTGTGCGCTGGAAAACCATGATCTCTGGTTGATCCCGCTGGGAGTAGCGGTGGGGGCGTTCGGTACGCTCGTTGGAGCGGGCGGCGGCTTCGCCCTGGTGCCAGTGCTGCTCCTGCTCTACCCAAACAAGACCCCCGAAACGATCACCTCAATGTCGCTGCTGGTGGTCTGGGCGAACGCCACGTCCGGGTCACTGGCGTACGCGCGACAGAAGCGAATCGACTATCGAAGCGGTTTGTGGTTTGCGGCAGGCACGTTGCCGGGCGCCATCGCGGGGGCGATCGTCGTCGGCTACATCCCGCGGCGCCAGTTCGATGCGATGTTCGCGACGGTTCTGATCGTGCTTGGCACGTTTTTGATTTTGCGATCGACAAACACCCTGATCACGGCCCCTGTGACCGGCCGCGGGGTTGTCCGGCGCCGGATCACCGATGCTGAGGGGAACACGTTCGCGTACTCGTTCCACCTCTGGAAAGGGGTGGTGATAAGCACCTTCGTAGGGTTCATGGGTAGCCTGCTTGGCATCGGGGGCGGGATTATCCACGTGCCGGTGATGGCGACGATGCTGCACTTTCCTGTGCACGTGGCCGCAGCGACGAGCCACTTCGTGCTCGCGTTCATGGCGGCCGAGGGCACGGTGGCCCACTTCGCGAACGGGTCGTTGACGTGGGACCGTTCGCTGATCCAGGCGTTGCTCATTGGGGCGGGGGCCATTCCGGGGGCGCAAGTGGGCGCATTGCTTTCACGCCGGCTGCATGGCGGAGTGATCATCCGCGCGCTGGCGGCCGCACTTGTGCTTGTCGGCGTGCGGCTCGCGCTACAGGCGATTTCAGGCTGAGCTGGGGTAGATCAGGGGATGTTCTCCCAGTCCTTCCAGCGCGACTTGGATTCCGAGGCCTCGATGACGTGGCCGGTGCGACCACCGCGGGCGGCGATCACCGCCTTCCGCGCCCCGGAATCGATACGCCGCAGCATCAGCGACACGCCGACGCTTATCGCACACATCACGCCGGCCAGCCCGGCGAGCAGCCGCAGGCCCCGCGTGTTGGAGCCATCCCACGCTTCGTACGCGGACCGCGCGAGTCCGAGAGCCTGCGCGCCGTCTCCCTGGGCGTAGGCCTCCTGTGCCGCCGCGAGGTCCCCGTCAGGGTCCCTCAACAGCATGCCGATCTTGTCGAGGAAGCCGGATGACTGGGCTGTCTGCTTACGCTTAGCGAGTTCGATCATCTTGCCAGCGGCGTCCAGGTTGAAGGCACCGGTTACCGATGAGGAGGCAAGGCGCGTGGAGTCCGCGTACTCCCCGGCCGCGAACTTCTCCTTCGCTAGCACGAGCTGCATCACGAATGGCGAGTCCGGGGGTTCGGCGGCGAACTGTTTGAGTGCGTCGCGGAGGACCTGGGCGGCCTGGCGCTGGTGTTCGATGACCGCCGTGCTCTCGCTGAGTGTGCGTTTGCCCCACGAGGCGGCCACACCCCGGCTCGGCGGGAGGCCTGCCTCGGCGGTGAGGGCGACAACTGTCGCGTATGCGTCCAGCACTGAACTTCCGCGGGCGATCTGGCCGGGCACAGGGACGAAGGTCCACACGTCGAGGTTGTCGAAGATGTCGCTAGGGGTGCCATTCAGGCCGAGGCCGACCGCTTTGGCGTTGAGCACTCCCAGGGAATCGTAGACCGCTCGCCGCTCGGTCAGGAGGGAAGCGGCGCTGGCCGGGTTGAAGACCCATTCGAGAAACAGTTTGTCCAGGTTCGCACCGCTCACCCGTTCGCCGTTATCCATGAACCACCGGCCGTCGTACGGTGCACGAGTGTCGTGGGGGGAGGTGAGGGCGAGCACCTCTTTCATCTTTTCGGGGCCACCGATCGCCGCCTGGTAGGCGAACCAAAAGGCGCCGGCTTTGCCATACCAGTAGTTGGGATTGCCGACGAGCGAACCGTTCTGCCAGGTGATCAGCGGGTCTTTGTAGCCGAACGACTGCCACTTCCGGTCGATCGGCTTGATCCCCAGCGTTGGTGCGACTGTCAGCATGCCGTATTCCGCGAGGCCCTCCCAGAGCCAGCCATCGGTGAGGTTGAAGCCCGCCCACTGGTGGACGAGTTCGTGGACTGTCACTTCCTCATCGAAACCAGTGTCGGGGGTGAGCAGTACCTCGCCCTGTTCGGGAAAAGCGATGCCCGCGGCGCCGATCAGGTCGATGTGGTGAGACTGGCGCATGGAAATGGTTTCACCATTGGGATAGCCAAAACCGAATGCGGCCTCAAGCTTCGGCAACGCCGCCTGGGCGATCGCAAACTGTTTTTCGGCCCACGCCTGGTCGCGCCGGAAGAAGCCGAAGACGAGCTTCTTCGTCCCGTCCTTCAACTGTAGATCGGCCTCCAGCTTGCCGCGCGTGGACTGGTCAGTGATCGATTGGACGAACGCGGAGAACAGGGAACTGGTGGATTCGCGCTGCCGGCACTTGTCATCTAGGGCGGCGCAGCGCTTAAGCACGTCCGGGTTATCCGTGTTCAGGGCGATGACCGCCACATCGCCGCAGACCCAGCGGTCGAAGCCGCCGCTTTTGGCTTCGGACGGTTGCGGGCTCTGCTTGAGACAGCCGGGATCGAAGTAATTTTCGCCACTCGTTGGGACGTCGACGAACACGAACGATCCCGTGCCCTGGCCGATGAAGGCAGTTTCGATGACGCCTGGTTCCATGCGCAGTAGGTCGCCCTTGTGCGCGGGGATGTCGTACGTCATGACGAGATTGGTGCGAGTGCTCAGCTTCAGAGGGGTGGCGAGCGTCGCCAGCACCACTCCCGCCTGTCCAAGTTTTTCGGATCCGGCCGTTATTTTGGTGGTTAGCGCCGCGCCATCGCGCTTGACCACGATGTTCGTGGCCGTCGGCAGTGCATAAATCGGGACTGCGGTCGCGTCTTTGCCGCTGCTGTTCAGGACTTGCATCTCGACAGTGACCGACATCGTGCCGTTGGGCACGTCGAGTTTGTAGTAAGTCTCCGAGGCGCTGGGGAAGGGGTTGGTGGGGGCAGCCTGAGCGCGCGGCGCCCCACCGATCGGGACCGCGAGCGATGCAACAACGAAGAACGCAAGCGGGAGCGAACGGCGAAGGTTCATGGATCTACCATCGGCTCACCACGGTGACCAACGGAGATCAAGTTGGTGGACGGGCTTCGCAGACGGACGGCGGGGACGGAACTCCCTGGGTCCGGCCTAGAAGAGCACCCGCGATAGCTGCCGCTGGTACTCCCGCCTTACCGGTGACTCCAGGCCGATGATATCGAACACCGCAAGCATCGCTTTGCGGGCGGCCCCATCTGCGAACATGCGATCCAGCCGCACGGATTCGACCAGCTCGTCCAGGGCTGGCTCGAACTGCTTGCGGGCGGCGAGCATCACTCCCCATCGATAGCGCGCCCGAGGATCAGACGGCGCCCTCGTAGCCTCTCCCTCGATGTCTTCATCGGCATGTTTCCGCGCGAAGCGGTCGAGGAAGAGGCCGTGCTTCATCACTTTCGCTCGGCGGTCAGTCGGCACGCGCTCAAGTAATTCCTCCGCGGCCTCCTCTTCGCCGCGGGAGAGCAGGATTGCGGCGAGCCCGGTGACAGCGTCAGGATTGCCCGGACTCGTTGCCAGCACCTCTCGAAAGTGTGTCTCCGCCCCTGTCAGGTCGCCCTGCTCCAGCAGTTCCGAAGCGCGGCTTGCCGCTCTCTCGGCTTCGTTTGGGACGAGCTTTGCGAAGAACGCCCGCACCTGAGGTTCAGGCAGCGATCCCGTGAACTCCGAGACCATGTTGCCGCCCTTGAAGGCCTTGACGGCTGGTATGCCCTGGATGCGGAACTGAGTGGCAACCATCGGGTTCTCGTCGGTGTTGAGTTTCGCCAGCAGCACTTCCCCTGCATGCCCGGCCGCAACGCGTTCGATGATCGGACCCAAAACGCGGCACGGTCCGCACCACGGCGCCCAAAAATCCACCACCACGGGCAACGTTTTCGAGCGCTCCAACACCTCGTGGACGAACGTCGCGTCGGTCACATCCAGGACAACGCCAGTAGCAGCCACCGGTCCCCTCCGTAGCAGGTTTGCAGTTCGATGGTACGAGATTTGGCGTTGGCCGTCGCCACAGCCCGCGGGCGCGGGGTGAACCACAGGCGAGACCGGCGGATTGGCGCTCTACCCGTGGTTCCGTCCCCAAACGGCGGGGTTGACCGTGTTGATTCGGCCAGTCCCGCGCCCCAAGATACATTTCGATAGCCGACCGCCGCGCAGACCGGACGCCAATGCGCGCCGTAGAAAGAAGGCCAAACATGGACTATGCCCGCCCCGAACTTCTCGCCGAGCCTGATTGGCTGGCCGAACATGCGACGGATCCGAACGTCCGCATCGTGGATTGCGCCACGGTCGAAGCCTACCGCCGGGCTCATATTCCGGGCGCGGTGCAGCTTCCCGTCCACTTCTACATCAAGGATGAGGATCCCGGGGGCAGCGACCACGGCACCTTCGTGATGAAGCTGCCCGCGTTCGAAGCCCTGATGGGCGACCTCGGGATCACCAACGACACCACGGTGATCACCTACGACGACAACAATGCACTCGTCGCTTCGCGCCTCTGGTGGGTGTTGAACTACTACGGGCACACCAACGCGAAAGTGCTCAACGGAGGTTGGCACCGCTGGCTCGCCGAGGAGCGACCGGTGACCTTCCACGCCACGCGCCCCCCCAAGACCACCTTCAAGGCTCGCCCGGTTACGGAGATCCACGCATCGACCGAAGACCTCTTGGACTCCTACAACGATGCTTCATGCCAGGTCCTGGACGCTCGCTCGGACGGCGAGTGGGATGGCACGAATAGCCGCGGCAACAAGCGCGCGGGCCATGTGCCGAACGCCAGGCACCTCGAATGGACACAATTCGTCGAGTCAACGGACACCCGCCGATTCCTTCCCGCCGACCAGATGGAGGCACTTCTCCAGGGCGCGGGCATCTCTCGCGACAAGCCGACGATCACCTATTGCCAGGGAGGGATCCGCGCGGCCCACGCGGCATTCGTCATGACGTTGCTCGGATACAACAACATCCGTGTCTACGACGGCTCAATGCGGGACTGGGCGAATCGAGACGACACCCCCCTCGAGTAGCAACTGTCCTTGGACGCGCGAAAGCCCGGGTGTCACGCGGATGTTACCCGGGCCCAGCGCGAGAACAATGCGTGTCGTGGCTAGACGATCGTGCCACGACCGATGTCGGGGTTGACCCGCAGGTTTTCGGCCGGCTCGTCGTTTGGGCCCATCTCGCCGGCGGTACCGGGGACGCGACCCGCGTCGCGATCAAGCTGAGCATTCTGCTGCGCGAGCTCCGCTTCCATGCGTTCACGTTGCTTGAGCGCCATGTCGTGGTCTACGAGGAGGTCGGACGACGCGGCTTCCTGTTGTTCCAAGCCGGGCGCTCTCAGTTTGTGTTCTTCCACCTCACCGCGAGTAATGGAGAGCCGCACATCGTTGCCTTCCAGTTCGCTCACGTAGCCTGAGCTCAACCAGGTGTCGCGGGCCATGGGGAGATCAAGTTTGAAGTAGCCCCCTTTGACCTCCTTGACGTAAGCGAACTGCTCGCCCTCGCGGTCAAAGATAGCGCCGCCGATCGGCAGTTGAGCCTGTGCGCCTTTCGTCGTCGAGAATTCGGTAGCCATTGTGAAGCCTCCTGAGTTGCCTGTGTGGTTCGGCAAGCCCACCCTTCATGCTCCGCCGCAACGCCTAACAAAGTCATCGCAATCACGAGACTCCGTTGTTGCAGGCTCGTTCCACCGCGTGCCGCCGGGGGCGGCGTTGCCGTTGCTCAGCCCGCCAGCGTAGTGTCGGCGGCAACCGGCCCGGAGGCTTTCGAATTGACCCCAGAACAGCAGATCCAGCTTCTCACTGACCGCGCCGACATCAGCGACCTTGTTTATCGCTACGCGACGGGCCTCGATACCCGCAACTGGGAGCTCCTCCGCTCAATTTTCACGGAAGAGATCGACATCGACATGTCGTCGATCCACATGCGCCCCGCACACCTCACGGCTGACGCCTGGGTGGAGAGCGCCCGAGTCCTCTTCGCCGGCTTCGATGCCACGCAGCACCTCAGCGCGAACCATGTCCACGAGATTCGAGGCGACGAAGCTACCTGCACGTCGTACATGCGGGCGGAGCACTTCGTGATCAACAACGAAGGCGAGAACTACTACACGATGGGTGGGTACTACGTAGACCAACTGGTGCGCACCGCCGAAGGCTGGAAGATCTCCGCGGTGAACCTGAACGTTACATGGAATCGCGGCAACCGGAACGTCCTCAACCTGGCCGCCCGCCGCGGCCGGGAACGGCTGGGGCTACCGAGGGCTCGCTGAGCCCGGCCAACGAAAACAAAAACCGCCCGGCTTGCACCGGGCGGATCGATGTTCGACGAATCGCGGTTTAGACCGCGGCGGTTGCTGGTTCTTCGGCCGGTTCGGGTTTCACGTTCCGCTCCACCTTGAGCAGCGCCTCGATGGTGAAGCCGAGGTCAGCCCGTTCGCAAAGCGAACTACAGTAGGTCATCTTCAACGCCGTGCTCGGCGACTTTCGCCAGTCGTAGCGGAGGCCGCAGCGGGCACACACCTTGATGTTGTTCAGATTCATCCCGACAGCGCCGGGACCGATTGGGGTTTCTATGGCGATCCTCCGATCACATCGCCC
Organism: Tepidiformaceae bacterium; assembly: GCA_039917655.1. Taxonomy (GTDB): domain Bacteria; phylum Chloroflexota; class Dehalococcoidia; order Tepidiformales; family Tepidiformaceae; genus PNKC01. The sequence continues at coordinate 16,338 of JBDSJC010000046.1, forward strand.
GCCTGGCGGGGTAGGCGATTGCGTCCTACTAAGAGAACGCATAACCAGCGTAGAAGGTTCCCATGCCTAACGCGATCCTGCCCGAACGGCTAGGCAGGTTTCCTTGTCTACAGCCTTACCCGCGCTGGCTCACGTAGCAGCGGCCAGTGCGAGCTGTACCGCGACCCGCACGGCCGCCGGGTTCCGTTCGATTCGCAACAGCGCTTCCATGGTGAATCCGAGGGCCGCGCGCTCGCAAAGCGAACTGCAGTAGGTCATCTTCAAGGACGAGCTTGGCGACTTTCGCCAGTCGTACTTGAGCGAGCAGCGTTCACATTGGCGAATGTGCCGTGGATCGAACCGGAAATCGTCCTGAGCGGCCATAGGTTGTCCTCCGAGCGGGCCATTGGGGAACCTGCTCTCACAGCTCGCGCTTGCTCCTCGCTGGTCTCGCGGTCCCCGCGGAGGAGGGCGAGCCGGTCTTTGAGATGACCGCTCCGCCGCCTCTCAGGCAGCCAGTAACTGGCGCCAATCGCGGCGGACCACCTGACGCTCAGCAAGCAGGCCTTCGATTGTGAAGCCGAGATCCCCTCTCTCACAGAGCGACCCGCAATAGGTCATCTTGAGGCAGGCACTCGGCGAACGCCGCCAATCGTAGGGCAGCGAACAATGCTGGCAGATGCGGATGTGCGACTGCATGAGCGTCTCCACGGGACCCACCACGGAGGTGTTGGTCACGCAAGCATCATCGGCCGGTCCGGGCGTTCCGCACACTACGGGTCTCCCCGCATAGCCCGATCGCCCTTCCCGATGCTCTCGCCGTTGGGCCACCACTGGCCATTGCTGCCATGCCCGTGGGCAGCCGCCCACTACACCTTCGCGAGGATGGAGCGCATCTGCTTCCAGCGTTCCGCCCGCGCTTTGCCCACGTCGTCCAGTTGCGAGGTGTCGATCTCGGCGACCATCGCGCCGTAAGCGGGATACGAAGGGATCTCGTCGTCGGTGAGTTCCTTCATCCACTGCTTCCGCGAGAAGGCCTTCTCGATGTAGGGCGCCAGCTCGTCCTGTTTGCGCTTGTCACGCGCCTCCTGTTCGGCCTTGAACTCGGGCATGACGGCCGAGGCGAAGAGATTGAGCGAGTCGCAGATATCTTCATGCTTGTTTTTCCCGCCCTGTTGGATAAACACGGTCTGGTCGACTCCGGCGTCCGAGAACTTGCGCAGGTGAGCGCGCAACTGGTCGGGGGTGCCAATGCCGTCCGTGCCGCCGCCGAGGAAATCGAGGTCCTTCTCGCCAAGGGCGTTCTTGACCGTTTCGTACTGCTTCCAGATGTCTGTGCGACCCGGCTTATGGTTTCCGAAAACGTAGTGGTGGCCGAGGCCGAACTGGAAGAACTTGAAGCCGTCAAACCCCCGCCGATACGCCTCCTGGGCGTCTTCGTGACAGGAGAAACTGGTGACCATGGCGACGTTTGGGTTCACCGTATGGCCGATCGGCACGCATTCGTTCTTGAACGTCTCATAGTAGTCGTCCACCCACTTCTTCGCTTCGTTGGGGTCAACGAAAGCGAAGGTCAGCGCGCCGATGCCCAGTTGAGCAGCGAGGTGGATGGTTTCGCGGTTCGAACAGGCGACCCAGATCGGCGGGTGCGGCTTCTGCACCGGCTTGGGCACAATGTTGCGCACGGGCATCGAAAAGTACTTGCCCTGGAAGCCCGGGTAGGGGTCCATGGCCATCATATTGGCGACCTGCTCGACCGTTTCGCGCCACTGCGCGCGGCGTTCCATGGGGTTGATGCCGAAGCCTTCGAGTTCGGCGCGCGAGGCTGATTCCCCGGTGCCCCATTCGACGCGACCGTTCGAAACGAGGTCCAGGGTGGCAATTTCCTCGGCGATGCGGGCCGGCGCGTTGTATCCGGGCGGCATCAACTTGATGCCGTGACCGAGCCGAATGTTCTTGGTGCGCTGGCTGGCGGCGGCGAGAAAGACCTCTGGCGCCGAGGAGTGCGAATACTCTTCGAGGAAGTGGTGTTCGACTTCCCATGCGTACTCAATGCCCAGCTGGTCGGCCAGTTCGACCTGCGAGAGGGCGTCCTGGAAGAGCTTTAGCTCTGCTCCGTCAGTCCACGGGCGAGGGAGTTGGTGTTCGTAGAAAATCCCGAACTTCATTCGAATCTCCTGATCGTTCTGCGGGGAGAGCATATCAGAATCCTGCTGGCGCGCTGACTGAGCGGGCGCGCGCTGCGCCACCCGCACTCACCGCACCCAACGCTGTACGATGCGCCCAACAATCCCAGCCAAGGAACCGGTGCATGAACCTCGACCCACGAGCCGCTGGCTTTATCCCCGAACGCCTCTCTCACATCACTGCGCACCTCGACCGCAACTACATCCAGCCCGGGAAAATCGCCGGCTGCCAGACGCTGGTCGCGCGGCACGGACACGTCGCTTACTTCTGTTCGCAAGGCCAGATGGACCTGGCCCGCCAGAAGCCGATGGCGGACGACACGATCTTCCGCATCTACTCGATGACGAAGCCGATCACCTCCGTTGCGCTGATGTCGTTGTACGAACAGGGTCACTTTCAGTTGAACGACCCGATCTCCCGGTTCATCCCCGAGTGGAAGGACCAGCAGGTCTATGTCTCCGGGGATGGCGCCGAGATGGTGACTCGCACTCCCGAGCGGCCGATGACGATGCGCAACATCCTCAGTCATTCGGGCGGCCTTTCCTACGGCGCCACCAACCACCCGGTTGACAAGGTGTACCGGCGGGAAGGCGTGAATCGGGACCGCACCGAGACGCTGAAGAGTTTTGTCCAGAAATTGGCGCGGGTGCCGTTGCACTTCGCGCCGGGTGAACGCTGGATGTACTCGTTCTCCACGGATGTTTGCGGTTATCTGGTGGAGGCGATCTCCGGAAAGCCGTTCGACCAGTACCTGCAGGACACGATTCTCGACCCGTTGGGGATGGTAGACACCTCGTTCAATGTTGAGCCGGAAAAGCAGAGCCGTTTCGCGGCGAACTACCAGCGCAACGCGGACAAGACCCTCAGGCTCGTCGATGACCCCGAGACGAGCGTTTATCTCACGAGGCCCAGCTTCTTCTCCGGCGGCGGCGGACTGACCAGCACGACTGCCGACTACCTGCGGTTCTGCGAAATGCTCCGCTGCGGAGGCGAACTGGACGGCGCGCGCATCCTTGGTCCGCGCACCATCCAACTGATGGCGAAGAACCACCTGGCCGAAGGAAAGGACCTCTCAACCATGGCTGTCGGTGCGTTTTCCGAAACGGCGTACGAAGGCGTGGGCTTCGGATTGGGCTTCGCCATGACGCTGAGCGAAGTCGATACGGGCGCGCTGGGCGAGGGTGACTACTATTGGGGCGGCGCCGCTTCCACGATCTTCTGGGTAGACCCGAAGGAGGACCTGGTGGCGATCTTCATGACCCAGCTGATGCCATCGGCCACGTTTAACTTCCGCGGGCAGTTGAAAAATATCATCTATTCGGCGATCGCAGAGTAGCGGCCTGGTGACGACGCCTTGACCCGGCAGGTACTCGCGACGCCTTTGCGGTAGAGTGTCGGCATGTCGCAAGCCCAACGGTCTCCGGAGATTGAAGCAGCCCTCACCGCATTCTTTGCAGCGAGCGCCCTGCTGGACCCGCTTCGCCTCTCGATCTGGGACCGCGAGGGCCTGACGGTGACCCAGCTGCGGCTGCTTGGCCATCTCGCGGACCGTGAGGGGCTGAGCAACGCGGAGTTGGCCGACCTGCTCTACGTCACGCGTCCGTCTGTCTCCGCGCTCCTCGAGCGGCTCGAACGGAACGGGTTCATCCGCCGCGAAGTCGCGCCCAACGATCGGCGCGGGATCTGCATCTGGTTGGAAGCGCGCGGGCGCGAAGTGGTTTCCAGCCTGCGTGAGGAGTTGCGCCAATATTCGGCGCGGTTGATGGCCGAACTCTCCTCTTCGGAACTCCTGGAGTTCACGGCGGCTGTCTCGCGGTTCGCTGCTGCTGGCGGCGCTCGCCGCCGCCAGGACCTGGCGACGGATCGCGGTCCGGACTCCTGAGCCGGGGGTGAAGGTGGAAGGGCGGGCTTTAGCGACGTAGGGGGCCGCCGCGTCGCGCCTAGCGGGTGGGCGGGCGAAGATGGCCGGTACATAACGACCTACCTATCGGAGCCGCTCTGAATGATCATCCACATGGCCGAAGGCGCCACCCCGGACCAAACCCAGCGCGTCATCGACCGCATTGCCCGCGACTACGGGCTGCGCTGCGAAACGATCGTCAGCGAGACGACGGTGGTTGGTGTGAAGGGGATCGCGGCGGTCATCGATGAGGGGCGCATCACCGAACTGCCTGGCGTGGAGCGGGTCATCCGCATCACTGAGAAGTACAAGGACGCGAGCAGGGCGTTCCATCACGAAGACACAGTGGTGGACGTTGGCGGCGTGAAGATCGGCGGGGAGCACTTGACGATCTTCGGCGGGCCATGCGCGATTGAGTCGGAGCAGCAGGCGTTGGACTCCGCGCGAATGTCCAAAGAGGCCGGGGTAGACGTCCTGCGGGCCTTCGTCGACAAGTCTCGGACGAGTCCGTACGACTACCGCGGCCTGGAACTAAGCCAAGGCCTCGAGATCGCCGGCGCAATGAAGGCCGAGACCGGCCTGCCGATTGTCAGTGAACTGATCGACCTGCGGCACCTGGACGCCTTCCTGAAAGCGGGCATCGACATTGTCCAGGTGGGGGCCCGAAGCGCCCAATATTCGCCGCTGCTTGAGGAGCTCTCTCGCGTAAACGTGCCGATCGTCTTCAAGCACGGGTTCGGGAACGACATGAGCGAGTGGCTCTCGGGCGCGGCGTACATCATGAGCGGCCTGGACCGCGAAGGCCGCTCGGTGAGCCACGGCAACCGCAACGTGATCCTTTGCTATCGGGGGATCAAAAGTTTCGAGCCAGAGACGCGCTTCGGAGCGGACATTGCGATGATCCCACTCGTGCGTATGAAGTCGCACCTCCCACTGATCGCCGACCCCAGCCACAGCTCAGGCGACCGGCGGCTGGTTGAGCGCGTGGCCTACGGCTTCATCGCGGCTGGCGCCCACGGGATTGAGTTCGACATCCATTCGAACCCCGCGGAGGCGCTGTGCGACGGCAAGCAGGCAGTGGGCATCGAGGCACGCCGGATCATTAGCAACATGAAGGCGATCCATTCGATGCTCGACGGTGTGGGAATAGAGACAGGGGCCGCGAAGGCGGTCGCCGCGCGGTAGTCCGCTGAGCGGCGAGGCGTGGAACTACTCGCTGCGGGCGGTGCTGCCAGCAGACCGTGAGACGCTGTTTGTGCTGCACACGGCGGCGATGCGTGGCTATGTAGAGGCCACCTGGGGACCGTGGGACGATTGTTTCCAGCGCAACTACTTCAGCGCTCTCCTCGATCGTGGGCTGGCCCAGGTGGTGGAGGTTGGTGGCGAGATCACCGGGTTTCTCGAGGTGCGTGATTCCGCCGAACAGGTAGAGGTCGTCAACATCGAACTGGCGCCTGCGCTACACAGTGGCGGCCTCGGCACGCAGATCCTCACCGACACGATCGCAACCGCCGACGGGCGGCCCATCGCCCTACAGGTGCTGAAGGTTAACCCCGCGCGCCGCTTGTACGAACGGTTGGGCTTCGTGGAGATTAGGACTACCGAAACCCACTTCTTGATGCGGCGCCCTGCTTCGGGCTGACTCAGCTGACGAGGCGGACGCGCAGTTCTGCGATGGAAGATGGAGCCATGCCGATGTGACGCATGTACCCTTCGGCGTCGCCGTGCTGGCTGCGCAGGTGGGCGAGCGTGTCCGTGATCGCCGCGGGGTCCGAGGCCATGAGCTTGCGCGCCTTCTTCTCGTCGATCCCGCGTTCGGCCATGCGAGGCGCGAACTCGGCGAACATCGGTGCGAGCAAGGTTTCGGAGAGGGCATAGTCCTCAATGATGTCGGATTCAGCGACCCCCGCGAGGTCCAGGAGGAGGGCGGCGGCGACTCCCGTCCGGTCTTTGCCTGCGGCGCAGTGGAAGAGCACGCCCTCCGAACTCTGGGAGATGGTTTCGAACAGCAGCCGGTAGGCGGGGGCGCCCGATTCGAGCATGGAACGGTAAATCGGCGCGTAGCCGTCGAATGCGTCGCCCAGCCCGGCGGGAGACGCATCGGCTTCCCAAATCGGGTTGTGGATGCTGCGGATCGCGAAGGCCGTGGCATCGGGCGTTGCCTGTTCGCTGCGTTCGACGCTCGACCGCAGGTCGATGATCGTCGTGATTCCGCAGGCGGCGAGGGCCGCGAGGCCGCGTTCGGTGAGGCCCTGGAGGCCCGCGGAGCGGACGATGCTCTCGCTGGTCACTCCCTGAGTGCCCTGGTAACCGCCGATGTGGCGGACGTTATGCGCGACTTCGAGCCGCAGTTCTCGCTTCGAGATGGTTAGTGTCATGTAAACATTGTTGCAGGTTCGGATGAATGGGGCGTTAACGGCTCGACCCCGGGCGGTCGCGGCGAGCGATATGCTGCGCTCAAACGCGTGAGGTGGCCGAGTGATTCAACGGGATCGGATTGTCAAGACGTTTCTGGATCTGGTCGTGATCGATTCGCCTTCCGGCGACGAAGACGCGATTGCGGCAGAGTTGGAAGGGCGCTTGCGAGCGCTGGGTGTGGAGGTATCGCAGGATCCGCACGGGAACGTGCTTGGCCGTCGCGACGGAGTGGGCGAAGCGATCCTGCTTTCGGCGCATATGGACACGGTTGAACCGGGGCGCGGGATCAAGCCGGTGTTCGATGGCGACGACATCATCCGCACCGATGGGACGACGATCCTCGGGGCGGACAACAAGGCGGGTTGCGCCGTGATCCTGGAAGTGATCCAGTCGGTGATGGAGGATGGCGCTCAGGTACGTCCGATCGAGGTGGCGATCAGCCGGGGCGAGGAGATTGGGCTGGTGGGCGCGGTACACATGGACTACAGCCGAATCACAGCGAAGGTGGCGATCGTCATCGACAGCGGGGGACCCCCGTCGAGTGTGCAGGGAGCTTCACCGTACTCGTACGGCTACACCGTGGAGGTGCACGGCAAGTCTGCGCACGCTGGTCTGGAACCGGAGAAGGGGGTGCCGGCGATCAGCATCGCCGCGGAGGCGGTGTTGGGGCTGCCGCAGGGACGGATCGATTTCGAAACCACGGGCAACGTAGGACTGATTCACGGTGGGACGGTCCGCAACGCTGTACCCGATTTTTGCCGGATCGACGGGGAGATGCGGAGCATGGAGTTCGAAAAGGTGGAATCACTCGTTTCGCAAGCGAAGGACCACCTGGCGGAGGTGCGGAAGCGTCACCCGGAGGCACGGATTGAAGGCGACTTCTCGCTCGGCTATCCCGGCTACAAGCTGGAACCAGACGACCCGGCGGCGAAGCTGCTCTACGTCGCGCTCCGTGGGATGGGGATGACGCCCGACCCGCACCCGGTTGGCGGCGGGACCGATGGGAACGTCTTTCGCGGCAAGGGCATCGCCAGCGTGGTCATCGGGCGAGGCGGGTACAGCCAGCACACCAGGGAGGAGTACCTGGTGATCCCCGAGATGCTGGAGTGTGCGCGGGTCGTCGAGGCGGTGGTGCTGACGGTGGACCGGTCGCCGGAGTAGCGGAGTTCAGTCGAGGCGGGTGTCGCGAGGGGTGGCGCCGCGTGCGAGGGCGGAGAGGCGGTGGGGGAGGTGCGCCGAACCAGGCGCGAGCGGGCCGAATTTCCAGGCCACTGCTTCTTCGAAGACTTCGGCGGTAGCGACAGGGATCGAGCCGTCGAGGGACATAATCCATGCGCCAGCAAGAAGCTTCAGGTGGTACCGGGCTGCGCCGCCGTACATGCGGGCGTCGATCGCGGCGGCCAGGGTGGCCTCCGCAGCGATAACCCGTCCGGCCAGCGCCTCGGCGGGCCGGCCGACCAGCGGATCGAGATCGACGACACGGCCGAAGGAGGTGATCAGGCGCCCGTAGATTTCCTCGGTGATGCGCGGCTTGCGCTTGAACCAGCGGGGCATCAGCGGACGACCGCGCGGATGTCCCGGGCAACGTGCGCCGTGGCGACCACAGCACGATGGTAGCCGCCGTAGACCAGCCGCTCGGCGATGTGGGCGCCGAGCCGCTCGTGCTCGGCGGTCGATGGCCCGTTCAGCAACGCGGAGACGCGAGCGCCAGCCGGCACCCCCTTCCTCCCGCCGAGTTCGTGCAGGAGCACCGCGAGGATCATGTCGGCGGTCACCGGGTCACCGATGGCGCCGTTCGAAAGCCCCGCAACGAGTTCGGGGCGATGCACCCACGCCGACTCGAGCGGACGCCCCAGCACCTGCAGGCCCACACAGACGACCACGTGCGTGGAAGACGCCGGGATCACGGGCTCGTGGTTCGCGGGCGCCTTGAAGGGCCGGTGCGCCGCTCCGTCAGCTTCGACCGCGATCAGGCCCAACTTCAACGCAGAGAGCGCGTCGATCGTTTCGGGTCCGAAACCGGTGATTCGCGAGTGAGTGCCTTCCCCCGCGGAGAGCGCCAGCACAGAGCCAGGCTGTAGGGCGCCGCGCACCGCCTCGACTGCGCGAGCCTCTGTGGTTTCGAGCGTCGGAGGCATCTCGCGGCCGGATGGGCGCGTGAACTTCGTTGTCGAGGCTACCAGCGCGCTCAGCCCGCGCGACGCCGCCTCGGCCGCGAGAGCGTGCACCAGGCTCGTCTTGCCCCCGCCGCCCACACAGGCGACGATCGCGCCGGGGGAGAGTGCGAATGCGTCATACAGGTCCATACGCTCAGTCTACGGGAGCCCGCGGGGGTGCAGGCCGGTGAGCGACGCTGGGGTGACGGGAGTGATCCTCGCCGGCGGCAAGAGCTCGCGCTTCGGCAGCGACAAGGCGTCTGCACCGCTGCTGGGGAAGCCGTTGCTGCAGTGGGTGGTGTCCGCGCTGGAGCCAGTCTGCGAGGCGCTGGTGGTGGTGAGGGCAGCGGGCCAGGTGTTGCCCCGAGTCGACTGCGCCAGACCGCCCGTCGAAGCAGAGGACCGCTACGAGGGCAAAGGGCCGCTGGCCGGGTTGGTCAGCGGCCTCGCGATGGTTGGGACAGAGTTCGCGTTCGCCGTGTCATGCGATGCCCCGCTCGTGCGGCCGGAACTCGTCCAACTGCTGCACGAGCGGGCCGCCAGCGCAGACATCGCCTGCCCGTTGGTGGAGGAGCATCTACAGCCGCTCGTCGCCCTCTATCGCGTGGCGACCTGTCTGCCGGTATTTCGAGAGTGCGTGGAAAACGACCGGCTGAAGATTACGGCGGCGTACGGCAGGCTAAGGCTGGTCGTGGTAAGCGAACCAGATGTCCGCGCGGTTGATCCCGACCTGCGCAGCTTTCGTAACGCGAACCGTCCCGAGACACTGGCCGAGATTGCAGGTCTGCTACAGGCGCCAGAGTCGCTTTAATGCCCTGCGGGCGCCGCGGTCCCGCCCGTCGTGGCGGTGCCGGGAGCAGCCCCCGTCGCCAGTTCGAGGTACTTATCGGCGAACGCCTCGTTCACTTCGAGGACACCGTCGTTGAGCTTCGCGAACGCGTAAGTTTCCGTGATCTTGGGGAGCGCATCGGCCGCTTCCTGGGTGACCACCACGGAGCCTGCGGGGACGTAGCGCCCTTCCGCGATCGTCACACCGATGACCTTCGCCCCTGGTTCGACCACCACGTTCTTGCCAACGACTGCCTTGAAGATGAGCGCTTGCATGCCAATAAACGTGTGGTCGCCGACTGCTGCCGGGCCGTGCACTTGGGACTGATGGGCCAACGACACGTGGGCCCCGATGTAGACGGCGTACTTCTTGCCATCCACGGTCACCAGGTTCTTTTCGATGGCGGCGCCCTTGTTGAACGTTTCCAGCGCGTGGATGACCACGCCGTCCTGGACGTTCGTGCCTTCCTTGATCACGATCGGCTGGCCTTCGTCGCCGCGGATGCTGGCGAAAGGCGCCACGAAGACCTGCTTTCCGATGGACACCGCACCGATGACCGAAGCGAGTCTGTCGATGTACGCGCCTGGCTCGATCTTCGGGGTGTCAACGGTGGGGTTGAACTCGGTGACCACGTTAGGGCGAATCAATCCGGTTGCCGGCACTGTCTGGGCGGCAACAGCCGCATCTGCCGAGAATTTCTTGTCGTAGACCAGGAACCCGGCGAGCAGCACAACAGCAGCGAGGAGTGCGCCGTTGATCATCTGTTGATGGGTCCATGTGGGGATCGCCGAGACCTTGGGAAGTTTGGGAATGTCGAAGGAGAAGTTCAAGCTGAGCCCGCCCTCGGCTTTTCGCTTGAGGATCACGCCCTTGTCGGCGTCCCCAAGGGAAGCGCCGCCCTCGGCGGTGTGCGCTTCTGCTTGCATTGCGGGTTTTGCCATGCCGGGACTCCTCCGAAGGTGCTCGAACGATGTATCGGCAGATTCGTGAGAGGCTCGTAGCGTGCCAGGCCGTGCGTTAGTGACCTTTCCCCTCAGCACGGAGGTTCGGTTGACAGGCCTACCCCGCCGCCTATGATCGAGCAAACGTTCCGCTGCGAGGCGGTAGCCGGGTTGATGGTGGCGCCGAATAGCGGCTCCCCGTCACCGGCGATCCCGATGCCCCTTGATGGGCGGTGGGAGGAGGATTGGGATCACATGGTAACTCTCGAACGGCCCCGTACGGTTGGTGAACTTCGCTCAGCAGGCTACAAGGTGCTCCCGGTGCGCGAAGAGATGCGCAAGAATCTGATCGCCAAGATCCGTTCTGGCGAGGACCTTTTCCCGGGCGTGTTTGGCTACGAAGAAACCGTCGTGCCGCACATCGTGAACGCCATTCTCGCCGGCCAGGACATCATCTTCCTGGGCGAACGGGGGCAGGCAAAATCGCGCATTATCCGCTCGCTCGTCTCGCTCCTCGACGAATCGACGCCAGTGTTGAGGGGCTGCGAAATCCCCGAAGACCCCTACGAGCCGATCACCCGCGCCGGCAAGGACATCCTTGAACGCCACGGTGACCTGGCCGAACTCGAGTGGCTCGACCGCGACAAGCGGTACGGCGAGAAGTTGGCCACCCCGGACATCACGATTGCCGACCTCATCGGCGAGGTGGACCCGATCAAGGTAGCCGAAGGCAAGTACCTTTCGGACGAACTGACGATCCACTACGGCCTTATCCCTCGCACGAACCGTGGCATCTTCTGCATCAATGAACTGCCAGACCTGGCGGAGCGCATCCAGGTCGGCCTGCTGAACATCATGGAAGAGCGCGATGTCCAGATTCGCGGCTACCGCATCCGGCTGGCACTCGATGTCTTTGTGGTGGCCAGCGCCAACCCCGAGGACTACACGAACCGCGGACGGATTATCACGCCGTTGAAGGATCGCTACGGCGCGCAGGTGCGTACCCACTACCCGACGAAGATCGAGCACGAGATGGAGATCATGGAATCCGAGCACCATCCCGTGCCGGACGACGTCCACGTGGTTGTGCCGGAGTACATGAAGGAAGTGATCGCGGAGATCAGCCGGCTGGCGCGGCGTAGCCCGGACGTCAATCAGCGGTCCGGCGTGAGTGTGCGTGCGAGCATCGCAAACTACGAAAGCATGCTGGCAAACGCCCTGCGGCGCTCGATCATGACGGGCGAGGATGTCGTGGTGCCGCGCGTCAGTGACCTCCCGTACGTTGTGCCGACGCTCTCTGGGAAGGTTGAGTTCGAAACGGTCGAAGAGGGCCGCGAAGAGCAAATCATCGACAAGCTCATCCAGGGGGCCGTGGTGGCGGTCTTCAACCGTTACTTCAATCTCGGGGAACTGGAGCAGGTGGTGAATCGCTTTAAGTCCGGCGCGGCAGCGGAAGTGGGCGATATGTCGCCCGGCGAAGTCTACGTCCAGCTGGCGAAGACGATCGAAGGCTTGCAGGAAGCGGCGGACAAACTTGGCCCGACCAATTCCGGGCCGGAGACCGCGGCGGCGATCGAGTTCATCCTCGAAGGGCTGCATCTCAACAAGCGGCTGAACAAGGACAAGGTCGGGGGCAAATCGCAGTATCGCGGATGAACGTTGAGATCGTCCCGCTCGTACCGAACGGCGCCCTCTTCGAGGGGGCTATTCACGTTTACGCCGAGGCCTTCAACGAGCCGCCGTACTGCGACCCGGACCGCGGCAACGCGATTCGCGATCGCCTGAGAGGCGAGCACAGCCGGCGGGCCGGCTTTCGGGCGCTGGCGGCGCTGGGGCCAGGCCACCGGGTCGCAGGCATGGTGTATGGCTACCGCGGACTGCACGGCCAGTGGTGGCACGACACAGTGGCGAAAGCCCTCCCGCGGGCGCAGGCGCAGGCTTGGCTGGCGGATTCGTACGAACTGGTTGAACTGGCCGTGCACCCGCGCTGTCAGCGCCAGGGCGTGGCCACAGCGCTCATAGAGGCGCTCATCGAGGGGCAGTCCGAGCGGACGTGTGTGTTGAGCACGCGCACGGACAGCGAAGCGCACTTGCTTTATTCACGGTTGGGGTTCGAGCCAATCACGCAGATGCCGTTCGCGCCAAAGGGGGCGTTGTTCCACATCATGGGGCTGCGCCTCCAGCCAATTGGCGGCTGACACTGGGCCGCGGCTATTCTGGTGTCGATGGCAGAACAAGAGACCTTCCGGTGCGTGCGCTGCAAGCAGTCCGTGGATCTGTTGTCGTTTGGGACGACGCAGCGCAACCACTGTCCGCAATGCCTCTGGTCGCGCCATGTGGACAACTTCCCGGGCGACCGAAAGGCGATCTGCGGCAGCCCCATGGAGCCGATCGCCGTCTTCCTGGGGAACGGCGGGGAGTGGATGCTGATCCACCGCTGCAAGGGATGCAACCTGCTGCACGAAAACCGCATAGCCGGCGATGACAGCGTGATGGTGTTGATGGCGATCGCCGCCCGCCCGCTGGCCAACCCGCCGATCCCACTGGAATATCTGCCAGGGTAGGACGGCAACAAGGTCTCGCGATGGGGCGCCTACCCCGCCTGGAGCTTCACGCTTCCGGGCTCCGGGATCGAGAGGTCGTCCATCAGGCACGACTCAATCCAACCGGCCATCGCATCGTCAAGGTTGGCGAGCGCTTCTTGCGGTGTGTCGCCCACTGTCAGGCAGCCGGGAAGCTCAAGGACTTCGCCGAGGTAGCCTTCAACCGGCTCCCCGGAGATCAGCCTGTGGTAGGGCATTGCCAGCCGGCGTCGGATTTCCGTTTCCCGGTCTTCAGACGTCATCGGCTCGCTCCTCGATTCTACAGCGCCAGGCTCACCGGGTTCTCCAGCAGCCCCTGGATCTCTTTGATGAAGCGTGCGCCTTCCGCGCCGTCGCTGACGCGATGGTCGGCGCTGAGGGCGATCTTCATCACCTGCGCGACCACGATCTGCCCGTCACGGACGACTGGCTGGGCCATCACCGACCCGACGCCGAGGATGGCTGCCTGGGGCGGGTTGATGATGCCTATTAGCGTCTCCACGCCGTAGGCGCCGAGGTTTGTGATCGTGAAGTTCCCTTCGCTGTACTCGTCGACCCGCAGATGGCCGGACTTTGCCCGCGCCACGAGATCTTTGCTCTCCGTGGCGATGTGGCCGAGCGACTTGTGCCCACAATCGAGGATGGCCGGGGCGATCAGCCCGTCATCGAGGGCAATGCCGATGTCGATGTTGATCTTGTCGTGCATCTCCAATCCGGCTTCGGCGAACTCGGCGTTGAACTTGGGGTGGCGTTCGATGGCGATCGCGCAGGCTTTGACCAGCAGGTCGTTGACGCTGACGCGCTGTGTTTCGCTGGCCGAGGCGTTCAGTTGTTCGCGGAACTTCATTGCCG